>NZ_QREV01000120.1 GCF_003363715.1 Parabacteroides acidifaciens
AAGTAACGGGTTCAACTATCTTTGGGCAAAATCAGAAAGTAAAGCGATAACAGGGACGCCAGACAAACAGAATGTTGAATTGAAATTTGAAAGAAAGGCGGTAAAAATTGTCATAAATATAGTATCGGGAACCAATAACGGAATTACCTTAAAAGGCTGGATGGAAAGCGGCGACTCCGCCAAGATTACGCCTCCGAAGGTACCAAGTCCCAATGCAAGCAACTTGTGCAAAATGACACTGTCAACCGGAGTAATAGCACCGGCAACATCTGTCGATGCTGATAATCCTGTAAAAATGACCTGTGGAGAAGTTGCAGAGAATAAGGCAACAGTCTCTTACATTATGCTTCCATTAATTGATGAAAGTAATGAGCCTGTTCCCACAGTCACCCTAAGGGTTAAAGTGCAGAACACGGGAGAAACAGAAGGGGGAGAACGGACCTATACCACCCAACTAAAATATCCGTCAGGCGGTTTTGAATCCGGCAAACAATATACCTACACGGCCACCCTGAAAGCCAACGGCATCACCTTTACGGGTGCAACGGTAACAAATTGGAATCCGGTAACATTCGAGAATGGTGAAGGCAACTTAACCCCGACAGAACCGGATAACACAGATGGTAATAGTGGCAGTTAAACAGATAGGGCGAATGAATGATGATTTAGCGACATAGTCTTAGGGCTGTAAGCCCGGCAGATCTCAGCCCAAGGCGTGAGCCTTGGGTTAAGGAAACGTCTCCCTCCCCCCCTCTTAGCCCTGTAAGGGCGGCACAGGTAACATCCTGTGTCACAAGGTATCGCCCTTACAGGGCTCGAAGACGGGAGGTGGTCCTATTTAAACCCAAGGCTCACGCCTTGGGCTATGATCTGTCGCCCTTACAGGGCTTTTGGGCGGTTCGCGAACCGCCCCTACGAGGCCTCTGCAACTCACTGCTAAATCATCATTTACCATTATTTTTTAATATCAAATTAAACAACCGTGCAACAACATCCATCCATAATCGCCGGCCTATTATTGGCCCTTCTTCTTTTGTTCTCCTGCTCCTCCGGGGAGGAGATTCTGAAAGAAGAGATTCCTCCTGTTCAACCGGAGGAAAAGATCGCCGTGTCGTTTAGCGGCAGGATCGATTTAGTCGAGACAAAGGCTGGAAATGAAGGTACACCGGAAACGCAAGCCCTTCGGAAGGATGTGAATGTCACGATTCGGGCCTATATGCAGCCGTCAATCAGTCAGCCCGCTGCCGCGCCACAGTCCTGCCGGGATTATCTGGCTGCGGATGGCGGAGGCCTGGCGGTAAAAAACGGAGAAGAAGAGATGTTCCTGACAGCCGGAACCTATACGTTCTATGCCCTGTC
>NZ_QREV01000121.1 GCF_003363715.1 Parabacteroides acidifaciens
TTGAAAGAAAGGCGGTAAAAATTGTCATAAATATAGAATCGGGAACCAATAACGGAATTACCTTAAAAGGCTGGATGCCAAGCGGCGACTCCGCAAAGATTACGCCTCCGAAGATACCAAGTCCCAATTCAAGTAACTTGTGTAAAATGACACTGTCAACGGGAGTAATAGCACCGGCAACATCTGTCGATGCTGATAATCCTGTAAAAATGACCTGTGGAGAAGTTGCAGAGAATAAAGCAACAGTCTCTTACATTATGCTTCCATTAATTGATGCAACAGGTACCCCTGTTCCCACGGTCACCCTAAGGGTTAAAGTGCAGAACACGGGAGAATCGGAAGATGGGGGAGAACGGACCTATACCACCCAACTGAAATATCCGTCAGGCGGTTTTGAATCCGGCAAACAATACACCTATACGGCCACCCTGAAAGCCAACGGTATCACCTTTACGGGTGCAACGGTAGCAGATTGGACAGATGGTACACTCGGTGACGGTGGTGGCAACCTGACCCCGACAGAACCGGATAACGTAGGTAGCTAATAACAGATAGGGCGAATGAATGCTGATTTATCGGTGCGTTTGCTCGTATTTACCGGACGCAGACGGGCGCAGATAACGCAGAGGAACGCAGACTTATTTTCTTTTAAAACAATTAATGATCTGCGTTCGTCTGCGTCGTCTGCGAAATCTGCGTCCGGTAATACAAACATAGCGACACACCGATAAATCATCATTTACCATTATTTTTTAATATCAAATAAAACAACCGTGCAACAACATCCATCCATAATCGCCGGCCCATTATTGGCCTTCCTTCTTTTGTTCTCCTGTTCCTCCGGGGAGGAGATTCTGAAAGAAGAGATTCCTTCTGTTCAGCCGGAGGAAAAGATTGGCGTGTCGTTTAGCGGCAGGATCGACTTAGTCGAGACAAAGGCTGGGGATGAAGGTGTACCGGAAACGCCGGGTGAAGCGGCCACGACGCAAGCCCTTCGGAAGGATGTGAATGTCACGATCCGGGCCTATATGCAGCCGTCAATCAGTCAGCCCGCTGCCGCGCCACAGTCCTGCCGGGATTATTTGGCTGCGGAAGGCGGAGGCCTGGCGGTAAAAAACGGAGAAGAAGAGATGTTCCTGACAGCCGGAACCTATACGTTCTATGCCCTGTC
>NZ_QREV01000122.1 GCF_003363715.1 Parabacteroides acidifaciens
ACCTGTTAGTAACTAGTGATAAGGGTTGCGCTCGTTATGGCACTTAAGCCGACACCTCACGGCACGAGCTGACGACAACCATGCAGCACCTCGTAGGCAGTCATTGCTGAAAATAATGTTTCCACTATCGTCTCCCTACGTTCAAACCCGGGTAAGGTTCCTCGCGTATCATCGAATTAAACCACATGTTCCTCCGCTTGTGCGGGCCCCCGTCAATTCCTTTGAGTTTCACCGTTGCCGGCGTACTCCCCAGGTGGATTACTTAACGCTTTCGCTGTAGAGCTTACTGTCTATCGCAAACTCCTAGTAATCATCGTTTACTGCGTGGACTACCAGGGTATCTAATCCTGTTTGATCCCCACGCTTTCGTGCTTCAGTGTCAGTTATGGTTTAGTAAGCTGCCTTCGCAATTGGAGTTCTGCGTGATATCTATGCATTTCACCGCTACACCACGCATTCCGCCTACCTCAAACACACTCAAGTAAAACAGTTTCAACGGCAATTTTATGGTTGAGCCACAAACTTTCACCGCTGACTTAATTTACCACCTACGCACCCTTTAAACCCAATAAATCCGGATAACGCTCGCATCCTCCGTATTACCGCGGCTGCTGGCACGGAGTTAGCCGATGCTTATTCATAGGGTACATACAAAACACCACACGTGGTGCACTTTATTCCCCTATAAAAGAAGTTTACAAACCATAGATCCTTCATCCTTCACGCGACTTGGCTGGTTCAGCCTCGCGGCCATTGACCAATATTCCTCACTGCTGCCTCCCGTAGGAGTTTGGTCCGTGTCTCAGTACCAATGTGGGGGACCTTCCTCTCAGAACCCCTATCCATCGTCGGTTTGGTGGGCCGTTACCCCGCCAACTGCCTAATGGAACGCATGCCCATCTATCAGCAAATTGCTTCTTTAACAAATATTTCCATGTGGAACCCCTGTTTTATGGAGTATTAATCCGACTTTCGCCGGGCTATCCTCCTCTGATAGGTAGGTTGCATACGCGTTACTCACCCGTGCGCCGGTCGCCACCAAAGTATTGCTACCTCGTGCTGCCCCTCGACTTGCATGTGTTAAGCCTGTCGCTAGCGTTCATCCTGAGCCAGGATCAAACTCTTCGTTGTTAAATTGTTTTTTATA
>NZ_QREV01000123.1 GCF_003363715.1 Parabacteroides acidifaciens
GACTGGGGTACTGTTATTCAGTATGTTACAGTCGGATAATTTGCCCTCAATTTTTTTATATGCAATAGGCGCACATTCGGATTGTTCCGAGTGTGCGCCACTTTTTTTGTAAATATGCGATTCTCCGTGATAGCCCTACCACTCATTTTGATAGTATTGCACATTACAAAATTTGCTAATTTTCAGACAATCAGCAAATTACAAAAAGCCAAGATAGGATCGCCTATCACCATGACGCAAATACAACGCATGATATAATATATGAATCAAAAAGTAAACGTCCAGACAGAGATAAATAGCTTGTCTGTAAATCTTAGACAGAAGAACAAAAGAACAAATGAAGATTATCCGGGTTTAACCGTGGCGGTGTGTCAAAACACCCTTGTCCCCGCGCTTGACGCGGGACCGCAAAAGAACAAACCTTATCAATCAGTTGTTTATACGGTCGATTTTAATGCGATCCCGCGTCAAGCGCAGGAACAGGGCAGTTTTGTACTGCCCCATACACCGACAAATAATGGTTTGTACATATTAGAGATGCACAGCCGTGCATCTCTACACCCGGACACACAAAAACAAAAATATCATACAGCTGTACTATAAAAAGAAAGAACATAAAAGGCAAACATCAAAAGCCTCACAGAAAACACCCTTGATAATACGTTCACCGCCTATTGTGATATTTTTACCGCCTGCCAAAAGAAGACAAAAGATAATCATGCACCATGATACTTATACTATTGTAATTGAGACTTTCACCGATGCATAAAAGACAGTCATTCCTATCAATACAAAGGGCAGGCATGATAGTTTTACACCCTTTTGAGAGATTTTCAACCCTTTATTTGATACTTTCTCCAACTATTTTGATGTGTTTAACATTTATTACACGTAAAACTATTGCAGGATCCGATTTACTGCCATACATTTGCATTGTCAACGAGAAACAAGAGGTTTTGATGAGGGTCTTAACCGAGGGAAAAGTTCTCACAGAGTATAGGGTTTATTAATTGCATAAAAAAATTAGGGTCATGAAAAAGGGTAAAATTTTCACAAATTGTTTCTTCA
>NZ_QREV01000124.1 GCF_003363715.1 Parabacteroides acidifaciens
CTGTTGCTTATCTTCAGTAAAGGTAATGCGAAGACCTGATTGGTAAGATAAGCGTAAACGGCATCTCACGCTTTTTTTGTGTCTGTACGTACGGTCCCGGAGTTTCTAATATTAACGATAAATCAAAAAGTATCATGAGCACAATCAATGCAATCGCTCATCTGAATGAGCTGACAAGAGAAATCGAGAACGACTACTATCTCACCGCGCAAGTCACGGCAACCCTCGGCGTGGACGACATCGTCGCCCGCATAGCCGCCCGCGAGATCGCGACGAAGAACGTCGACGGCACCGCGTTCATCAAGACCTTCCTCGACGAATGCGCCCGGGCAGCCGCCGAAGGCAACAACATCGTGACCCCCTTCTTCCGCAGCTCCATCGGCATCCAGGGCAGCGTCCTGGCCAACGACCTGGGGCATAACATCCCCGCCGACCGCCTCAAAGTGTCCGTCAACCTCACCCAGGGCGACGGTGCGCGCCGTGCCATCGAAAGCTGTGTCATCCACGCCTTCGAGCAGTCAGGCGCCACAGGCCCCGTCATCCAATCGGTCACAGACCCGACGGAGAACAAGCCCAACCACCTCAACCCCAGCGGCATGGCCCTTATCAGCGGTATGCGCCTCGCCGTGAAGGGGGACGATGCGAGCGTCGGCATTCTCTTTACGAGCGAAAAAGACACTGCCACAACTGTCTTTGTAGCCCCCAAGAGTTTGTCGCCCAACTCGCCGACTAAGCTGCAGTTTGTTCTGCCGGCGGCGGTGACGGAGGGGAAGTGGTATGTTAGGGTGACGACACAATGTAGCAGCAACTCCGGCACATTACTCAAAGAACCCCGTTCATACGACTATCCCGAAATTATCAAGGTAGGCGACGTCCCCGGCTATGAGCGTCCCGGCGAACTCTGATCCGAGTTGTTCATGGTCTATGAACCGGTAAGTTCATGGACCATGAAGCGGTAAGTTCACGGACTGTGAAGTGGTAAGTTCAGATACTGTGAACATGTAGTGTAAGAACTCCCTCCCCCGCTATCGCGGGTACTCCCTCTATAAACAGAGGGAGAGCTTGAG
>NZ_QREV01000125.1 GCF_003363715.1 Parabacteroides acidifaciens
CTGTTGCTTATCTTCAGTAAAGGTAATGCGAAGACCTGATTGGTAAGATAAGCGTAAACGGCATCTCACGCTTTTTTGTGTCTGTACGTACGGTCCCGGAGTTTCTAATATTAACAATAAAACAAAAAGTACCATGAGCACTATCAATGCAATCGCTCATCTGAATGAGCTGACAAAAGAAATCGAGAACGACTATTATCTCACCGCGCAAGTCACGGCAACCCTCGGCGTGGACGACATCGTCGCCCGCATAGCCGCCCGCGAGATCGCGACGAAGAACGTCGACGGCACCGCGTTCATCAAGACCTTCCTCGACGAATGCGCCCGGGCAGCCGCCGAAGGCAACAACATCGTGACCCCCTTCTTCCGCAGTTCCATCGGCATCCAGGGCAGCGTCCTGGCCAACGACCTGGGGCATAACATCCCCGCCGACCGTCTCAAAGTGTCCGTCAACCTCACCCAGGGCGACGGTGCGCGCCGCGCCATCGAAAGCTGTGTCATCCACGCCTTCGAACAGTCAGGCGCCACAGGCCCCGTCATCCAGTCGGTCACAGACCCGACGGAGAACAAGCCCAACCACCTCAACCCCGGCGGCATGGCTCTTATCAGCGGTATGCGCCTCGCCGTGAAGGGGGACGATGCGAGCGTCGGCATTCTCTTTACGAGCGAAAAAGACACTTCGAAAACAGTTTTCGTTGCCCCCAAGAGCTTGTCGCCCAACTCGCCGACTAAGCTGCAGTTTGTTCTTCCGGCGGCGGTGACGGAGGGGAAGTGGTATGTTAGGGTGACGACACAGGGCGGCAGTAATCCCGGTCAACTTGTCAAGACTCCCCGCTCGTACGACTATCCTGAAATTATTAAGGTAGGCGATGTCCCTGGCTACGAACGGCCTGGCGAACTCTGATTCTCTCACCATCGGTGAGGTAGTAACCTCACTGCCGGTGACGCGGTAACCTCACCGATGGTGAGGTGGTAAGGTTAGAGACTGTGAACATGTAGTGTAAGAACTCCCTCCCCCGCTATCGCGGGTACTCCCTCTATAAACAGAGGGAGAGCTTGAG
>NZ_QREV01000126.1 GCF_003363715.1 Parabacteroides acidifaciens
TCCTTGAGATATTTGGAACGCCGTCCGTTTTATTTTCAAATATTCGATTCTCCGGGAGTTAAGCTTTATCACTTTGCTGGTGTTTCTGGTTTTCGGTAATCAAATTGCACACTTTTCGGGATGGTCTCGGCAGCTTATTTCGCCTGCTGTCAGTCAAAAAGATTAAATCCGTGAAAAAAGTCAATTCAAAATTGATCAAGATTTCGGATGAAATAGAAAAACGGTCAAAAAGGGGGTTCTTGTATTTTTTAGATTATTTTTCCGGACCAGATAGGTAGTTCTGTTAACTTCCCTCAAGCATCGTTTTATGTTTGTAACTACGTAATCCCATATTTCTATAATTGTATATCTACATTTCTATAAAAACTGATTTGTGCTCCCGCAAATATAAATCGACATATCTTCTTTCTTTGATAACAAATCTCAAATTCATTTTCTACCTATGTAGACCCCAACCATATATTCAGGCTTCTAAATCCCTTAGTTTTGGCGTTGGGGGTAGAGGTTAAAAATAGATAATTTTAAATGAGCCGCAAATAGAGGATAAGCAGAGGCGAAACAACCTAAAATGCCGATTTTGCACACTCTTTTGTTAATTAACGACCTTGTTTTTATAAAATACTGTTAGTTTTTAGTTGTTATAATAAATTTATTATTACATTTGCCATCACTTAGGAAGATTTATACATAGTTGGTGTATAAGATTACAAATAGAATAGTGCAAATTAGTTATTTATAAGTTAAACAAAAAAAGTGTGTCTATGAAAAGGTTAACTTTCCTTTTATTCTGCCTATTATTAGGTATTGGGATGGCCAACGCTCAGACGTCGAAAGTGACAGGTACTGTTATTTCGGCAGAAGACAACGAGCCCATCATTGGTGCATCTATAGTTGTTAAAGGTACGACTATAGGTACAGTTACAGATTTTAACGGTACATTTTCTTTAGATGTACCAAGTTCTGCAAA
>NZ_QREV01000127.1 GCF_003363715.1 Parabacteroides acidifaciens
TGCGCAATTGTTTCAATATTGATCCCCTGTTTTTTAAAATTGGCAGCAATAAGACGTTGTTCTTCGATTTTGCCTTCTGCTAAGCCTTTCTCCATCCCATCTTCAAAACTTGTGTCAAGGGCAGCAGAAAGGTCGCGCTCGACGGAAAGGCTTAATTCATATTCCAGACGTTGGTCGGGGGTCATGCGCTCTACCTCCACGATGCTTTTCAGCTTGCGGAATATCTGATTGTTCAGTTCTTGGGGTAATCGTTCCATGATCTCGATGTTATTTAAAACGTATAACCACTTCTTATAAAGTGTGTCGCACTCATGCAAAGGTAATACAAATTTTGGCATTTCAAGATAGATTTCATTCAGTGTTTCACTAAACGGGACTCTCAGTTCCCGATCCATACGCACTACATCCCAACGATATTTATGGGGCAATGACGGTTCCATTATATAGTTCAGGATGCAGACGACATAAACTTTACTGATCTGATAGTTCCACCGTTTACGGATTTTTTCGTCCGGTTCTTTTTCTAACTTTTCCTTTACGATCATGGACTGTTGCTGAATGGCGAACGAAGCATAATACAACACCCTGTCGGAAAAATACTTCTGACGGCTTTTCTGCATCTCACAAATGAAGAGAATTTGAATATCTATTGTTTCAAAATTAAGATGTTTTGAACCTCCTACAAATTTAAATAATTACAATAACCCCCTTCCCGGGATGTTTTTCTATTTCGTCCAAAAAGTTGATCGATTTTGAATTGACTTTTTTCAAGGTTTTAACCTGTTCCACTGACAACAGAGGAAATGAGATGCGCAGCCCGTTCCGAAAAGCGTGCAATTTGATTACCCAAAAGCGGAAACGCCGACAAAGTGATAAAGCTTAACTCCCGGAGAATCGAATATTTGAAAACAAAACGGACGGCGTTCCAAA
>NZ_QREV01000128.1 GCF_003363715.1 Parabacteroides acidifaciens
AAATCATCATTTATAGCTCACTTTTGTCAAGTTTTGGACCTCCTGTAAACCTGATAGATTACAATAACCCCCATTTTTGACTGTTTTTCTATTTCGTCCGAAATCTTGATCGATTTTGGTTTGACTCTTTTCACGATTTTAGCCCATTCGGATGACAACAGAGAAAATGAGGTGCCGAGCCCATATCGAAAAGCATACAATTTGATTGCTGAAAACCGGAAACAACAGCAAAGTGATAAACCTTAACTCCCGGAGAATCGAATATTTGCAGACGAAGACGGACTGCGTTCCAAATATCCCAAGGAAATTTTAGTGGCTTGTTGTTGTGAGGTGCGCAGAAAATAGTCTTGAAGTAACGCTTCATCGCTCTGAAGGTTGACTTCGTGCTATATGAAGTCAACCTTCAGAGCAACAAAGTTCCGGGTCAGAGCGATAAAGTCCCTCTTCATGGCGATAAGGTGCCAGATCATAGGAAAAAGCTCCTTTTTGACGGCTGAAAAGTGGGTTGACATTTATTTAAATTAGGGGAACTTTCAAGCTCAAAAAATGCGTTTTTTACAATAACCCCTCTGCCGTAGGCTCTCTTTTGCCGTTTCGTTTTAACGAACGGTTTTGGAGCTTAGAGGCAGAGCCTCTTCCTCTGTGGACTTCAGGAGGCTGTGTCAAAACAGCCTTGTTCCCGCGCTTGACGCGGGATCGCATTAAAACCGACCCTATAAACAACTGATTGATAAGGCCTGTTCTTTTGCGGCCCCGCGTCAAGCGTGGGGACAGGGGGACTTTTGACATATTTGAAAGGGGTTTAAACCCGCAGAGTAATCCGGCAAAGCCGGGTGTTTATCAACCCGTTGATTTCAGAGACTGTGTGAAAAAGCCCAAGAAGAAATTGTAAAAGAGTAATAGAATTCTTATCTTTAAGGGA
>NZ_QREV01000129.1 GCF_003363715.1 Parabacteroides acidifaciens
AATGTGCGCCTATTGCATATAAAAAAATTGAGGGCAAATTATCCGACTGTAACATACTGAATAACAGTACCCCAGTCTGAAACGTCAACGCTAATATTGTTGCGAGAAAGGTCAAAAACGATATTTGTTTGTTCTCCTTCGTTTGCAGGCACGTTTTCTGAATTTTTGACATTTTCGGAAGAAAGTACCATAACATCGTCTCTGTAAAGCTCTATAGTAACGTTATCGGTCGGTAAAATAGAGAATGTACCTGTAGTCAAATTCCCTTTTTCATTTAAAGTAGCCGGAATAATATATTCGATATCGCTACCGGTTAATTCTCCATTGCAATTGAAAGAACTTTTCGTTCTTTTTATTTTGTAGTAGTAATTTCCTTCTTTAGAATCGAAAACTTTGAAAACACCTTTTGTCAGGATAGACATGGAAGAAACCTTGCGTTCGATTTTTAATTCCTGTGCAGCCGCCTTCGTAGCTGAACGGTAAACGGTTACTTGTCCGTAGAACAGGTCGCTCGGCAGGCTGTTTGCCACACCGTTGTTATTTTTTAAGCTCACTTGCAGGTCTGAGATGATATTCGCCTGGTTCATGTTGCTGATTTCTTCGCTGTCATTAGAAAGACCGGCCCAAGCGACAACAGTAATCTTCTTTGATCCCGGGCAGCTGATCTCAACCGGCTTTACCTGGAGCAGATAATCTCTGTCGACTGTGATTTGTTTGTAGAAATCATTGTTTTCGTCGAAAACATACAGTGTAGTGCTCTTAACGTCACCTCTTGAAGTGATATCCTGATTTTCCGAATAAGCTTTGAGAATAACGGAGAAAGGAGCTTCAATGTTCAAAGGCACCTGG
>NZ_QREV01000013.1:0-30566 GCF_003363715.1 Parabacteroides acidifaciens
TGCGATTGCGGCTGCAAAGGTAAGGACTTTTTCTAAACTACCAAATGTTTCGGAAGAAAATTTGAAAAGTTTTTTTTCAAGTGCTCCGGCGGTTGGAATTTTGCTTAGCATCGCTAACCTCATCCCCTACTCGGACTACCTTCGTTCATCATGTTGACTACTGCCGTTCTCTCTCGAATGCGGGTGCAAAAGTACTGCCCTACAACATAACTTCCAAATCTTTTTGCAACTATTTTTTCATCGGAATGCAACAGGTTTGCGGGATGCGCTGAAATGCTGTGAGTTACGGGGGAAACTTTTTTTCAACTATCGAAACGGCTGGAAAATCAAGGATTCCTATTACTATATAATGTACGGGACAGGGGAGGGAGGCATGACTCCGCTTCCTTTCTGTCGGTACGGGATCGTGAGGCAGAGGGACCCCAAAAAGAGGGGAAAAGAAATAATCAAATTATACAATAACCCCCTTTTCAGCCGTTTTTCTATTTCACCTGAAAAGTTGATCCGTTTTGGATTGACTATTTGTACGGGATTGGACTTTATTTCTGACAACGGGAGAAATGAGGTGCCGGGGCAATTCCAAAAAGCGTTCTTTTTGATTGCCGAATGCCGGATAAGCCGACAAAGTGGAAAACCTTAACTCCCGGAGAATCGAATATTTGAAAACAAAACGGACGGCGTTCCAAATATCCCAAGGAAATTCAGGGTGTTTTTTGCCATGAAAACGGTCCTCTTTCCAATTAGGACGGTCATAATCGCCATTACGACCGTCCTAATCTTCGCGAGGTGCCGAGTGCACTACACATTAGCACGGTCGTGACGGCAAAGAGGACGGTCGTAATTACTGAAAACACTCAAAAAAGAGGAAAAAGTCCCTTTTTGACGGTGGAAATGCGGATTAACATTTGTTCGCTTTTGGAGGACGCGCGAGAGGCAAAAAGGAGGTTTTTACAATAAGCCCCCCTAAATTACATCATTTTTATCCTTAGTTCCCCCTATTCCACCGTCAACACCTGTTCTCCCGATTTGAGTTTATATTCTTTCCCATTCCAGACAAACACTCCGGTGGTACCGGAAGGCAATACAAGGCGGGCAGTCAGTTTTCCATCCTTACCGATCTTATAAGCAGCGGTAACACTGCCTGCCGGATGCGGCATTGTTCCGGATACTTCTTTCAAGTCACCTAACGACGGAGCGATACGAACTTCCTTAAATCCAGGAGCCTTGCTGTCGATACCCAACAGGATACGGAAGAACTCGATGTTCGGGCTGGCTCCCCAAGCATGGCAGTCCGAACGGGTCGGCTCGGGCATTTCTGCCCAAGTCGTCAAGCCAAGCGCCATCTGATCACGCCAGATTTGCAAGTTGTCGAGCAACTGGTCACCCATCCCCGCCGCTTTCAATGCCTGATGTACATAATAACGGAAATAGATTGTCGCCTGGATCAGGGAGGTATCGCTCAAAGTACGCTTCATAACGGCGACAGCTTCGTCACCTGTAACAATTCCAGCCAGGATAGCCAACGAATTGACATGCTGCGAGAAACTGCGGTGGTCATAGGTATCGGCAAACAGGCCGTGCGCTTCATCCCAATACTTGGAACGGATCGTAGCGCGGATGGCGGAAGCAATCTCCGTATAGTGGTCCGCCATTGACGGAATACCAAAAGCCCGTTCCATTTCGGCAGCCGATTCGAGTGTCAGGATATACATCAAGTCCTGGAAAGAAGAATTACCCTCTTTCTCGCGCACAGGCTCGCCAGACTCAAAACCGGCGGACCAATCAGCAAAAAACCAGTGAGGTACATACCCTAAGCTGTGATCCGGCTTCAGCCACTGCTCATACCATGAAAGTACTCCCCGGTAGGCAGGCAACAAGGTCTTCATATAGGTTTCATCTCCCCGGTACATCCAATAATCATGTCCCATACAGATCCACCACAAGGAGAAAGAAGAAATAAACTGGTGCAGACTGGACGGATAACGGCTCATCGTAATCCCATCCGCCACGATAGACTGGCGTCCCTGCTCGATTGCATTCTTCACCATATAGGCATCATGCGTATTATATAAGGTAATCATTGCCTGGATACGTGTATCACCGAAATACTGCAACTGCTCGTAATACGGGCAATCCATATACGTCTCGTTCGCACAAAGCCGTGCCGTACGCCAGCCGATATCCAACATCTTATTCAAATCCTCATGTCCGGGAGCGGAGAATGCGATCTCGCGACGGAACGGATAAGCAGAGAAAGTGCCATATACATCTTCCAGCACCAATGGTTCGGAAGCCGTAGAGATCGTCAGATCCACATACCGCCATGTGCGCCACCAAAGGGTGGTAAAATTGCGCCCCTCACCGCCGTCGGCAATCACCTTGTCTTCGTAACCGATCAGCCTTTTACCCTTCACCTCATCCCGGTTTCCCTTTTCCGGAAGCGAATAAGACTTGGTCGTGCTTTTCTCCTCTCCCTCATAAAGCCCTTCGGCATAACCGATCGCAATCTCGGCCTCTTTGCCTTTGCTGAACAAAAGAGAAAGATAGCCCGTCGTCAGCTTCCCGTTATCTAACAGCAGACGCACTTTACTGTTGGCAGGGACCGTCAGGGATGTTTTACTCTTCAGGAAACCGGCAGGAGCTTTCACCCCTTCGGCTATGCGGACAGCTTCGAAACGTTCCGGCTGCATATCCATCGGAGGGATCGGACAGGGAACGAGCAGGCGGCCGGGATAGTCGCGCGAACCTTTCGCCCCTCCCTTGATACCGGAACGGGCTTTCTGCCAACGGCTATCATCGTAACCCGGTTGCTCCCACCCCCAAGGATATTTGGCAGCAGCAAGCAGTTCGCCGGGACCTGCCACATAATAACCCAACACAGGTTTGTGCCAAGGCGCATAGGCTTCATTCTTCATACAAAGCCATGAATCACCGGTATTAACAACTGCTTCCGCATCCGTATTTCCTTGCAACAAGAATCCAGTCTGATTAAAACTGATCTGCGCGACCGGTTTCTGTTCGGCATAATTCCAGACAACAGCAGCCAGCACATTCTTTCCCTTTTTCAGATAAGGGGCAAGGTCGACTGTCTCAAAATTCCAGTTATAGATATCCCCGCGCGACGGCCCGAGCGAAACGAACTGTCCGTTCACGTAGAGTTTATAACGGTTATCCGCCGTCGCATGGACGATAAAACGTGACGGCACTTCGACCAGATCGAATGTCTTACGCATATGGTAAACACCATATACATTAGCCGGTTCACCGGGCATGGAGATCCAGCGCGCTTTCCAGCGCCCCGCCAGTAATTCAGGATTTACGTCGGCTTGCCTATAGCCCTCTAAGCGGATTTGGGCACTGAGTGATAAACTGCAAAGCAACGATAGCAAAATTAATACGCGTGTCTTCATTTGATACAGGGGTATTAGTAGATATTAAACAAATAAGGATAGAGGCAAAGATAATATTTTGTTCTGTTATTTAGTGTTACCGGGCAGAAAAGGTTTTGAGATCAGTTGTATATTTGCCTCGATGAAACTACGGATGCGGCTCATATTGGTTTTCGTTACACTTTCGGTTCTGGGGACATTCCTTTTCCAGGGTTACTGGCTTTGGAACAGTTACCGGATTGAAAAGAAACACTTCCAAAGCCGGATCAACGAAACCCTTCAGCAGGCCATAAACGAAGACCTGACCTTCCGCTTGGAAACATTAGAGAAAGACACAGCTCACGATGCACCTCACGGGCAGATCGAATTTACTTTCTCACTCGACAGCACCTCGCACGCATCTTCCCGGCAAAAGCCCCGAAGAGTCTATAATCGCACCAGTTTAAAGGTTGAGACAACAGCCGACAGTACTGTCTTCGGCTTATACAAACCTGAAAACACCCCTATGATGCGCATGGCCTTCAAAGGCATCTGGCAGGCTATAAACGGATTATCACCGGTAGACATCCAGAAGTTAGACAGCCTGTGGGGAACCTATCTCCGGCAGGAAGGCATACGGAACCCACATTTTATAGACTTCACCATCGGAAAAGACACCTTGCTGGCCTCTTCCCTTCCTGACAACGAGAATCCGGCACAGCTGATGCCGACACAGAAGATCGGCGTGAATGCCGACGACAGCATCGGGATACAAGGCTTCATCGTCTCTCCGGACAAAACGGTCTTCCGGGAAATGGGTACGCTGCTCTTTGCCTCTCTCCTGCTTCTGGCCATCACGACGGCTTGCTATACCTATCTGATCCGGACAATCCTCCGGCAAAAGACAATCGCACAGATCAAGAATGACTTCGTCAACAACATGACACACGAGTTGAAGACGCCGATCACCATCACCTACTCGGCCATTGACGCACTGCAAACCTTCAATTTCGTAGAACAGAAAGATACGCGCGAGGAATACTTCACCCTTTGCCGCCAGCAGCTTAAACACCTGTCGGGATTAGTGGAGAAGATACTCAGCATGGCAGTGGACGAACGCAAGAATTTCCGTTTGCAGAAAGAGACATTCCAGCTCCGCCCGCTTATGGACAGCCTGATCCGCCAATTTACGCTAAAGGCAAATAAAGAAGTACGCTTCCATCTGGATATGCAACCGGAAGAGATTGCAATATATGCCGATAAGCTGCATTTCACGAACATGATCAGCAACCTGCTGGACAACGCCATCAAATATTCGGGAACAAGCGTCGATATCGACATCCGGGCACGCGAAAGCGAAGAATGGCTGCAACTCAGTGTCACGGATAATGGCATCGGCATCCCGCAAGCCCAGCAATCGCGCGTGTTCGAACGTTTCTACCGTGTCTCGAAAGGCAATATCCACGACGTAAAAGGCTTCGGACTCGGACTCAGTTACGTCAAAGACATCGTAGAGCGGCACGGCGGCAGCATCACTCTTCAAAGCAAGGAACGGCAAGGAAGTACATTCACACTCTTAATACCCATCCGGAAATGATACATATATTATTAGCAGAAGACGAAATAACATTGGCTAAGATTATAAAAGACAGCCTCGAAAGCCGCCAGGAGTTTCGGATCACCCTGGCCGCCAACGGTAACGAAGCACTCGAATGTTACCACCGACAAAAGCCGGACATCCTCGTGTTAGACGTCATGATGCCCCAACTGGACGGCTTCAGCCTTGCCAAAATGATCCGGCAGACCGACAGCAAAACGCCAATTCTGTTCCTGACTGCCCGTTCTTCGGTCGACGATCTGGTGACAGGTTTCCATTTGGGAGGAAACGACTACCTGAAGAAGCCTTTCGACATGGAGGAATTGATCGTCCGCATCCAGGCCTTGCTGCACCGTCCCATACAGGCTTCCACCGTTAAGCAGGCGGATGTTTATACGATCGGACAATACACATTTCACTATCCGCACCAGACTTTACAAATGGACGACCATACGGAAACCCTTTCCCACCGGGAAGCGGAAATTCTCCGTATGTTGTGCCAGCATGCCAACGACGTGTTGCACCGCAAACCTGTCCTGCTCGAACTTTGGGGAGACGATACGTTTTTCAACGCCCGCAGCATGGACGTCTTTATCACCAAGCTCCGTAAAAAACTAAAAGCCGATCCCACCGTTCAGATACTGAACATCCGGGGAATCGGCTACAAGTTGATATTTTAGAAAATCAAATAAACAATTCCGGTTCGCGACGGGCGCTAAAGTTCTTGTGCAGCATCGCCGTATAAGGAGTGTCGAACGTGCGGGCCGCCTCCGGACATTCCTTCACGCAGGCGCAACATTTGATACAGATCGCCGGATCACTGAACATCCGGTCGTCGACAATCGAAATGGCAGAAACCGGACAGACATCTATGCAATATTCGCATTGCGTACACAGGTCTTCGTTCGTCACAGGAGCTTGCGGCGTAGACGGACCTTTCACCTTATAGGGGTAATTTCCTTTCACCTCGAGCGGCTTCAGGTCGGAAAGGCTTTCCGCCTGCTGCAATTTCATCCTGATTTCGCGTCCGAAACGGGTAGCTAACTCATGGTCGGCTTCATCAGGACGTTCGGCTGCAATCGGCATATCCTTCCGGCTGAACGAGTGTTCGCCGATAAAAGCGCCGGCAGAAACTGGGACAAAACCTGCAACGGTCAGCGTATCGGACAATTCTTTCAAGGCATCCTCATAATCGCGGTTGCCATAGACGACAACCGGAACGACGGGAGCCTGATGTGCACTAAACGCGCGAAGACGTTCCATAGCTGTTTCCGCCACACGTCCCCCATACACAGGGACAGCCACAATCGTCAGCTCGTCACCGGCGATCTCTACCGGTTCTTCCGGCAATCCGTATGTAATATCGGATTCCAGCAGGACCTCTCCATCCAATCCTTCTGCGATCGCATAAGCTGTTTTAGCCGATGTATGCGTCGGAGAAAAATAAACTATATGCACATGACTGTATTCCATATCTTTTATTTTAAAGCCGTTTCAATCTTCTTCATCAGCTCGGCAAACTCTTCGTCTGTATAGCCTTTTGTAGCGTAAATGACTTTACCGGTCTTATCCACCAAATAGCTGCGCGGAATGAGGCTGTTGGCGAAAGCGCCATACACCGCACGGTTCTTGTCCGGATAAAGAGGGAAGGTAAAACCTTTCTTTTCGTTATACTTCTGCAACTCCGCATCCGAATGCTCACGGCCGATTACCAGCATGGCGAAATCCTTGTTGTCCTTGTATTTCGGCCAAAGCGTCTTCTGCACCTCAGCCAGCTCTTTCTGGCAGGGCGGACACCAAGTGGCAAAGAAGTTCACCAACACCACTTTCCCTTTCAGAGAAGAGGAAGGCGTCTCGGTTCCATTATCGTTCACAATCGTAAAAGCCGGCATCTGCTCGCCCACCTTGACGATGTCACCACTCTCATCCTGCGCCTTCAAGACGAAAGCAAGGAGAGCAAAAAAGGAAAGGAATAAGTACTTCTTCATATTATTTGTGTTTAAAGAAGTGCGGCCCTTACGGGTCGCACCCCATGTTATTGCATGCTTTGTGCTACATCGTAGCCGGCTTTCAACGCTTTGAGGTTCATCTCCACGATCTCTTCCCCTTTGCGTCCGAAAATACGGCGGATGCCGTCGGCAATCTTGTCATATTCAATACCGATGAAAGGAGCGGCGGCGCCCAGCATCACGATATTGGCTGCACGTACGGAACCCACTTCCTTGGCAATGGCCTCCACATCCAGCACCACTTTATGCGGCAGTTTGTCCAGTTCTCCGTTCACCTTCTCCATCTCCGGATAGTTGGGAATGTTAATAAACGGCTGCGAGTTCGTCACTAACCATCCGTCCTTTTTCAAGTACGGCAAGTAGCGAAGCGCCTCCATCGGCTCGAGCGAAATGATCAGGTCGGCGTGTCCCTGCGGGATCAGGTCGGAAGCAATCGGCTGGTCTGAGAGGCGGAGGTTCGACTGTACGTCGCCACCACGCTGGCTCATTCCGTGTACTTCGGCCTGCTTCATATACAGGCCCTCTTTCAATGCGGCTTCTCCGATAACGGCAGCGATGGAGAGGATGCCCTGTCCTCCCACACCGGATAATATGATATCTGCTTTCATTTCTTGCTTGCTTTTTTCTTTCTTGTTAATGTCTGGATACACTCGCGACGCGGGATCAGCACCGATACGCCTTTATACTCGATCTCTTCGCGGATGATCGTCTTCATCTCTTCGTAATTCTTCTTCAACGGAATCATCACACGGATGTGAGCCGGGTCTACGCCGATACCGGCACAGATCGATTCCAGCCGTCCTGTTCCCGCAGAATCCTGTCCGCCTGTCATGGCAGTCGTCTCGTTATCGGAAATTACGATCGTGATATTTGTATTTTCATTGACACAATCCAGCAGGCCGGTCATACCGGAGTGCGTGAACGTCGAGTCGCCGATCACCGATACAGCCGGGAAAACACCCGCATCGGACGCACCTTTCGCCATCGTGACGGAAGCTCCCATGTCGATACAGGTATCGATCGCACGGAAAGGAGGCAAAGCTCCCAGCGTGTAACAGCCGATATCGCCGAACACCTTCGCACCCTTATATTCGGCCAAGACTTCGTTGAGCGCTTCATACACGTCACGGTGTCCGCAACCCTGGCATAATGCAGGCGGACGCTGTTCCACAACTTCCGGAGTGGCATAGTAGCCGGCAATCTCTTTACCCAATGCCTTGCCTACAGCATCGGGCGTCAGCTCGCCATCGCGTTGCAGCGTGCCGTCCAGGCGTCCATGTACCGTAACGCCGATACCGAGGAATCCTTTCAGTTGTTCTTCCACCACCGGATAACCTTCTTCGAGTACGAGGATTTCCTTGCATTCGCTCATAATCTTTTCCACCATCTTGCGGGGCAGCGGATACTGGCTGATCTTCAGCACCGGATGTTCAAACCCGTCCGGATAGTTTTCCGAAAGGTAGTTGAACGCGATACCGGTCGTAATGATTCCCAATTCCTTATTGGGAGCATCGAAATACTTGTTATAGGAAGAGGCTTCGGAAGAAGCGACAAATGTATCTTGTGCTGCGATCAACGTCTTGAAACGTTTGCGGGCAAGAGCCGGAAGGAGGATGAAACGCTGGCGGCCGTCTTCGGGCGTATGCATTTCGTTTTCAGGCTTCTGTGCGCGGGTAACCACGCCTGCGCGAGAATGAGCCATACGGGTTGTGATGCGGACCAGAACCGGATAGCCCAACTTTTCGGAAAGTTCGAACCCTTCATATACCATATCGTAAGCCTCTTGCTGGCTGGACGGCTCGAGCATCGGGATCATGGCGAAATTGCCGAACATACGGTTGTCCTGTTCGTTCTGGGAAGAGTGCATGGAAGGGTCGTCGGCAGTTATGATGATCATACCGCCATTGATACCGCTCATGGCTGCATTCATGAAACAGTCGGCAGCCACGTTCAGCCCCACATGTTTCATACAGCACAACGCGCGCTTACCGGCATAGCTCATACCTAAAGCGGCTTCCATCGCTGTTTTCTCATTTGCGCTCCAGCGGCAGTGGATGCCTCTTTCCTTTGCCACGGCCGATCCCTGGATATACTCGGTTATTTCGGTCGAAGGGGTTCCCGGATAGGCATAAACACCGGACAAGCCTGCATCTATAGCAGCTTGCGCGATTGCCTCATCCCCTAAAAATAGATGTTTTTCCATGTAATGTTTATTTGTTTTTAATCGATTTTTCTGTGTTATCTAACCTACAAAGATAAGACTTTTACCTATATCCGCAATAATATCTCCGCAATTGGATTTAGTTTCATCGGCATGGAACTTTAGTTTCTTCCTCATGGAACAAAAGTTTCATGGGCATGAAACTTTTTTTTCATGCCTACCGGATCTTCCGTCTATTCAATTCCGCCCGATAGCGATTGGCGTTGCGGTTATGCTCGGCAAGGGTGGCGGCAAAGTTATGACGCCCGGAAAAATCTTCCTTCGCACACATATACAAGTAATTATGCTGCATATAATTCAAAACGGCATCCAACCCCTTGATTGTCGGGATGCGAAGCGGTCCGGGCGGCAACCCGGTGTGTTTGTAAGTATTATAAGGAGAATCAACCTCCAGATGTTCGAAAAGGATGCGTTGCAGCGAGAAATCACCGATAGCGAACTTTACAGTCGGATCAGCCTGAAGGGGAATTCCCCGGTGAAGGCGGTTTAGATACAGTCCGGCCACAATCGGATATTCGTCTGACGCCGCCGTTTCTTCCTCCACGATAGAGGCAAGGATAGAAACTTCCGCCGGTGTCAACCCGATGGCTTTCGCTTTGGCAAGACGGGCGTCAGTCCAGAAATTGTTATATTCGCGTTTCATCCGCTGCATCAACTTGTCGGCTGATATATTCCAATACACCTCATATGTATTGGGAATAAACAGCGTATTGATCGTTTCGGTCGTGAAACCCAGCGAGTCACAATAGGCGGAATCAGTAAGCAGGTGGAGCAATTCGTCCTCTCCTATCATCAACTGCTCCGAGAGCCGTTCTACCAGGTCCTTCTTAAAACGGATATTATTAAAAGTAATGCGGGTTGCCACCTGATGCCCCCGACGCAGGTCGTTAAGCAACGTCAGATTGTTCATGCCCGGCTCCACGGCATAACGCCCGGTACGCATATTTGCAGGGTATTTCAGCATACCGGCAAGTTGTTTGAAGCTTCCGATGCGCCGACATCCGGCAGAATCTTGCAACTGACGGCAGAGATCATCAAAATCTTTGCGGGTGTCGATATATACATACACGGTATTGCGCGGTGCGAAATCCGGCGCCAGTAACAGACGGTAGGCCCAAAAGCCCGTTCCCGCCAGCAACAGGACGATAAAAGACAGGATTCCTATAATAACTGTTCGCTTCGAAAACTTTTTTCCACTCATATTTCACTTAATAATTCTCTGAATATCAGAACCGGGCACAAAAGTAACACCTTTTTCTTAAAAAATATCGTCAAAATGCTTTGTATATTCAAAAACTTCAGCCTATCTTTGCAGCGCAATTCAAGGAAATGAAGCGCGAAGCCCATGGAAGTGTGGGTGAGTGGCTGAAACCACCAGTTTGCTAAACTGACGTACTCGCAAGGGTACCGGGGGTTCGAATCCCCCCGCTTCCGCAACGAAGGCTGCCAATCGAAAGATTGACAGCCTTTTTTGTGTTTAGGAAATCGGCCGAACTCTTAACTTAATTCCTCTTCCAGTGCGCCACGCAACTGCTGAAATTCCTTTCTGATACGTCTTTGCACGCGAAAGCCGGCGAAGAAACCGACAACCATTCCGCAGCAGGCACCATAGAAGGCATACATTTCTTGCGCCCTGTACAGGTCCAGCATGAATAAGGCTATTACGACCAAAGCTAAAGGAAAACCGATCAGGATACCCACTTTCTGGAACTTTTCCAGTTTGAAAGTCGAAATCAGGGCTTCCTTGCTCGTCATCCATTTATAATCCGTCTTTGCCAGGCCTCTCCACAGAAAACCTTTATGAATTGCCATCACAATAAAGAAAAACAGAAAAGCAAACTTCGTCCACGAGCCAATACCATCGATCTCCAGAAAAAGAAGGTTGATAACACCCGGAGCCATCAGGCATAGCAAGGTCATCATCCTGAATCTGTTTTTCAATCGTTCACGGACTGAAACAATATGTTCCCTCACAACTCTTTGTGCCATTTCATTATTCTCATCCATCCGGTCGATATGTTCATCGATCTCTCTCCACCCTTTTTTTAAATCTTCCAGTTCCATGATTATTCCTTTCTATTGATTTGCTAATACGTTTAATTTCTCTTTGATACGCTTCAATTTAGAAGCGATATTGTTGCGCGATAATCCGGTGATTTCGGCAATCTCCTCATACGACCGTTCATCCAGCCACAACATGATAATGGCTTTTTCCAAACGGTTTAACTGACTGATAAGCTGATACATCTCACGCAGGTATGCCGCCTTTTCATCCTCTTCCGATACGAGCCCGAACAGGTTTTCCAACGGCAGCGTGTCCGTGATCTTATCGTGTTTGCGATGGAATGAAATACAGGTGTTCAAGCTCACGCGATAAATCCACGACGAGATCTTGGCATCTCCCTTGAAACTGCCAAACCCCTGCCATAAGTTGACCAACACCTCCTGATGCAAATCCTTCAAATGCTCTTCATCCTTGGCATAGAGATAGCAAACTTTATAAATAAGCCTCCTATATTCTTTTACCAAAGCCAAAAACGCCTGTTCACGTTCTTTCTCTACTCTCATAACTTTTCTTTTTTCTACATAAGACGCAGCACTTCGCTATTAGTTGCAAAGGAGAGAAAAATGCAATATCATTTTAATATATATTTCCAAATATCACAGTATATTTGCGCTGATATTCTGATTTTATATTTCTAATTATTAGTCAAATGAAAAAGATTGTTGGATTTTTGTCGACCATCATGATGGTCGCATTTTGTATTTCATGCAGTGGCAATGCAAAGCAAGGTGAAACCACCCAGGCAAGTACGGAAAAGACTGTTTCACCACAGAAAGAGAAGAAAACGATTGTTTGCCGTGTATTGGTGAAAGAAGGACAAGAGGCCGCATTTGTCGATGTTGCCAAAACACTGGTCGACGCGACGCGCCAGGAAGCCGGCAATATCAGTTATAACCTCTACCAGTCACCCTTTGACTCCAAATCATTCATTTTTTATGAAGAATACAAAGACGATGCCGCCTTTGATTTCCACGCGAACTCCGATCACTTCAAAGCTTTCGCAGCAGCTATCCCCGATATGCTGGCAGCGGATCTGAATATCGAACAGTTCTGATAGTAAGATTTCAAGCAATTATCATAAATTAGCCGCTATGTCCTTCTCTTCACCGGACATAGCGGCTTATTGTGTTATTACCTATTATTCAAGCTCACTTTTCTTAACGTTCTTTAATCCGGATACAATCAAGGTATAATGAATGAAATATAACGTCCAACCCTCATTATTCCTCCACATTTTCCATCCTTTCAGCACAATGATTTTTTAGGAAATGGTTTCTAAAATAGCACAATTACACTCAAAAAAGAAAACGTTTTTTCCCCTCCTCTTGTTACTTCCCAAGCTAAAAGAGAAGCAGACAATCGCCAGAACATTTCTATGTGACTGACGAACTTTGTCGCATACAAACCTGATTGATGAAATATGATATACCTTTTGATTTTATTAGCCTTTCTGATTTCCGTCCTGATGTCCATGGTGATAATTCCGAGGATATTGGTCGTGGCACTGAAGAAACGGCTGTTCGATATGCCTGACAGCAGAAAGATACACGAGGGAGCCATACCGAGATTAGGCGGACTGTGTTTCGCTCCGGCGATCCTGTTCTCCGTATCGTTCGTCTCCGCCCTTTACTGTACGGGCTATTTATACGGATACCAGATTCCGCAATGGTTGTTCACACATATATTGTCGGAGTTCTACCTACTGGCATGCGGCGTTATCCTGCTGTACCTTGCCGGACTCAAAGACGACTTGGTGGGAATGCGCTATACGACCAAGTTCATGATACAGATAGTGGCAGCCCTGCTGCTACCATTGTCGGGATTGTGGATCAATAACTTGTACGGATTGTTCGGGGTTTACGAGCTGGCGCCCTGGATCGGGATTCCACTCACCATCCTTGTGATCGTGTTTATCACCAACGCCATCAACCTGATCGACGGGATCGACGGGCTGGCTTCGGGACTGAGCGGGTCGGCATTGCTGGTGCTCGGAAGCCTCTTCCTGATAAACGGGATGTGGATATACGCCATGCTGTCGTTCGCCACATTAGGTGTATTAATCCCTTTCTTTTATTATAATGTGTTCGGACAGGTGAAACAGGGACGGAAAATCTTCATGGGCGATACCGGGAGTCTGACGTTAGGATATATCCTCGTGTTCCTCGCCGTCCGCTATGCATCCTATAATCCTGACATCGCCCACTATTCCGCTGGAGCTATCGTGGTAGCTTTCTCGACACTGATCGTGCCGATGTTCGACGTTGTACGGGTGATGATCGTACGTGCACGCAACCACAAACCGCTGTTCAAACCGGACCGCAACCATATACACCATAAATTCCTCGACATGGGAATGACACCGCACAAAGCGATGATCAGCATCGTCATCATTGCCTGCCTGTTCAGCAGCCTGAATATCCTGCTGGTGTCATTCGTGAATATCAATATCGTATTCGCGGGTGACATCCTGATATGGGTTGGTTTAAGCATTTGGTTCGAAAGGACTGGCTGCAAAAAGGAATCGCTCAAGGGGAAAGAATTTGTCAAACGATTTTAGAAAAAATACAAATAATGAAAGTATGTTTTATGGGGCTGGGCTACATCGGCCTGCCTACCGCAATCATAGCCGCCGGGAGCAGCGTGGATGTCATCGGCGTAGATGTGAATCCGAAAGTAGTGGAAATGACAAACCGGGGAGTGATCCATATCGTGGAACCGGGTTTGCAGGAATTGTGCTCGGAGGTAGTCAAAACGGGAAAACTGAAGGCTTCGGGGATTCCCGAAGAAAGCGATGTCTACTTGGTCGTCGTCCCGACTCCGTTCAAGGGGAACCATGAACCGGACATCTCGTATGTCGAAGCGGCGACGCGCATGGTGGCACCTTTACTTAAGGAGGGAGACTTGTTCGTGATCGAATCGACCTCACCTGTCGGAACGACCGAGAAGATGGGACATCTGATCTATGCTCTCCGCCCGGAGCTGACGGGAAAAGTGTTCATCGCTTACTGTCCGGAGCGTGTCTTGCCGGGAAACGTAATATACGAGTTGGTACACAACGACCGGGTGATCGGCGGGCTCGACAAGGAATCGACCGAAAAGGCGGTGCAGTTCTACAGTCTTTTCGTCAAAGGGACTCTCCACCGGACAAATGCACGGACAGCGGAAATGTGCAAGCTGACAGAAAACTCCTCACGCGACGTGCAGATCGCCTTTGCCAACGAACTGTCACTTATCTGCGACAAGGCGGGCATCAACGTTTGGGAGCTGATCGAGCTTGCCAACAAGCATCCGCGTGTCAACATCTTGCAACCGGGCTCAGGCGTTGGAGGCCATTGCATCGCAGTAGACCCCTATTTTCTGACTTCGGAGTTCCCCTATGAGTCGCAGCTCATCTCGAAAGCCCGCGAGATCAACAACTACAAGGCTTTCTGGTGTGCCGAAAAAATCGAAAACGCCATTCTCCGTTTTCTGCTGGACCATCATCGCATGCCGATTGTCGCTCTGATGGGACTGGCCTTCAAGCCCAACATCGACGACCTGCGCGAATCGCCTGCCAAATACATCGCGACCAAAGTCCTCCAACGCTCCGCCGACACCGACATCCTGATCGTTGAGCCAAACGTCCACAACCACCCGGTCTTCAAACTGACTCCCTACCAGGAAGCCTACGCCCGCGCCAACATCGTCGCTTTCCTCGTCGCCCACCAGGAATTCAAATCCTTGCCTTACGACGGGAACAAGGTGATATTGGATTTTTGCGGGGTGTATAAATAACGATTATCGGCTCAGGTAGTAATTCATAAACATGCATTTACTAAGCAAATTTCAATCTTTCCTCTTACAAGGTAATGAAAGAACTGTTTTAGCAAAGAAAAATATAATTGCATCGTTAGGGCTGAAATGCATTAGTATATTAATATCCCTGCAAGTTGTACCTCTAACCATAGGATACATTGACACCGTTAAATACGGTATTTGGCTGACACTAAGTTCCATTATCTCTTGGCTATCTTTCTTTGACTTAGGCTTTGCACATGGATTCCGAAATCGCTTTGCAGAAGCAAAAGCGAAGGGAGATATGCAGACTGCAAAAGAATATTTGAGCACGACATATGCTGTCTTATCAATTTTATTTACACTCATATTTATTGGTATTACTGTTGCCAATCACTATATCCATTGGAGTGAGATATTGATTATAGACAGGCAGTACAACGCCGAACTGCATACGGTTTTCGGCCTGCTGGCCTGTTTTTTTTGCCTGAATATAGTAGGGAGTGTCCTCACCACCATGCTTATGGCTGATCAAAAACCGGCTATGGCTTCCCTCATACAAACAGGAGGGCAGGTACTTGCTTTTATTACAATTTATGTACTGACAAAAACAACAGCGGGAAATCTGGTCAACCTGGCTATCGCTTTTTCAGGTATTCCTTGTATCCTGCTGCTTATAGTCTCCTTTTTTATATTCAGGACAGAAAGGTACAAACCTATAACTCCCTCCTTCCGTTTCATCCGTTTTTCCCTGACCAAAAATATAATAGGATTGGGCGGACAATTTTTTATAATCATGATAGCGATGATGTTTATTTATCAGTTTATGAATATTATTATTTCTCGCGTAAAAGGACCTGAGGCTGTAACAGAATACAATATAGCATACAAATACTTCAACACTCTGAATATGTTCGCAACTATTATATTAACACCTTTCTGGTCCGCCTTCACGGATGCCTATACAAAAAAAGACTTCAGATGGATGAAGCAAGTACATCGTAAACTGGAAAGAATGTGGCTAATCTTTATCTTACCTGTTTCAGCGTTCATGCTTATCTGTTCAAACCAAATATATAAATGGTGGATAGGAAATGACGTCAAGATATCTCTATCTGTATCTTCAATGGTTGCTATTTATGTGCTGGCACAAACATTGGTAGGAGTTTATACCACATTGATAAACGGAACAGGTAAAGTAAGAATACAGATGCTTATCTATCTATTTTTTTCAATTTCGGCATTGCCTGTTATCAATTACGGATGTGAGAAAATGGGAATTATAGGAGCTTTGTTATTTCCCACAGTCGTCTGCCTTTTCCAGGTTATAATGGGGCGAAAACAATTAACTAAAATAATTATGAATAAGGATTATGGAATTTATAGTAAATAATAACCGGCTAACAGTTTCAAAATGTATAACAATCACAATATAATTGCAATCAATTTCTCCGATGCTAATTTTGAGATACAAAGGAAATATAACACCTTGACAGCTTACAAGACAGGAAAAGCAGATAAGGTGATAGAATATACACCCAAAGATATCGATAAAGAGTTCTATCATAAAAACTCACGCATTTTCGCTTATCGCCGGGGAGCTGGCCTATGGCTCTGGAAACCTTATTTTATTCTGAAAACACTGGCGCAAATAAAAGAAGGAGACTATCTGTTCTACTGCGATTCCGGAGCTTTTTATGATAATAAAATAAGTCGTCTGATTGATGTTCTGGAAAAAGAGGATATATCTGTCATGCCTTTCGAACTGCCTTTATTAGAAAGGCAATGGACTAAAAAAGAAGTTTTTTCCATCATGGGGCATGATGATCTTTCCTCCAATCAAATTTGTGCCAGCTATATATTGCTTAAAAAGAATGACTTTTCAAGAAAAATTATCGAGGAATGGCTAAACTATATGCAAGATGAACGTTGTGCCTCTCCAAACCAATTCACTCAAGAAAAGAATCCGGTGGATTTCATCGAGCATCGTGAAGACCAATCCGTATTCTCACTAACTTGCAGGAAAAACGGAATTATTCCCTTCAGAGATCCCTCCCAATTTGGCGACAGACCATGGCAATATGCTTGGAATAAAAAATATGCCGACAAAAAACAATGGACATACAATGAAAAAAAATATCCCAATTCTCCTTATCCAAGAATAATAGTCAGTAACCGTCGGGTCGAGCCACAAGCATTCAGGAAGAGGGAGAAGATACGTAATCTATTATGGCATTTAGGAATATACAACAAGTATTACTTCAAATATAAAACAGGGGCAATAATTTGATATGAAAGAAAGTAACTCAAAAATCACAATTATCACAGTCTCATACAATGCTGCTACTTCCATTGAACCAACAATACTTTCGGTTATCAACCAGACTTATCCCAATATCGAATATATTGTCATAGATGGTGGAAGCAACGATGGAACTGTCGATATCATTAAAAAGTATCAAAACAAAATATCTTATTGGGTAAGTGAACCGGATAAAGGTATTTATGATGCAATGAATAAAGGTATTCGTATGGCTACTGGAGACTGGATTAATTTCATGAACGCCGGAGACACATTTTTCTGTGATACATCTCTAAACTTATTATTCATACCCGAACCCGAATCTGATATCGATATCATATACGGTGACACCGAATTTATTTACGCATTCGGAAAATATGTCAGACAACCGGCAGAACTTGAAAAGTTAAAATATGGAATGATCTTTTGCCACCAATCGTCATTTGTCAAAGCCGACCTATTAAAAAAACGGAACTATAATACAAAATATAAAATATGTGCTGATTATGATTTCTTCTACTCTTGCTTGAAAGAAAGAAAAACATTCCAATATATTCCACATACAATCTCTGTTTTCGATGCTCGAAACGGTTTGTCATCTGTAAACAGAATTGCACGTGAACGGGAATTCGGTATTATATCCGGACGTTCGCATACCCCCCAATGGAAGCTGGAATATTATAAATTCATAATCAGCCACCAAATAAAAGGGATAATCAAGCAATCATTGCCTGAGAATTTATTATCCAAAATAAGGAAATGGAACTTTAAACGTATTACTAAAGCTGTAAATCAAGCACATGAGTATCATTATTAGACCAGATATCAGTATCATCATTCCTGTATATAATGCGGCGAAATGGCTCCCTCGCTGTTTAGACTCTATCAGACAACAGACATTTGACAACTTTGAGGTAATGATAGTCAACGATGCCAGTTCGGATAATTCTCTGAAAATAGCGATGGCATATGCACGGAGAGACAACCGTATTGTCATCATCAATAAAGAAAAAAATGGGGGGACAATGTCCGCCCGAGAAAGCGGTTATCAAAAAGCACAAGGTAAATACATCACTTTTAGCGATGCTGACGATTATTTTCCTAAAAACGCCTTTCAAATCCTTTATGATAAAATAACTGCAGATCATTCCGATATTGTATTCGGAGGATATACGATTATCAATAACGGTCAATCTGAAAGGATAAGAACCCGTCAAATACAAATCAACAGTTCATCTGAAGAAATACAAACGTTATTTCTGAAGCGAAAACTACCCTATACTTTATGGGGGAATATTTATTCGGTAAATTTGTTTAGAGACTATTCGCCTGCAGCCTATCCAGGTATGACAAATGCTGAAGACAGAATGTTGCTGGTTCAATTGGTGTCTCAAGCGAAAAGATTCAGCTCAGTTTCTTCTTCCTGTTACAATTACTGCCTGAATAATGAATCCAATTCACACCCCAGAATATCCGAACATCTTTTGAAAAATATTATGTTCTCTAACGATTGGTGCTATCAATACCTTATAAAAATTGGTGTTTATTCAGGGTATGTACTATCCTACCATCTTTATAGAATCCGTTATTTGCTGGAAATAGGATATAAATTCAACGATATCCAGCAATTTACATTGCTGGATAAAAAACTTTACACATTTACTTCTGCACGGAATCACGTAAATCTATACTTTGCAATACATTATTTACTATTGCAAAAAAGTAAATTGTATGCAAATTGCTATTCTGGTTTAAGAAGTATCTACCATACATTATCAGAACAAATATAATATGTTCCAAACGACATATGTATATTCATCATTAATGTTGATTATGATCCTTTCCGGCTATATTTACATGAAAAGGAGCTGTGGAGACAGAAATATCAGAACAGCTTGGTTTAATGTTGATTTTTTACTACCCATTATTTGCTTTGCTTTGCTTTTCGGAGTCAGATATGATGTGGGCAACGATTATGAGAGTTATTTAGAAATCTACGACGGATATTCACACCATTCTGTTGTCAGAGATGATCTGGAAGTCGGGTTCAAACTGATCACCCAACTCATGGCAGAATCCGGTATACACTATTCTTTTTATTTCAGCTTGATTGCTTTTCTTCAAATATTTCTAATCTATTATACCTTCCGAAAAGAAGGATATCTTTTTCCATTTCTGGCATTCATGATAATGTCAGGAGCTTTTTTAGGATGGATGAGCGTTATCAGGCAGTCATTAGTCTGGTGCCTGTTTGTATACGCAGTTCCATTTATCAAACAAAAAAAGTTCATCCCTTATATGTTATGCATAGCAGCAGGATATACCCTTCATAGAACAGCGCTCCTGCTGTTACCTTTATATTTTATCTTCAAATCGGAAAAGGATCTTTTTAGAAATATACCTTTGCAACTCTCATTGCTGTTTATGTCTTTACTGTTAAGTGGGGTCTCAATATGGAGCCAATACTTAAAGAACATCGATGTTATTTTAAATTTAATCGGATTAGGGGACAGATACAATAACGTAGAGAGTGTTTTGACTCTTGACGAAGATTATGTATACGGACCACGGACATGGCTTATTTTCCTACTAAATATCATACTTATATTATACAGCAATAAAGTTAAAGACACATTTTCTTCTTCAAATATAAAGATATATTATAACTTGTATTTTATAGGTAGCTGCATAAATTTGTTGCTTGTAGGTAACCATGCTTTACAAAGACCATTCTTGTTTTTTGTCAATATGAATATTATTGTGTTTTCCTATCTACTGGTATATCTGTGTAAATACGGAGGTAAGAGCATTTTACATACAGCGGCTTTCCTCCTAATTATAGCCATTCAACTTATTAATTTCGGAACTACAATCTATTTGGGAGATCAGGAAAGAATGAAAGCAACTTACCATTTCTGGTGGGAACAAACTTAAATAAACATGAATATATTTTCAATCAAAACATTAGAACAAAAACTTGGGATATTCCATTGGAATATTGGTTTTATAGAATCTTCATTAAATATGATCTTAAAACCCAACTCTTATCGTTTACCCATTCAATGGCTTCAGCACCCATATCGGGATCGCTTCTTTGCTGATCCTTTTATATTGAAAGCAACAGATGACATAATAGAAGTTCTGGTTGAAGAGTTTTTTTATGATAAATGGAAAGGAAACATTTCATTATTAACCGTTTCGCGTAAGAACTACAAACTAATCAATCGAAAGACCGTATTGGAACAAGAGACTCATCTATCCTTTCCTTATATTTACAAAGAGGGTAATCAAACATATGTCATTCCGGAGAACAGTCAAAGCGGCTCGCTCTCTATTTATGAATATAACTATAACAGTCAAATATTGGAAAATCCTCAAATAATGATACAAGCGCCGATCGTAGATCCGGTTATCATCAAAGTCTGTGATCTCTATTATCTACTATGTACTTCTCTGGATTTTGATAAAGATAAAGACTTACTCCTTTATTATTCCGAGAAGCTAACCGGTCCTTATAAACCCTTTTTGGGAAATCCAATGAAGCAAGATATCACATCAGCTCGCCCTGGAGGCGGTTTTTATAACTTGGACAGCAACTTCTACAGATGTACTCAAAACTCTAAAACCGGTTATGGTGCTTCTCTTAACATCTGCAAAGTAGAATCTATTGAAAAAAACAGATTTGAAGAAGAAAAAACGAGTTGTATCATGCCCGATTCCAAATATAAATATGGCTTACATACATTAGATTATAAAGACGGTATATGTGTTGTCGACGGACTAAAATACATTTATTGTCCAATGCTTAAAATAAAAAGAAAATTATCTTTCTTCAAATGAAATCACTTCACAAAATACAATCAAATAGAATGCAGTACGGATATATAGGATGTATCATACGCATGTTTCATTTCATATTCCGCCAAGTCGGTGTCGTTTGGGAAAAGTTTTATTATTTGGAGAAAGAGCTAACACTCAATGATGCAGAAGCGGCATGTAATACAAATTATACGATACAAGTACTTACATTCGATGATTTTCAGAAAGGTGACATATCCTACTTTACTAAGGCAAAACTCATCAACATAAAAAAACAACTGCTCGACAAGACATATATACCTTACGGAATCATTAAAAACAAGAAACTGGCTTATTCTGCATGGATAAGTTTGAAGACACTCCCACTTCCTTATGGCTTCGAATTAAATTTAAAAGAAAACGAAGGTGCTCTGTTTGATGACTATTGCGCACCTGAGTTTAGAAATCAAGGGATGCATAGCGCCGTATTACGACACAGATTAGGTCAACTTTACAGATATGGCAAAAATAAGGGAGTTGTAGTCATACTGACCGGCAATCGCCCTGCGCTAAAAGCCGAAACAAAGGCCGGCTTTAAAACGACAAAGAAACTCACCATTCTTAAAATATTCGATAATAAAACAATGATATGGAAATAATCGATAGAAAGTCATTCTTCGAAATAGAGAAACAAATGGAAATAACCCCTTTCACCCAAGGAAAAGGTTGGGACAATTATATTGGTAATAAAAGCGATAGTCTTTACTTTGTCGACAATTATTCTAATCCCAGTATCTGTTGCCGAGGAGAACTCTACAATAAACCATTTATTGGTTCCGTCCTTCGCATACAGGGAGAAGCGGTAAAGCAGCCAAAGCAAGAGACGATTCAAAACTTCTATAAAGGAATAGCTCAAATCGGTTATTCTTTAGTCCTTATATCCAGTCTTTCCCCTTATGATATTGAATATGAAATAGGAATAAGAGAAGCAGGTTTTATCCGTCCACTTCATCAGACTACATGTCCATTGACTATCTTGATTAATACGCTTGACAGACCAGCCGGACACAGAAGCTGGAAAAGAAACATAAAAAAAGCAATAGCTGCCAAATGTTCCTTCCAAAAAATATCGCAACCCACACTAAAAGATTGTGAAACTTTTGTGAGAATTTTTGAAGAAATGGCTACCAAAAAACAGTTATCATATATCCTTAACAAACAAAATATATACAATTTGCTTCAAGACCCGGATTACAAACTATTTTTCGTTTATAGCGCCACTGGCTCTATCATTGCCGGTAGGATTATTTATATCAACGGCAAGCATGCATGGGATGTATTTGCTGCTAATAGTAATGAGTCCAGGGAAAACGGAGCCAGCTATTTTATTATAGAAAACATATTGGACTATCTTTATAATGAAAACATCAATTTTTTCGATTTTGGAAGAATTGGTCCAGGGCTTACTAATAGTAACCAAGTTTATTTATTCAAACAATCATCAGGTGGCTATCCTATTCCATATAACGGAGAATGGATATTTGCAAAAAACAAAATCAATGAGTTACTAATGTTGACCTATCGTTATATACTAAAAAAAGGTATCAGATATTAACAGTCGATGATTAACATGACAAAGAATATTTTACTCATTAACAACGCATATCCGTCTCCACAAAGACCAAATAGCGGGACATATGTACAATCAATCAAAGGGAGATTGGAAGAAGCAGGATTTCAAGTAGATATGCTGGTGTTATACTCTTCCGGAACTAAATTGAAGGAAAAAATCAAAGATTACGCATCTTTCTACCTTAAACTGTTGTCTGCTCCTTTAAGACAGTATGATATGCTGTATATCAACCATTATACGCTCATGCTTCCTTTGTTCATCCGTATCCCGTTTCAGAAAAACAAAATCATCTTTCACTGGCATGGAGAAGAATTAGTACATAACACCCTTTTCTTCAAAGCCATACGCTCTTTAATGAAAAAAACGTTGAAGAAAAACGACATCCATATATCACCCTCTTTTTATTACCGTTCTGTTATCACGAAGCAATTAGATATCAATCCGGAAAGAATACAGATTTCACCAAGTGGCGGTATTGATACAAGTTTATTTTGCCCGGGAGAATCGAAATGGGAAAAGTATTCTCTGCATCTCGGTTTTCCATCTGCCCTAACCAAAAACAAAGGAGTTGAATACCTTTATCAACTAATACAGAAGGTACCAGAGCTACAAAAAAAACTAAAAAAAGATATTTATATCCATTATATTGATTATGGAGATGAAGATAACCATTGGAAAAAAGCATTCTATGAATATCCGATACAACTAATCAGGCATGTGCCCTATCCCCAATATCTAATGTACAAATTTTACCAGGAACTCGATATTTGCCTGATGTTCTCTAAAAGAGAATCTTTAGGACTCGTTGTACTCGAAGCAATGGCATGTAATATTCCGGTCATCGCCAGAAATACAACTTCCATGCCGGAATTGGTTCGACCAGGTATAAGTGGTGAATTAATATCTTTCTCTCCTGATATTGATGAGATATTGAATAAAATAGAAATAATATCCAAGAATAAAGACATATACACTCCGGCAGAATTTGTTCGTGAGAATTATAGTAAAAGTTCTGTTGTCTACTTCTACAAACAGTTGCTAACTAATACATAAACAGTATGGATATAGAACAACTAAAGGCATTCAATAAGCTCCGTCTTTACTGTGAAGCCGAACAATTCAAAGGCTGGGACCCATACGACGGGTTAAACTCCAAGGTTTTCCAAAGCATACCTTTTCTGAATAGGTCAGCCATATGCCGATTGATTATGATACAAGGATTCAAACGCATGCCTTTTAACATGCGCAGCTTGTTTCTCGTCCCGAAAGAATATAATTCAAAAGGAATCGGACTTTTCCTACAAGGATATTGTAACCTATATTCTATGATAGAAAAGACTGGTAAGGAAGATTTATTCGGGAAAAAAGAGGTTGTCCTATCCTATATTGACCAACTGGCAGAACTCCTAATAACACTCCGTACTGAAGGATATAGTGGTTCATGCTGGGGATATAATTTTGATTGGCAGGCACGTCGTTTGTTTCTTTTTCCAAAGAATACTCCGACAGTTGTGGCAACAAGCTTTTGCACAACTGCACTTATAAGTGCTTACAGAATCACACAAAAAGAGCGCTATCTTACAACAGCATTATCGGCTGCCGACTTTGTTATACAGGATTTACACAGAACCCCTCAGAAAAGAGGATTTCTTTTTTCATACAGCCCGATACCCGGTAACGACACAGTGTATAACGCCTCACTTTTAGGAAGTAAAATCCTTAGTTACTGCTATCAATATACTGGCAAGGATTTATACAAAGAATTAGCAGGAGAATCTGTTCAGGCTTGCTGCGATGCACAAAATAGAGATGGTTCATGGTCATATGGAATACTGCCTGTACAAGCTTGGAAAGACAGTTTCCATACCGGCTATAATCTTGATTGCATACAGGAATACCAGACTTTAACGGGAGATATGACTTTTTCTACCCATATAGAAACCGGCTTTAAATATTACATGCATAATTTTTTTAAAAGAGACGGGACTCCCAAGTATTATAATGATAAAACATACCCCATTGACATCCACTGTCCAGGGCAATTGCTCGTCACTTTATTCAAACTGAGGAAGTATCCGGAATACAAAGAATTAGCCAACAGAGTTGTAAACTGGACTATTACGAATATGCAAGACTCCAAAGGATATTTTTACTATCAGCTTAAACAGACCTTCAGCTCCTACATTTCTTATATGCGTTGGAGCAATGCATTCATGTTTAATGCTCTATCTTATTATTTATTAGCACAATTACGAGATGAGAAATAAAACGATCTTGATAAACGGAATAAAAGTCCACCCCTTCCCCTCTGAAGCCAACCTTCTGGAATATGTGGGGGAACATAAGGGGATATTGGTGGCGATCAATGCAGAGAAGATACTGCATGCGACTCAGCAAGTACGGGATATTATTAACAGGAATATCGGGTATTGCGACGGTATAGGTGCGGTTATGGCAATGCGCCGGCATGGCGTACGGAACGCAATAAAAATTCCGGGATGCGAATTATGGCTAAAACTCACAGCCGCTTTATATAAACAAGACAAAACGTTCTATCTTGTCGGGAGCAAACAAGAGGTTATTGAAAAGACTGTTTCCCGGTTGCAACAGGATTTTCCCGGTATCCGGATTGCGAACTACCGGAATGGATATATACGAACGGAGGAAGAGAAGGCGGCACTCATCGCTGACATCAAAGCGAAAAAACCAGATGTAGTCTTCATTGCAATGGGATCGCCCAAACAGGAGTTGCTAATGGATGAGATGTTCAAAGCATATCCCGCCATTTATCAAGGGTTAGGGGGAAGTTTCGATGTCTATACCGGGAACGTGAAACGGGCTCCCGATTGGTGGGTGAAACATAACCTTGAATTTGCATACCGTCTGTTGAAACAACCATCCCGTATTAAACGGCAAATTCATTTAATCAAATTCCTGATCCTTGTTAAAGCAGGAAAGATATAATCTATAACAATATGCACAAAATAATGCTCGTCTTCGGAACACGCCCCGAAGCAATCAAAATGGCTCCGTTAGTGAAGGAGTTCCGGAAATATCCGGAAAAGTTCGAGACTATCGTATGTGTGACCGGGCAACACAGGGAGATGTTGGACCAGGTATTGAGGCTTTTCAATATCGAGCCGGACTATGACCTGAACATCATGAAGCAAGGGCAGGACCTCTACGATGTGACCGCCCGTATCCTGACAGGTATGCGCAATGTATTGCAGGAGGTACAGCCCGACCTCGTCCTGGTACATGGCGATACGACAACCTCCACAGCATCAGCGCTTGCCGCCTTCTACCGGCAAATACCGGTAGGACATGTGGAGGCCGGGCTGCGCACGCATAACATCTACAGCCCCTGGCCGGAAGAAATAAACAGACAGATCACGGGAAGGATCGCCACCTGGCACTTCTCTCCTACTGCGTTGAGCCGAAACAATTTACTGCTGGAAGGGGTTGATGAAAAGCAGATTCGGATTACCGGCAACACCGTGATCGACGCCCTCTATCACGTCGTTGCAACTATCCGGGAAGACCCGTCATTGCAAAAACGGCTGATAAACGAACTGAAAGAGGCTGGCTATAAAACAATCGGAACAATCAAACAAAGCCGGCGTAAATCGGTTTTAATAACAGGCCATCGCCGGGAGAACTTCGGCAAAGGATTCATCCGGATATGCCGGGCGATCAAGACACTGTCGGAACGATATCCGGATGTGGACTTTGTTTACCCCATGCATCTGAATCCCAATGTGCGCGAACCGATTCACGAAGTCTTCGGGAAGGTTCACCAGCCGAACCTGTTCTTTATCGAGCCTTTGGAATATCTGCCCTTCGTCTATCTGATGGAACGGTCGACACTTGTCCTGACCGACAGCGGAGGCATACAGGAAGAAGCTCCGGGCCTGGGGAAACCGGTGCTCGTCATGCGCGACACGACGGAGCGCCCGGAAGCACTGGAGGCGGGAACGGTCCGCCTGGTGGGAACAGACTGCGACCGGATCGTGGACGAAGTATCCCGTTTGTTGGATGACAACGCCTACTATAACCGTATGAGCCAGGCAATCAATCCCTATGGTGACGGGACAGCAAGCCAACGAATCGTTCAAACAATAGAAAAAGTAATATGAGAAAAAACGCCAAATATGTTATGGGTATCCTGCTTCTGCTGGTATCGGTCACGATAAGTGCGCAAATTCCGCAGGAACTGCTCGAAAAAGCCCGCGCCGCCGGCATGACCGAGGAGCAGATACAGAAAGAAGTTGCCAAACATGGAAAAGAACAGTCCGGCATCAACCAAATGATAAAGCCGGCAACGGAAAACACGATGAGCGACCGGGCGGCCTTGTCGCACCAGGTACTTCCTCCACTGGAAGACCAGCGCGACGACAACCAACCGAAGCAACCGCTCGAGGAGATCGTTTTCGGACGGGAGATATTCTCCGACAAAAACCTGACCTTCGAGCCGGAACTCAACATTCCGACACCCAAGAACTATGTCCTTTCGGCTGGCGATGAAGTGCTGATCAATGTTTGGGGAGATTCGGAACTAAACCTGAAACTCACCCTTTCGCCCGACGGAACGATCCTCATCCCCAACGTCGGTCCCGTACCTTTGAGCGGGCTGACCATCGAAGCGGCGGAGCAACGCATCCGGCAGGAACTAAGGAAGATCATGGCGACACTCGACGGCAGCGAACCTAACACGTTCGTTTCCGTCGGATTAGGACAGATACGCAGCATAAAGGTCAACATTGTGGGCGAGGCCGTCGCACCGGGCACATACACCCTATCGTCACTCGCCACCCTCTTCAACGCCCTCTATGCGGCAGGCGGAGTGAACGATATCGGCTCGCTGCGCAATATAAAGGTGTACAGGAACAGCAAGGAGATCGCCAATCTCGACGTGTACGACTACCTGCTTAACGGCAAGTACGACACCAACATCCGCCTCGAAGACAATGACATGATTATCATCGGTCCTTACGAGCAACTTGTCAACGCAGGCGGCAAGGTGAAACGTGAACGGACGTACGAACTTCGCGGGGGCGAGACGCTGGCCGATTTGCTCGACATGGCAGGCGGTTTCACAGGAGACGCCTACACGCAGAACATCCGGGTAAAACGGAAGGCCGGCGACCGTTACAAGATCGCAACCGTCAACGAAGAACAGTTCCCGACGTTTGTCCTGCAGGACGGCGACTCGCTGATGGTCGACTCCGTCATCCCCTACTACGACAACCGGATTATCATATCGGGAGCCGTCTGGCGACCCGGCGAGTATGAGCTGAGTCCGGATGTCCACACCGTCAAACAGCTGATTCGGCAGGCTTCGGGGCTTAAGGGGGATGAGTTTGCCGGACGGGCCCAGATCACGCGTCTGAACCCGGATTTCACTAATTCGGTTATCGCCATCAACATCGTGGACATACTGAACGGCCAGGCTCCCGATGTCGAACTGCAAAAGGAAGACCAACTGTACATTCCCTCCCTGTTCGACCTCCGCGAGCCCTACACCATCAAAGTGAGCGGGGCCGTCAACCAGCCCGACACCGTATTGCCTTACCGCAAGAACCTGACCGTAGAGGATGCCATCATCCTGGCTGGCGGATTACGTGAAGCAGCCGCGACCGTCAACGTGGAAGTCGCCCGCCGGATCAAAAATCCGTCGGCCACACAGAGCAGCAACCGGATGGCCGAAACGTACAGCTTCACCCTCGGCGACGGGTTAGCCGTCATCGCCGGCGACACGCTTTTCACGCTCGAACCGTTCGATGAAGTATTCGTCCGCTTCTCTCCCGGATACCAGGAACAACAAGTGGTAAAAGTCGGGGGCGAGATCACCTTTGCCGGCAACTACGCCCTGAAGAAAAAGAACACCCGCCTCAGCGAACTGATCGCACAATCCGGCGGTGTCACCCCCGACGCTTACATACGGGGAGCCAGCTTGAAGCGCAAGCTCACCACCGACGAACTGCGCCAGATAGAAACCCTCCTGCAGCTAAGCAACAACAACCAGCAGGGACGCGACTCGATCTCTGTCTCGCTCGCCAACCTGAAGGAATACCCTGTGGGCATCGACCTGCAAAAAGCGCTGGCGCATCCGGGCAGTGCCGATGACCTCGTCCTGCGCGACGGTGACGAGCTATACATCCCGCAGCAGCAGAGTACGGTGAAGGTCAGAGGCGCCGTCACCTACCCCAACAGCGTGACCTACACGAAGGGAATGGACGTGCGCGACTGTCTTTCCCAAGCGGGAGGTTACAACGACATCGCCCGCAAGTATCCAATCGTCATTTACATGAACGGGAAGGTAGCGACGACACAACGCAAGATGATCTTTTTCAAACGTTACCCGAAAGTGGAACCGGGCTGCGAGATCGTTGTACCCGCCAAGACACAACGCGACCGCCGGACAAGCCTGGCGGAGATTATGAGTGTCGGCAGCTCCGTCACCTCGATGGCAGCCATGATTACGTCAATGATCAACCTTTTAAAGTAAACAGATGGACAACAACAATCATATCCTGTCGTCTCCCCAGCAAGAGATCGACCTTATCGCCCTTGCCGCTTACCTGTGGAAGAGGAAACGCTTGCTCCTGAAATGTTGCGGAATCGCGGTGATTACGGGGCTGGTCGTCGCCTTCAGCCTGCCCAAAGAATACACCACGACAGTGAAATTAGCCCCCGAAACGACCGACGCGACAAGCAAGATGGGCAATCTCGGCGGACTGGCAGCGATGGCGGGGATAGACCTTGGATCGGCTGCGGGGCAGGATGCTTTGTCGCCAAACCTCTATCCCGACATCGTACACAGCACCCCTTTCCTGTTGGAACTTTTCCCCGAAAAGGTAACGGACAAGGAAAAGAAGCAAACGATGTCTTTGTACGATTACATGGCTGACCATCAGCGTGCCGCATGGTGGTCAGCCGTCGTGAAAGCACCTTTAAAGGGACTGGCGGCCCTCCGCGCACTCTTCTCCCACACGGAGGAAAGCGACAGTGTCCTCAACCCTTTCCTCCTCACCCGAAAGCAGGAAGCTGTACTCCGTGACCTGCGCCAACGCACCACTGTTTTCGTCGATAAGAAAACGATGGTCGTCACCCTCGCAGTCGAGATGCAGGACCCGCTTATCTCTGCCGAAGTGGCACGCAGCATCGCGGGCAAACTACAGACCTACATCACGCGCTACCGGACACAGAAAGCAAAAAAAGACCTGGAATTCACAGAAAAGGTGCTGAAAGAATCCCGTGCCGCCTACTACAAGGCGCAACAGGCCTACGCCGCTTTCGAGGACGGCAACAAAAACATCATCTCCGCCAGCTACCGCACCGAACAGGAGCGGCTGCGCAACGAAATGACTCTCACCTTCAACGTCTACAACACGCTGGCACAAAAGCTGGAGCAAGACAAGCTGCGGGTACAGGAACAAACACCCGTCTACACCATCATCGAACCAGCCTCCGTCCCCCTCAAAGCATCATCCCCGAAGAAACTGCTGATCCTGGTCGCCTTCACCTTCCTAACTTTCCTTGGCGGAAGCGGATATCTGGTGATAAAGAAGATTCACTGATCCGGCGAACAGGCATGAAATTTCAGGGACTTATTGTATAAAACTCATTTTTTCAGGCCCAAAAGGCATCCGAAACAAAACAAATGTTAATCCACTTTTTTGACCTCAAAAAGGGACTTTTTCCTCTTTTTTGAGCGTTTCTAACAATTACGACCGTCCTCTTTGCCATTACGACCGTGCTAATGTGTAGTGCACTCGGCACCTCGCGAAGATTAGCAC
>NZ_QREV01000013.1:30589-60482 GCF_003363715.1 Parabacteroides acidifaciens
ACGATTTGGACGGTCGTAATTGGAAAAAGGACCGTCATAAGGGCAAAAATGCACCTGAATTTCCTTGGGATATTTGGAACGCTGTCCGTTTTATTTTCAAATATTCGATTCTCCGGGAGTTAAGCTTTATCACTTTGACGGTATTTCCGGTTTCCGGCAATCAAATTGCACGCTTTCCGGAACGAGCTGCGCACCTCATCTCCTCTGTTGTCAGTCGAACAGGTTAAAACAGTGAAAAGAGTCAATTCAAAATCGATCAACTTTTCGGACGAAATAGAAAAACATCCCGGAAAGGGGGTTATTGTAAATTTTAACATATTTAAAATCAACTGTCATCACATTTTTCCGACCGAACTAAAAATAGGTAGAAACTGCATAGAGTGGTACATTTGTCATCCAATCTTGTTCACGATAGTCCGACATAGAAAAGCGTAATCCGTGCAACTCTGGATGATCAGCAACAAAAATAGAAAGTGACTTTGAACGAAGATTCTCTTCGGCCTTCGCTTCTATCGGAACTATCTTACTGCCATGCTGAATTAAAAAGTCGATTTCTAACTTCGCATCATTACTATAATAGAATACAGAAGTGTTGTGAGTAGATACCAACTGGCTCATCACATAATTTTCCGTAAAAGCACCTTTGGATTCCTCCATACCGTTATCCGCCACCAATAAATTCTCCGGAGGTGTTTCACTCATTGCTCCTAACAACCCACAGTCCAATAGAAACAACTTAAAACTGGAAATGTCAACATAAAATTTCAAAGGCATTTTAGGCTGTAATATTCTTTCTGCTTTATATACTAATCCGGCATCCATCAACCATTGTATAGCCACCTCAAAATCTTTAGCCCTTCCTCCAGGTTTGGCCACACCATAAATAAACTTCTTGTTTTCCTTTACTAACTGAGAAGGCATAGAACGCCACACCATATTAATGCGGTTGGATTCCGAGATTGGTACATGCTTCGATATGTCTTTTTGATAAGTATAGAGAATATTGTTTTGAATCTCTCTCACTTTCATTGCATCATTGGTCCTAATGAACTCATTTACAGATTCAGGCATGCCACCCACAAAATAATATTCACGTAAAGCCTTGATAAACTCACCCCTAAGAAGTTTTATGGTGATCCAATCTTTTGAACGAAGAATATCTACCATTTGGCTTTTCCCCTTTGCCAATAAGAACTCATCGAATGTCATAGGATAAATATGCAAAATATCTACCTTGCCGACAGGAAATGACTCCCCTCTGTGCATAGAGATACCCAACAATGATCCTGCTACAGCCACATGATACTGAGGCGCATTTTCACAAAAATACTTCAGAACCGACAACCCACGGGGCGACTCTTGAATCTCATCAAGAATAATCAATGTTTTGCCGGCTTCTATGCTTTGCTGCGTGATAGCTCCAATCGCAAGGATAATACGCTGCATATCATAATCCTGCACAAACAAATCTTTTGCCAACTCATTATCATCACAATTGATGTAAGCCACGTTGGCAAACTCCTGCTCACCAAACTTCTTGAGTATATAAGTCTTGCCAACCTGACGTGCACCCGCCAATATAAGAGGCTTCCTACGCTCCTTATTTTTCCATTCCTTGAGTTGTTCTATAATGTTTCTGTACATAGCAATCTATTATTTAATAGCACTTTCCATGCAAATATACAATATTCCGACCGAATATTACGCAAAAAGTCACATTTTTCCGACCGAATATTCTGTGTAAAACCACAAAATATCGACCGAACTTAAGATTCCTATGACCGACTCACTTGCAACCCCTTATCCGAAAGGCTCATTTCGACGAAGCGGGCGTTCTCGTTTTGCGGTTCTGCGGTGAGCAGGCGGCGTATCTGTAAGGCGGCTTCGGGGTCTTTGGCTACGATGTAGAGGTAACCTCCGCCACCGGCGCCGGGAAGTTTGCATCCTAAAGTGTAATCCTGTATGCGCGATATCAAGCGTTCCACAGCGGGAGGATTGGTTCCGGCATCGAGCGCCTTGTTCTGTTCCCAAGTCTTGCCGACCAGCTTGCCGTACGCTGTAAAGTCGCCCCGCAGGATTGCTTCGTACATATCGAGAGCGTGCGCTTTCATCCCGGAAAGCAAGCCAAGATGTGTGCCGCTGTTGAGAAACATTCCACGTACGATTTCGGCCAGGATATCCTTTGCCGTCCGCGTGATTCCCGTGTAATACAGCAAATGACAAGCCCGGTATTCCGGTTCGGTAAAAAGATACTCGGGCAGCCAGCGCACCGATGGATTCTGATGGAAACCTTCGCCTGTCTGCAACAGCTTCAACCCGTGCAGCACACCCCCATACTGGTCTTGCCAGCCGCCACCTGTCGTGAGTAGCTGCTCGAGAATCAGCGTACGGTTGCCGATCTCGTTCTTATCCCATGCCAGACCGCAGAAATCCGACAACGCACCCAACACCGTAGCCGCCAGGATCGAGCTTGTGCCCAATCCGGAACCGGCAGGGATCGCGGCGAGCAACGTCACTTCCAGCCCACAGCCGAATGCTTCCAACTGCTCTTCCAGGGAGTGGAAACGTCCGGCGGAAAATTCGGGGATGAAACCAGCCAGCGCCAATGCAGCTTTCGGGATGGAGAAGGGCGAACCTACTTTCTTGAAATCACGCAGTTCATCCCAGGTGGAAATACACTCCCTCGCACCCATATCGATGGAACGGAGGATAATATGAGGTTCATTTGCCGGTTTCACATAAACCTGCAAGGGCGGTTGTCCGTTCAGCTCGATTGCGACGTTTACCACGTTTCCGCCGGCATACATGCAGTAAGGCGGCGTATCTGTCCATCCTCCCGCAAGATCGATGCGCACAGGGCTACGTCCCCAGACAATCTGGTCGCGATAAACGTTAAGGTGCGGCGATTGCTTCTCGTCAGCTATCGTGCCGGTCAGTCCCTCGCGCAGCAATGAAAAGGCCATCTGTTGCTCCTCATCGCAACGGCTGTCACCCGAAAGCTGCATGACACGGGCACGGAACATATGGTCATGTATGCGCTTCATCAAGGGAGCATCTTCCGGCAATGCTTCGGGCAGTGCAAGGCCTCCGGCAACAAACTCGGAAGCAGCATCAGCCAAATCCAGCTGATAGAAAATACTTTTATCGTGGTTGGCCGCAAGCATGGGCCAGTTCTTTTGCCTGAATGCTTCGCGCTGTGCAAAAAGACGGCGGAGATCAGCCTCATCGGACAACCGGTTGGCCGACATCCTGGTGGCTTCTTCCCAAATCTTCCGCCCTTCTTTCAACTCCGGTTCCGACACCATCCAGCGCATCACAAGGCCCAAGTCGTCCACGTTATGGCAAACGGGAAACAGCGGCGCATTCTGTATATCACCACATGCAGGCAAGCTGACTCCCCGTTCCGAAGCCCACTCCCCTACCGAGCACCCCATAAAGAGCGTCTCCCCATCGGCCATATCTCCCTTGAAAGGATCGTTGAAACCATACGGACGTGCCGCCCAGCCTTCACTATCCACCGGAACCACATCGATACAGACACCAGAGGGAACCCGGAGCGTCCAGTCATTCTCAGGAACACCTGTGATGACATGGCGGTCGGAAAGTGTCCAGCCCTTACCAATGAAACTGTTTTCGATCCATAGCTCGGAGTTATCGGCCGTTAGTGGCCGGCATACTTCGGCGTTCTGAACGAACATGGCGGGATGGGGTTTCACCTTACGCTGCATGATGGCGCGCTGGTCGCGCACGAGATTCTGCACCGCCAGCGTAGACGAGATCAGTTCGCGGCTCGTGCCATAATGATAAAATTCTCCGCCCGGCAGAGGCAGGATAGCGACGGAAAGTGCGTTCAGCTCTTCGTCCTCTATCCGCGGATGCGTACCGAGGGCAAGCCCGAACTCGGAATACAGGTCATATTCCTTCATCTGCTTCCCGTCCGGCGTATAGGAATGTTTCATCAACAGTTCCACCGCCCGGTCGCTAAGCAGCCATACGCCGATATCCATCAGGAAGAGATGTGTGCCGGCCAGATGTCCCAACTCATCGAGAGAAGGTTTCTGAAGCATGAAATCGAGCTGGTCGGGAGCTTTGCGGTTCGACACGAACACACCGTGACGGGTAGCCAGGGCCGGATCGACCCACAGGCCATAGCAAACGACATCCGCTTCGGGTATCGCCTGCAGCGGCTCGCTGTTGCGCAGGTAGACATCGCCGCTGGCAACCAGTGTGTGCAGCGAATCCGGAGCCTTCCGCATGATCTCCTCGTACAACGGAAGCTGCAATGAAAGGAGCGTTTGCGATAATTTCTGCCCTCTTGCCCACCGGAATACGGGGACAGGCGTCAGTATCTTGCCCGACGGCGCATATCCCGGCAAACGGCGGCTCTGCCCCCCGGCATGCAGCAATATGCGTTTCTCCTTTGCCAGCCATTCCTGTACGGGAACAGTCGTTCCGCCATCCTCAGCGATGCGACAGGCTTCCAACAGCCAAGTCGTACCTCCGCCCGAGCCGAGCCGGGCACCGACGGGATCGGATGTGCAAAACCAGTCGGAAATACCTGTATGTGTTATCTCATGGAAACTGCCTACCAGATTGGGCGGCAGCGACAATAATTTCTTCATATTCTATAATTCTTTCCGGCAAATGTACTCCTTTCCACCTTTTCTACGTAAATTTTAATTTAATTTTTGGATTATGGGCGTCTTTCGTTTAAATTATTATATTCACCTTTGTACGAGGGATGCTCTCTTATAATCATACGACAATAAAAAAAGTTGGTAAATACTAATCCCACCCTTTCATTCCTTATTCTGATGTATCTTTAGTTATTCATTTAATATTCAGATAGTATGATATACGGTTATGTAAGAGTCAGTACAGATAAGCAGAGTACTGAAAATCAGCGTTTCGAGATTGAAAACTATTCAAAAGCGAAAGGTTTCCGTATCGATCGTTGGGTAGACGAAACAATCAGTGGGACAACAAGTGTATCTGATCGCCAACTCGGCAGATTATTAAAACAAGTTCGTAAAGGGGACACACTTGTAACGACAGAATTATCAAGGTTAGGACGTAATTTGATGCAGGTTATGAGTTTCCTTCATCAATGTATGGAACGGGATATCATCGTTCTTACCGTCAAAGAGCGCTATGAATTAGGCAATAACATCAATAGCAAAATTCTTGCTTTTGCATTTAGCCTGAGCGCGGAGATCGAACGTAATCTGATTTCGCAACGGACCCGTGAGGCGCTTGCACGTAAAAAAGTGGAGGGCACGAAACTCGGACGCCCCAAAGGGAAAAAACCAGTACAGGTGAAGCTGTCCGGGAAGGAAAATGTCATCCGGAAAATGATCAACGAAAAATGTTCGATGAACGAAATCGCTGAGAAATTCGGAGTCAATCGTCAAACACTCCGGGACTTCCTTCGGGATACATTCCCTGATTGGAGGAAATATAGATATATTAAGTAATCGGACCTTGATAGCTTTATTTGTCTGAATGTTAATCAATGTAACCTTAATGAACTGTTTTTGAGATAATCTATTGTCAGTCAATACGGTTGTTCCCAGCGGGGAAAAGGGTCCGCATACTAAATAATACAATCTCTCTGCGCACAAACGGCATCGTGTGCAGAAGATTTGTTATGTCCCAAAAAAATAACATTCGTATTCTTTTCCACCCTCTATTCCAATATTCTTTATAGAAAATTATACTATAAATTAACCTATTATAAATAAATGTCTTATCTTTGACAATCACGACAAATCTTTAAACACAAATCAGAATGGAAAAGACACTTGTTATCCTGAAGCCATGTACCATTCAGCGAGGACTGATTGGGGAAATTATCTCCCGTTTCGAGAGAAAAGGCTTATGCCTGGCCGGTATGAAAATGACCTGGCTGACAGACGAGATCCTCAGTGAACACTATGCGCACCTGAAAGAAAAACCATTCTTCCAGCGCATCAAAGACGCCATGTCGGTATGTCCCGTAATCGTATGCTGTTGGGAAGGGGTAGACGCCATCCACGTCGTGCGCCAACTCGCGGGAGCCACCAACGGCAGGAATGCCCAGCCGGGAACGATACGCGGAGACTACAGCATGAGTGTCCAGGAAAACATCGTGCATGCCTCCGACTCGCCTGAAACGGCAGCTATCGAACTGAAACGTTTCTTCAATGACGATGAAATTTTCAATTACAAGATGAACAACCTCCTGGCCCTCTATGCCAACGACGAGTTCTGAAAAAATAAAAGAGCCGGCATGCACCGGATAAATCCGAAACACACCGGCTCTGATATTTTAGAACCTTTGCCCTATCCTTCACGAACCGGGCAAAACAACCTAATTACTAATCTAAAAATCTAATACCATGAAAAAACACACTACATTTATATAACCAAAGCATACATCGAAAGGTTCACAAGGATTCCAATAATTGACAAAGAAACCGGTTCCGGTTGTTTAATTCCCGAATTGCCGCTATATTTGTACTGTATTTGTAATATAAGTACGGACATTATTAAACATATAAAATATGCACAACTGGTTTGAATGTAAAGTCTCCTTCGAAAAAGTGCTGGAGAATGGAATGCAAAAGAAAGTGACGGAACCTTATCTGGTTGACGCCCTGTCGTTCACGGAAGCGGAAGCCCGCATCATCGAAGAAATCCGTCCCTTCATATCCGGGGAATTTACAGTGACAGACATCAAACGCGCCCGCCTGTCGGAATTGTTTTTCAACGAAAACGGCGACCGTTTCTATAAAATCAAAGTCTACTTCATCACGCTCGACGAAAAGAGCGGAGCCGAAAAGAAAACCGCTGCACAAATGCTGGCGCAAGCCTCCAACCTGAAAGATGCCATTGCCGTATTGGAAGACGGCATGAAAGGCACATTGGCCGATTATACCATCGCATCCGTTGCGGAAACCCAACTGATGGACGTCTTCCCCTTTGACGCCAACAACGTCCCCGCAGAGAAGAAATCCGGAGAAGAACTGATAGCCGAACAGAAAAAACAGGCGGAAGCAAGAGAGGCATGAGCATCACCGAAAATATAACAAGACTGAGAGCATCGCTGCCGGCAGGTGTCACGCTGGTGGCGGTCTCCAAGTTTCATCCCGTCGAGGCCCTGCAGGAAGCCTACGATGCCGGACAACGTGTATTTGGTGAAAGCCGGGCCCAGGAACTGACAGCGAAACAAAAAGTATTGCCCGGTGACATAAAATGGCATTTTATCGGCCCGCTCCAAAGTAACAAGGTGAAAGACATCGCGCCGTTCATCCACACCATTCACAGCATCGACTCGCTGAAGTTGCTACAGGAGGTGAACAAACAGGCAGCCAAACACGAACGGACCGTCAACGTCCTGTTAGAGATACACGTTGCACAGGAGGAAGCCAAACACGGATTCAGTCCAGACGAATGCCGCGAACTATTGCGCGGACTGGCGCCCGACGCCCTTCCGCATATCCGTATCTCCGGACTTATGGGAATGGCTACCAACACCGACGACACGACGCTGATACAACAGGAGTTCCATACGCTTCACACCCTTTTTACAGAGCTAAGAGACTCTGTTTTTAAAGGGAACAGCCATTTTCGTGAACTGTCCATGGGAATGAGCCACGACTACCCTATCGCCATCCGCGAAGGCAGCACAATGATACGTGTCGGCACAAGTATTTTCGGGGAAAGGGAGTATTGAGCTTTTAACCATTTTAAATAGCATGAATGAATATTCGACAAAATAAATATTTACTTTTGTAATCGTTGAACATAATTGAATCTGACATGATTGACATTAAAACCCAATATGCGGGCCTTACGCTCCGTAATCCACTGATCGTTGGCAGTTCAGGATTAACAAACAACCCTGAACGGAATAAAGAATTTGAAAAAGCAGGTGCAGGTGCCATCGTATTGAAATCACTCTTCGAAGAGCAGATTGAAATGCAGAGCGACGTGCTGATGCAAGATTCGGATTATCCCGAAGCAGCCGATTACATACACGGTTATGTAAAAGCCAATCAGATTAACAGCTATCTGGAACTGATCCAGAAAACGAAAGAGCTATGCACCATCCCCGTCATTGCAAGCATCAACTGCTACAAATCGGATGCATGGATCGAGTTTGCACGCCAGATCCAGCTGGCAGGAGCCGATGCTCTCGAGCTTAACGTGTTCTTCCTGGAGACGGATCTGACCTACAGCAGTGAAAACATGCGCGACCTGTATGTCAGCATCATCCGTAAAGTCAAGGAAACCATTTCCATTCCGGTGATGATCAAAATAAGCAAAATGGTCGGAAATATTCCGGCACTTGCCCATACGCTGACGATAAACGGTGCAGACGGTATCGTCCTCTTTAACCGTTTCTACCAACCGGACATCGACATCAACAATATGCAAATCGTATCCGGTAACGTATTCAGCAACCATTCCGACCTAAGCGATACGTTGCGCTGGACAGCCATTGTCTCCGGCAAGATACCCGGAATCAGCATCGCCTCCTCTACCGGAGTACACGACTGGGAAGATGTCGTCAAATGCCTGCTGGCAGGCGCATCTGCCGTACAAATGTGCAGCGCAATCTACACGCATGGAGCAGAAATCATCTCACAAGTGCTTACCTGCATAGAAGAATGGATGCACCAGGCACACTACCAGTCGCTCGACCAGTTCAAAGGCAAGCTGAACTATGCCAACATCCCGAACCCGGCCATGTACGAACGGTCGCAGTTTATGAAATACTTCTCTAACAGAGACTAAACGTATTCTTAACTTATCACACAAAAAAGAGAATGGAGCATATCTATTCTCTTTTTTGTTTTCCGACGGTTCCGGACGGTTTCAAAAAGAAACATTTATATCCGGATAAATATTTTCCACTAAACAATATTCATATTAAAAATAATATATATCTTTGCACACATCAACAATAAACAAAGACATGGAATCAATTTGTGCGATTAAAGATATATACAAAACATTATATCAATTCGAGAAAGCATTTGCCGAAGTACACGATATTACAATCAACGAGGCCATGCTGCTCTGCTGCCTGAAAGACGGCGAGACAAAATCAGCTGGGATGATCAGCGAATACATCGGCCTGTCGAACTCACGCGTCTCGAAAGTGATAACAGCCGTTGAGAACAAAGGCTATATCCGCCGCAATATCAATAAAAACGATAAACGGCAGATGTTCTTCTCCCTCACTCCTGACGGGAAAGAAAAAATACGGCAAATGATGAACGCGGAGCTGCGCTTCGACGGACTGTTCGGGAAACTGAAAGCTTGTATGGAAAAAGGTTGATCCCTTTTTTTACCCAAAAACTTTCTATTAGCAAATATGTATAATAAACATAAATAACTATAACAATATGAAGTACTTGATTATCGGAGGTGTAGCCGGAGGTGCTACCGTAGCAGCACGCCTGCGCAGGATGGACGAAAAGGCCAATATCATCCTATTTGAACGAGGTAAATATGTATCGTATGCAAACTGTGGACTACCTTATTACATAGGTGGCACGATCAACAGCCGTGAGAAACTATTCGTGCAGACGGTAAAAGGCTTTACAAACCGTTTCCGCATCGACATCCGCACCGAACAGGAGGTGACTGCCATCCGTCCGGACAAAAAAGAGGTCGAAGTGAAGAACCTATCCACCGGCGAAACCTATACGGAAAGTTACGACAAGCTGGTTCTCTCACCGGGTGCCGAACCGCTCCGCCCGAGCATCGAAGGAATCGGAAGCAAAAAGATATTCACCCTACGCAACGTGCCTGACACAGACACGATCAAGGCATACGTCAACGAAGAAAAGCCCAAACGCGCCGTTGTAGTGGGCGGCGGATTCATAGGCTTAGAGATGGCAGAGAACCTGCATGAACAAGGAATCCACGTCGATGTAGTGGAAATGGCAAACCAGGTGATGGCCCCGTTAGACTTCTCGATGGCAGCAATCGTACACCAGCAACTGACAGACAAAGGAGTCGGCTTGCATCTTGAGGATGGCGTCAGCCGATTCGAGGAAAAGAATGGCGGTGTGACCGTACACCTGCGCAGCGGCAAACAAATTGCGACCGACATGGTATTGCTTAGCATCGGCGTACGCCCGGAAACCAGATTGGCAAAAGAGGCCGGCCTGTCTCTCGGATCGTTGGGAGGCATTGCCGTCAATGAATATATGCAGACTTCCGCCCCGGACATCTATGCCCTTGGCGATGCCGTAGAGGTACGCCACCTCGTGACCGGCAAGCCGGCCCTCATCCCGTTGGCAGGACCGGCCAACAAACAAGGCCGGATCGTAGCCGATAATATCGTATACGGAAACAAAGAAGTGTATCCGGGAACGATGGGCACATCTATCGCCAAAGTGTTCGACCTGACGGTTGCCACTGCCGGCGCCAATGCCAAGTTGCTGAAACGGGAGAAGATCGTTTATCTGTCCTCCTACACACATAGCGCGTCGCATGCGGGCTACTATCCCGGCGCCATTCCGCTGTCTGTCAAGATACTGTTTGCTCCGGAAAGCGGGAAGTTGTTAGGGGCGCAAGTAGTCGGCTTCGCAGGAGTGGACAAACGGATCGAGATGCTGGCACAGGTGATCCAACGCGGTGGAACGGTCTATGACCTTATTGAATTGGAACACGCCTATGCTCCGCCCTACTCGTCTGCCAAAGACCCGGTGAATATGGCAGGGTTCGTTGCCGAGAATATACTGAAGGGAAAATCCCGGATCATCCACTGGCGCGAAATAGACGGACTATCCGCCGACACGATACGGCTCGATGTCCGTACACGCGAGGAATACAAATTAGGCACGATCCCCGGTTTTATCAATATCCCGGTAGACGAACTGCGCGAACATCTTGCCGAACTGCCAAAAGAGAAACCGATCGTCGTGACCTGTGCCGTCGGGTTGCGTGGTTACCTGGCCTATCGCATTCTGACGCAGAACGGGTTTACAAATGTGCGCAACCTGTCCGGAGGTTACAAGACATGGAGCATAGCGACCGCCCCTGTTAAAGAGATAGACGATTGCCCGGCTAACTCGTCGCAGGCTGCAAACTGCGGATGTTCGGCATCCCAAGCCACCACCCTGAAAGTAGACGCCTGCGGACTGATGTGCCCGGGCCCCGTGATGCAACTGAAGAAGAACTATGCGGCACTGGGTACAGGCGAACAGCTCCTGATTACAGCCACCGACCAGGCTTTCGGCAAAGATGTAGCCTCCTGGTGCAAAATGACCGGTGCCGAACTGGTATCGTTAGAAAATAAAAACGGAGTAGTTGCCGCCACAATCCGCAAACAGGAGAAGCAGGAGGCTTGTAACCTTCCGGGCAAGACGGCCGACAACAAGACACTGATCGTCTTTAGTGACGACCTCGACAAAGCATTGGCCTCCTTCGTCATTGCCAACGGAGCAGCATCGACAGGCCGGAAAGTGACAATGTTCTTCACCTTCTGGGGACTGGACATCATCAAGAAACACCGAAAACCAACCGTCTCAAAAGACCTTTTCGGCAAAATGTTCGGCTGGATGCTCCCGGCCCACAGCGGAAAGCTCAAACTGTCGAAAATGAATATGGGCGGCGCCGGAAGCCGGATGATGCGCCTCATCATGAAAAAGAAGCGGATCGACAGCTTGGAAAGCCTCATACAACAAGCCGTAGACAATGGTATCGAAATGATTGCCTGCACCATGAGCATGGACGTTATGGGCATACAGAAAGAGGAACTGCTGGACAACGTCACGCTGGGCGGTGTAGCTTCCTACCTCGAACGGGCGGAGGAAGCGAATGTGAACCTGTTCATCTGACAAGCATCGGTTCATATCTGACCGAAGCAACGTTGATTTCCATCTCCACAGCGGGCATTCTTTCTGCTGAAACTTTCAGTTGCATTGTTCCACTCTTCGTGCCAGGTTGCAAAATAACCTGGCACTTTCCCTGATACGTAGTGCAGGCCGGATTACGGAAACTCTCCATATCATCCGGCGCAGCATTACCGGAGGCAAGCAAAGTGCCCTCTCCTTCCACTGAGAACCGAAGGCGGACAGGACAATCAGGTACTACGCGTCCCTCCTCATCCACGACACGAACCTGCACGAAAGCCAGGTCATTCGGATCGGCTGCTACCGTTGTCTTCTCCGGAACCAGCACGATATGATGCGGGCGGCCGGTTGTTTGCAACGATTTACGTACGACCTCCCGCCCCTCTTTTATACCGACAGCAAGAAGTTCGCCCGCCGAGAAGGGGACATCAAAGGCTGCAACTAACTTACCGGTTACGGCCTTCGTCTCCAACAACTTCCCATTCAGGTACAGCCGCACGGAGTCACAGCGCGAGTAAGCACGGACATTCAGCGTTTCCCCTTCATGCCCCCGCCAGTTCCAATGAGGCTGTTCGTCCGGCCAGCCCCATTTGCTGATCACTTCGCGCTCACCTGCGGGGACAGGAGCATGGACAAGCAGTTCCAGATCACTCCTTCCCCACACCACATCACGGAAGAAAGACTGCGGTTTCTTATCTCCGTTTATATCCAGGTCACCACAGTTGGACAGATACCAGGGCCACGAACGGGTGGGCGTCGAATAGGGCCTGTCGTCACGGGTGTAACTAAAATTACCGATTCCGACCTCTCCTATATAATCCATTCCGGTCCAGACAAAATCTCCCAACACAAAGGGATAAAGATTTGCCGCCTGCCAGTTTTCAAGCGTCTCGATAGGGAAACTTTCGGTGCCGACCATTATCCGGAAAGGATGCGCCCTATTGTCGGAAAGGTAACGCCCTTTTTCGTAATTGTAGCCACCCAAATCCAGCAGGGCATACGCAGGGGCGGATTCTTCCCACACACGCCCTTTCTGTTCCCAGAAAGCGCAAATCGCCTGCGTGACGGGGCGGGTCGTATCGAGGGACTTCACAACCGAAACCAATTCGGCGGCAATCCTGAGCCCGGAACTATCGGCACGCTCATATATCTCGTTGCCGATACTCCAGATAATGACACTGGGATGATTACGGTCGCGTTTCACGAACGACGCCAGGTCCCGTGCCGCATGTTCCCGGAAAAAGAGATGATAATCCAAGTCGCGCTTGGGATGTTCCCACATATCGAAAGCCTCGTCAATCACCAGCATCCCCAAACGGTCGCAGGCATCGAGAAACTGTTCGGAAGGCGGGTTATGGCTGGTGCGGATGGCATTGAAGCCGTTTTCTTTCAGCAGGCGCACCTTGCGCATTTCCGCACCGTCATAAGCGGCTGCCCCTAACAGGCCGTTATCATGATGCAGACAAGCCCCTTTCAACTTAACAGGGATGCCGTTCAACAAGAGACCTTTGTCCACAGAGAAATCCAACGAACGAATGCCAAAAGCAGTCCGGTAGAAATCGGTCGTTTCATCTGAAGAGAGAATCCGAATGCGGGCTTCATACAAGGCAGGAGAGTCGACCGACCATAGTTCCGGCCGCTCCACTTCAGCTGTAAGCCGGAAAGTCTCCGACCCGTTTGCACTGATCTTGCCGGGATATTCTTTCGTCTCGACGGCAGTCCCGTCGGGTTGCACAAGCGTAAGCTGCACAACCACATCCGCCTCTGCATCCGTCAGGTTCCGGACAGGAAGAGTGATGTCCACTTTTGCCTGTGCGGGCGTGATTTCGGGTGTCTGTACCTGTACCTCATCATCCGGAATAAAGAGCTTACCGGAGACAGCCAGCCTGACATGCCGGTAGATGCCCGATCCAGGATACCACCGGCTGTTATCGCCGGGATTAAAGGCGCGGACTACAATTAAATTCTCTTTTCCGGCAGGATTCAGGAATGGAGTCAGATCGTATCCGAAAGGCATATATCCATTCGGATGGAAACCGAGGTGATGCCCGTTGATCCAGACATCTGAACGTTCCATCACACCATCGAAACGGATACCGACCTGTTGTCGGGAAGTCCATTCGTCCAATATGAAACGCTTGCGATACCAACCTGTACCACCTGGAATATTCCCGGTGGAGACCGAATCCTTGATCCCTTTTACAAACGGGCCAACGTGTCGGTCGTCCTTCGGATAGCGGCGTTCGATGCTGAAATCGTGCGGAAGCGTGAGTGTGCGCCAACTGGAGTCGTCGAAGGAGATACCGGAGGCATCCACCACGGAATCTTCGCAGAACTTCCAGTCTTCGTCAAAAAGGCGGTCACCGTAGAGTGTCGCGGCATAAGCGGGATCGGTAGACGGAGCCTGCAGCTCAGGGTATTTAACTCCGTAATATCCCGTAACGGCGGCAAGCAGGAAATAGTAATTATCTGCCAGATAGTTATATCCGGTAGGAGCCCCTCCTTTTGTCCGCCAGTCTACACTTTGCAGATAGCCGGTGAATACGCCGGAATGGGTATATTCGCGCTCGTAAGTTGCCATCATGGTGAATAGAATCTCGTCGGCATCACGGCGCATTCCAACGTTATATAATGCTTGAATGAAATGATAAGCCGCCTGACCGCAAAGGCCGCCATTCTCGTAGCGTCCCCAGCGAGTCATTTCCTCCCAGGTTCCCAAGTCCTCTTTGGCTACGGGAACAAGCGGGCCGGGTATGCCGTAGACATAATCATATCCCTCCTCCTTCAGCTTCTTCAACATCTTTTGCAGGATTTGACGGGCACGCTTTTCGGGCACCAAGCCTTCGTTGATCGCCATCGAACTGATAAAGGTGAACTGATAATCGTGCACTCTCCCGTCACGGCTGATCCATCCGGCATACATTCCGGTTTCCGGATTATAGAATGTGGAATCAAAGGCCGAACGGAACTTATCAAGCTGAGTACCAACCGCCTTCGCTTCATCCGGCAGACCAAGCAGGTTTAGCACTTTCTGCATTCCGGTCAAAGCACGATAGGCGTGCAAGTTGACATAAGCGTCTTTATGCCCGAATGCAAAATCGTCCCACCAATTCAGGCTTTCGCGGTTCGGAGTCATATAATTCCCGTGAAAAGGAGATTCAAAAATACCATCTCCATCCGTATCAGTAGCCAAGACACCGCGTACAAGCCGGGAAATCTCATCCTGATAACGCCGGATAAAAGCCCAATCATTCGTCGCTAACAGGTAGTCATAGAGGGAGATCAGCGTCACTTCAGTACTTTCCCACCCGTAACCACCGCCAAGGCGATTGTTTTCGCCGATCCGTTCGCGCAAGGCCACTTCGATGGAAGTACGCAGAGCGTCGCATACCGAATACGTCCCGGACAAAGCGGGCGTGAAGGGAATCATATCCGCCTTAAACGCCAAAGCCAGATGACCGACGCCTTCCAAAAGGATGTTATCGCCCATCGACTGATGGATAGGATTGACCGTAAATGTGTTCTGCCAGCAACGCTTCAAGCCGTCGAAGCGAGCGTCCGAGAAGTCACAGCCCGGAAGCTGCGGATAGTTTTCTTCGAGCACCGTAAAGGTTAATCCGGCCTCCTTCAACGGTTTCTCCGAATGGAAAGACAGGATGACCGAACCTGTGTGGACGGACTTCCGCCAGGCATGCCCTCCACGATTGAAAGGGCCGAGGTTGAGCCCGGTATTGTCGTAGTCCGGCACGAAATGTTCCTGCAGATAAATGTCGGGATCGTCAGCTTCAACCTTCACCAACCCGCAGTCGGGGAAATGCAAAACGACAGGAAGACGGAAAGAGGCTTTTATTATTTTCGGTGTATAGATAGAAACAGGAGTATCATATTGAGAAGAGGGTTCCCGCGTTGTTTTCTCCGCCCATACGGAAACCGGAGAAATATCGGGAGCAGTATGCACACGGAAAAACTCGCCTTCAATAGCATCCGACACACTCCGGACAGACAGGCTGAAACGCCTATCACCCGAAGGTTCGACAACACAATCCAGCCGGTTCTTCCTCCCAAGAGGCACATCTTCATAAACCGTTTTCCAACCGTCGCAAACCGCAGGCGCCTGTTTGCCGAAAGAACTTTCATCCTCTCCTATCAGGCATCCGCCTTTTCCGGGACGCAGCAGCGACTTGTCCTGATAACGCCTGTTCCTTCCGCCCGATTCGACATTGAAATAAGACATCATCGGAAAATCTTTTGCCCAGGAAAGGGCATAATACGGGGAAACATAGGTGATAAAATCTCCGGAAGTGTCCACCTTTACATGAGAAGCATCCTCCTCCGGCCGATCAACAAGGATAAAGACGGGGCGCTCACTGACATCGACTTCCACCTTGCCGGCTTTGACAGAAAGCGTTCGTTTCTCACCAAAATCTTTCTTATCCTCCAAAGAAACCTGTACAGCCTCTTTGGCAGAAGGATAGTCAAGGCGAAGCTGGTAGCGGTCTTTGCGTGTCCCGTCGCTGGTCGGACACCAGAGGGCATATGCCAGCTTTCCGGTGTTCCGGTCTTTATAGCGATACACACAAATATCCTTATTACCCGATGCACATTCGGCATCGAACACCATACCGGAAAGGGCTGTTTTCATTGTTTTGACGTAATACCAGGATGGTTTGTATTCGCCATCCACCGTAAAGAATCCGCAACTTCCGTACACCCCCAGGGTATAGCCTTTTATGTCGTTGGCCAGAAACATCATCATGCGGTCCAGCCCGGCAGCCGAACCGGCAAGGTAAGCTCTGACAAGCCACTGCCCCTGAATCTCGTTCATGGTGATTCCGTCCGGATAAAGCTTATGGCCTTTGGCTGCGGACTGGTAAGTGTTCGGATCGGTGTCCCAACCAAATTCGGTGAGCCAGATCTCTTTGTCCGGCAGGTTGGCATTCCGCCACTTCACTAACTTTTCCAGTTTTTCCTTCAACCCGTCTTCCTCCGGACTGATCCCGTAGGCTGTTTCTTTCGGATGCTGCTTGCCACGTGTGTTACAATAATGATGCACATTGATGACATCGGCAGGAAAAGAACCGTTGCGGTAGTAATCCGACCACAGCTTCATGGCCTGGATATAACTAAGGGACAAACCGACCAAGCCGCCGAATACATACTTCATATCCGGATCGGCCTGCTTTACTCCGAAGCCCTCGCCCATTGTTCCTAAATGGCCGTCGTAGGAGGCACTGCAAAAGGCGGAAAACACATAAGGATTGAAATGCTCCCCGGGATCGCCCCATTCACGGTTTCCTTCGTTCCAGTTCTCAAAATACCGGATCAAGCCGAGTCCGCTTTTCTTCGGGGCGGCTTCTGTAGTACGCAACAAGCGGTCGGGTATCTTCCGGGAACCATAGCGTGCGACATATTGAAAAGAATAATCGGCCATGACACGGTATGTCTCGGGCTTAGCGGGATCACCTCCGAAATCAGGGATGCGCTCGGCCTGGTTTTTCGCATCCACATGACGGTGTATGCAGGGGATGCAATCGACACCCATCTCTTTCAGTTTCCTGTAATAATCATCACTGTTGCCATCCCGCAAAGTCGCCCATGAAATAGGGGTTTGAAGATCCGTCACGCCATTCCAACCCCAAGGCCGGTATTCACGGACACAACCTACCGCTTCGTGTGCCTTATCCGGGGTATTGATATAGGAATTCATACCGATGAAAAGATCCATCGGACAAGGTTCGGGGCGCTTTCCGGCAGGCTTGGCCACAGGTTCGAGATCACCGAGCGGCTCGCCTTCTATCAGAATCTCATTGATGGCCAGGTCGCAATTCTCCGGGTATTGCCCGTCGAGATTACACATGACGGTTGCATTCTTCTGCAACCGGATATAGCGAGTTTGCATCGGACAAGCGATCTTCACCCACTTCCCGCCATTGCGGAGGGGTTGCCTGACCGAGTCGCACCATTCGAAAGGACGCCCGCCCGAAACTTTCAGATAGCCGCCTTCCACACGATAAGACTTCGGAGCGTCGAACACATAAACGGCGTCAATGCGGTACATCCGTTTCAAATCGATCACCAACCCGGCCGGCCAGCAATTCACATTGCCAGAAGTGATCCACCGGGTAACCGGTCTTTTACTCATATCCTGCTCATCGAACCATGACATATAGTCACCCGAGCCGGATTCATCCGTCACCATATCATCCGTTATCTTTATAATAGAGGCCTGTGCCCTGAGACCGGAACGGACGGCAGGGAACAATAAAGTGACAATTATCAGGAATATTCGTATATACATTGGTTTTTTCAAATATAAAATTGATTTCTATTTCTTAGCCTGTTCAGCTACATAATCGAGCACATCAGAGAATGTTCCGACCCAGATTTCATCGGAATGGGCAGCCAGGAAGTCCACTAACTTCTGATGTTCGGCTGCATCGACCGTCAGATAATCGCCGCCAACGCCATGAAAGACGATGATGCCGAGTCCGTGTTTGTCGAGTGCGTCCTGCACATATTTGATCAGGTCGTCAGCCTTGCATCCGGTCAAGGCGGGAAGAGTCGGGATCAAGGCAAAATTCAGCGTCTTCGCATCTTCCACCACATGCCGCCCGGCAGCTCCACGGCAATACTTGACCAGTCCGGAGTCCAGCAAAGGCCGGGAATAATCCTCTCCCCCGGCTACACTTTGTCCGCAAGGATAGGCGTAGGCATGTTCCTTTTTCCCGTCAATGGCATAGAGGAAACTGTTCATCATCCCGATCTCCGTCAGCATGTCTTTCACCGAATAGCATTCGAGGGAGCGGCAGAGTGAAGAAGATGATGTTTCAACTGTTCCGGCCAGGCATGGATGAAAAAGGCTGTGGTTGCCCAATTCGTGTCCGCGCCGGGCAGCTTCGCGCCATTCGGGGATGTCGCTGTCTTTCACGACCTGGCCATAGAGAAAGAAGGTTCCCCGGAAACCTTTCGCTTCCAGTTGGGGCATCACGATATCGCGCTGGGATTTCAGCCCGTCGTCGTAGGTCAATACTATGGCAGCTTTTTTACCGTCCGGCCAGGAAATCTGTGCCTGTGCACCGCAAACGGACAGGCAAACGAGTAAGAGAATTAAAACCGTTTTATTCATAATTGTAATATTTACAGGAATTTCTCCCTAAATGTAATAGGTTTATCCGAATGAGTCATCCGGAAAGCATCTTTTAACGTAAAAAAGCTGCCGGGACTTCAAAAACTCGTTACAAAGCTGCAACTGATTTTTAGGAATCCCGACAGCCTCTTTCTTTTTATCAATCACCCAGAGCCGGGTTCAGCAAGACTTCCGTATAAGGAATCGGAGCAAAATATTTGCTCTTGTCGATCGAACCTTGCGGTTTCAGGTCGTCGGCATCTTTATATTGGTTCATCTCCTCGACTTTCTCCGTGCGGACAAGATCGAACCAGCGGCAGTATTCGCCACAGAATTCCCATCCCTTCTCATCAATCACGGCATTCCGGAAAGCTGTCTGGTTCAAGCCTGCCGGCAAATCTTCCAGTCCGGCACGACGACGAACTTTATTTACACAATCATAAGCCATCGCATTCGGAGCCCCATCAGCCATCGTCTGCGCCTCGGCATAAATCAGCAGGATTTCAGCGAAACGCAGGTAGTTCAGGTCGCGGCCACCCATATGGTCACTACCGCTGTAGTTCGGTTCGTTCGGAACCATCCCATCGCGATATTTAGCTAAGAACGGATGCTTGAAAGTACTTTCCTGCCAAGGCGTTTGCGCACCATCCGTACGGCTTGTAAAGAGTGTCAAGTAAGTTGCATCCTTACGCGGTCCTTCCGGGAAACGGTTAAAGAAACCGATCTCGCAAAACACCTGGTCCCATCCATTTTCCTCGCTCGGCTGTGTATTCAGGCCCGTGAACGTATTCATATTCTGATTTCCGCAATCATTAAAATTACAGAAGATAATAGCCCACAGGATTTCAGGGTTTCCGTCCGAATCCCATTTCCATAAATCAGCGAAATTCTCCAATAAATAGAAAAGACCGCTGTCGATCACATCCTTCGCTTCCTTAGCAGCCAAGGCATATTTATCCGTTTCGTTCAGCGGATAACCTGCCATCATCAGATAGACCTGTGCCAATACGCCTTTGGCCGACATCTTACACGGACGTCCGACACTGGCCGGCAATTCGTCCGGGAGATTATCGATCGCATACTGCAAATCCTCTATAATCTGCGTATAGACCTCTTTGATCGGAGACTTAGGCAAATTATAATTCATTGTGTTATCCAATTGCAATGGTATTTCACCGAAAACACGAACCATCCAGAAATAAGACCAGGCACGCAAGAACCGCGCTTCCGACTTAGCCTTCGTCTTTGCAGATTCAGCAATGGTCATATTATCGACATTATTCAACAGATTATTGGCTGCGAAAACAACCCTGAAAGGAGCTGTCCACGAAGCTGCTTTCAAACCGTCATTCGTAGACGAAGGGTTAAAGGTGTCGAACTGTACATAATCCGGTTTACCGGCCTGCGAAGTCAAATCGTCCGCCCCCATCAGAGGAACCCAAATATTCGTATGCCCCAATCCGCCCCAACGGTTGGAAGCCAACTGTGCATAAACTCCCGTCAGTGCTGCATCCAAATCTTCTTCCGTAGAGAAATAAGAATCGGCAACCAACGTACCCGCCGGATTCTCATCCAAACTCTGGCAACCGCCAAACAACCCCAAGAAGCAAGCGCCTCCGAGAATAGATGAAACTATATATTTTAATGTATTCATATCTCAATAATTTAAAGTTGATTTATTAAAATGCAAACTTGACACCGACCATAAACGAACGGACAGCCGGATAACCGGAAGCGTCATACCCGAAAGCAGTATCACTGTTTCCGCTCATATTGGATTCCGGGTTATATCCGGAATATTTCGTAATCGTAAACAGATTCTGCGCGCTTACATACAATTTTGCTTCCTGTACGAATGTATTTCTTTTCAACTGATTGAAAGTATAGCCCAAAGTCAGGTTACTTAAACGTAAATAACTGCCATTCTCGAGCCAGCGATCCGATTGCGTTTCATTCCTGTTTGAGTTGCTGAATTCCGGATAATTCGAATTTTCATTTGTCGGGCTCCAGCGATCCAATACGGCTACGTCGGTAGGAACATAGGCTGTATTCATAGTTGCACGCGTAAAATTCCAAATATCATTTCCCTGCACCCCATTGAAAAGTATATTCAAATCCCAGTTCTTATAGGAAACAGTCGTATTCCAGGAATAGGTAAACTTCGGCAGTGCATGGCCGATCACCGACATGTCTTCCCCATTGATCGTGTTATCGCCGTTCAAATCGGCATATTTGCTATCACCCGGAACAGCTCCGTATTTAGCTGCTTCCGCCGCTTCGTTGCTTTTCCAAGTTCCCAGATATTGCAATCCGTACATCTGTCCGATCGGTTCACCTACGTGCAAGACCGAATATCCGGTATAAACACGAGAGCCATAGCTCGAATTTACGAATATCTCTTCTTCTTCACCCATATTCAACACCTTATTACGGTTCAAACTAAGAGTAGCGCTTGTCTCGACAAACCAATCCTTACTATCGGCCAGAACGCCTGTCAGCATAAACTCCCATCCTTTATTCCGCATGGAACCGACATTCTTCAAAACCGAACCTCCGTACAGATAATCCGGAACAGAGACATTAAACAACAAGTCGACAGTCTTTTTGTAATAATAATCCACCGCACCGCTCAACCGTCCATTCAATACGGCAAAGTCCAGACCGATATTCGTCTGTTGCGTCGTTTCCCATTTCAGATCCCGGTTGGCAGGTGAAGACGGAGCGACCCCGATCGAACTCGATGCATTATCGAATTGATAGTTCATCCCCTGGCCATTTCCGCTCGACATTTTCTGTAATGTTGCATAAGGATTGATAGCCTGGCTTCCGACGTGGCCGTAACTTCCACGTAGCTTCAAATTCCGGAAAATATTCATATCCTTTATAAACGGCTCGTCCGAAAGTCTCCAAGCCACTGCACCGGAAGGAAAATATCCGTATTTATTCCCTTTTGCAAATTTAGATGAACCGTCTATACGCATGGAAGCCGTAAACAAATAACGATCCATCAAAGTATAGTTGACACGTCCCAGATAAGACTGTAACGACCATTCCGTATAACCGCTGGAAGCAGTCTGGTTAGCCCCCAATCCAAGATTGTTCACACCCAGGGCGATTGTCGAGAAGCCGGTCACATATGCACCTAACTGACGGTTGATATATTTTTGTTGTTCATATACCAACGTTGCATCTAATTTATGGATACCATTAAACGTCTTACTGTAAGCCAACTGGTTCGTATTCTGATAGGCTACAACCATTCCGTCATAAGCCTGTGCAATAGCTGTCGTCACAGAAGCATTTTTGTTATTCAAATCCAATGATGTGCTTTTGGTAGATATCAAGTTGGCACCACCGCTTACGGAAAGTTTCAATCCGTCGATAATCGTCCAGTTCAATTGCAGATTTGCCAATACCTTAAAGCCATATCCGTCTTCATCTCCGTTATGCAACAGCCAAACGGGATTGGTTCCGACATTCCCATAAAGCCCTCCTGGAGTTTCATATTTACCATTATCATCAAAGATCCGTTCATCTGGTGGATACAGCAGAGCAGCGCTCACCGGATGACCATTGTAAGTAGCAGTGTTCAAGTTCTTAGACTCATAATAATTCCCATTCAGGTTAAACACGACATCAAAGTTGTCTCTCACCTTGGAAGTAATATTGCCGGTAAAACCATATTTCTTATGGAAAGAATTCTCTACGACACCTTCCTGGTTTACATAAGAGGCAGAAAGATAGTATTTGATTTTACTCTGTCCGCCGCTAATCGCCAACTGATGGTTTTGGGAAACAGCCGAACGCAATACTTCATCCTGCCAGTTGATTCCTTTTCCTTTAGCAGCTAATTCCGTCTCCGAATAATAAGGATTATTGCCAAGTGCCACCAACCGCTCATTAAATACCGTCCTGTACTGGGTTGCATCCAGCACATCCAACTTACGGAAAGGCTGATCGAAGCTGACAAAACCATTATATTCGACTTTCATCTCGCCTTCTTTCGCCGACTTCGTTGTAATCAAGACGACACCGTTCGACCCCTGCGAGCCGTACATGGAAGTGGCCGAGGCATCTTTCAATATCGTAATCGATTCGATATCGTTCGGATTAAGCATCGAATAGTCGGCTCCCAGGAAACCGTCCACAACATAAAGCGGATCGTTGCTGCCGTTTACGGAGTTTGTACCACGAATACGAATCCTCATATTGGAACCGGGCGCACCGTTAGTCTGCGTGATCTGGACACCCGGCGCTTTACCGCGCAATGCCTCTTCTATTCGAAGTACAGGCTGGCGGGAAACATCGTCGAGGGAAACGGAAGATACGGCACCGGTAAGGTCTGCTTTCTTCGTCACACCGTAGCCTACAATCACGACATCAGACAGGGCGACGGCATCTTCTTTCAACACGACATTGATTGATGTATTTCCTTTCAAGGCTATTTCCTGCGATTCCATTCCAATATATGAAATCTGCAAGATCGCATTAGCCGGTACATTTGACAAGTTAAAACGTCCTTCCGCATCCGTAATAGTACCGTTTACCGTACCTTTAACCGAAACATTAGCTCCGATAACAGGCTCGCTGTTTTCATCGACCACACGGCCACGCACATTTTGTACCGGCCCTGCTTGCCGAACCTGTTTAGGCATCAGGACGATTTGACGATTATTGATTTCGAATTGCAGATTGGTCGGCTTCAACATACGGTCTACGGCCATTTCAATCTCCTGGTTGTTTACCCGAAGGCTGACCTCCTGCTTCAGATCAGTTTTATCCACATCATAAAAGAAGGTATAACCACTGACCGATTCTATTTTTTTGATTGCTTCCGATAAAGGGATTTTAGAAAAAGACACTGTTATTTTCTCGTTTGCATTATCGGCGTGCACATAGGATGAGACTAACAGCAGAAAAATAAAGGACAGAAAAGATATCCTTTTTTTCGATAACATCTTTATATTATTCATATCTTTGCGTGAATTTAAAGTTAACATTAATGAGTTCAGTATCAGACGACCAAATCAGAGATGAACTCACGTTGTTTTCTTGTTGGAGATTAACTCCGCGTAAGGCATGGATTTCGTTCCGTGCCTTATTTGTGTCATTCAATTCGTATTACTTCATAGGCATTATCTTTTTAATGGTTTGACTTCCGATATAATTACATGTTTATCCTCCTCGAAAGAGTATTGTATCGGATTAATCCGCGACATAATCTGCAGAATTGTTTCAAGCGGCTCATCCGTTATGGTAAAAGTATAACTCGTTTGAGCAATGGCAGGATCCAGGTCAATACTTATACTATACCAACGTTCCAGATACTTACAGATATAATCCAGCGGCTTGGCTTCAAACGAGCAGGACTTGTTTGCCCAGCATGACTCAAAATGTACATCTGCCGGATTCACCCGGATTCTATCTGCTTTCCGATCAATCATAGCCAGTTCTCCCGGCTTCATATACGTTTCTTCTTTCCCCTTCTGCAAGGAAATCCTTCCTTCCAATAAAGCGACCCTCAAATCCGGACTATCAGGATATGCCTTTACATTGAAGCGGGTCCCGTAGACATTTACGCTGAAATCTTCCGTCCGGACTGTAAACTGATGCTCCCGGTCTTTCTTAACATCAAACAGGGCTTCCCCTTCCAGCCAGACCTCACGCTTTCCCGTAAAAGAAGTTTTATAGGAAAGTGTGGAACCGATATTCAACCACACAGAACTGCCATCCGGCAAGAGCATCTGCGATTTTCCATTCAAAGCCGAATAGGTCTGCGAGGCAACTTCCGGCCTTCCTGTTATCCGGCCGGCAAAAAAAGAAATTGATACAGACAGGACAAGTAATAAAGAGGCGGCAACCATTGCAATCCGGTATTTCAAAACCGGAATCGTATAGACTTTCCGTTTCACCTGCATACGGGCTTCCATCCGTTTCCAGTAGTATGACACGTCCGGATCATATTCCCCAGCTTCGGCCTGTACCTCCCTCCAAAGTGACTCCAGCTCCATGAACAAAGATTCATTCCCGTCCGAATTTCTCCATTCATTCAGGGCAGCTTCCTCTTTCTTATCTGTTTCCTGCTTCAGATGAGAAATAATTAAATCCCAGGGAATTATTTTGTCCGTCATACACTTTTCCTTTTATGTATGACACATCAAAGAGAGAGAACCCTACTCTAAAATCAAAAAAAATTAAATCTTTTTACCAGAAATAAGTATAAGAGTCTCCCAAATACGCCTTTATCAGCTTTAACGCCTTCGTGATTTGCGCCTCCACATTTTTAACGGAGACATCTAATCTCTCGGCAATCTCTTTATTGGAAAGATGTTCGGTGCGGCTTTTCAGGAATATTTCGCGACATCTGTCGGGAAGGGAACAAACGGCTTCGGCAATTAGACGTTCCAACTCTTTCAACTCCAGGGAGTCGTCTATCTCAAAACGTTCGAGTAACGACCAGTCGGATACGGCTACAAAACGATCGTTATCTCTCAAATAATTCATAGCCCTGTTGCGGGCCGCTTGGAAAAGATAAGATTTCAAAGTTAATTTGATGTCCAGATTCTCCCGTTTCTCCCAAACAGAAGTAAAAACATCGAGCGCCAACTCTTCTGCAACTCCATTATCTTTTACATAGATACGGACAAAACGGCAAAGAGGCACAAAATACGTTTTGAACAGATACTCAAAGGCTTGCTGATCCCCCGCCCTGATTAATCTGACCATAAACATGTCATCTTGTATTTTTCCGGCATTACTCTCGACCATATTCCAATTCAAAGTTCAAGACGCAAACTTATATAAAACCGGTTAGATATCAATAAGATTTAACCAAAAGAAAAACGGAATAAAAGTATTTTTTACTTTTATCCCGTTTTCATTGGTGCGACTCATCCGTTCGCACTTTATATAAAGCCTTTTTACTTAATCATATCAAAACCCGTGTACGGAACCAATGCTTTCGGAATCCGGATTCCTTCCGGTGTCTGGTTGTTTTCCAGCAAAGCGGCAACGATACGCGGCAGGGCTAATGCGCTACCATTCAGCGTATGGCAAAGCTGTGTCTTTTTGTTTTCGTCACGATAACGACATTTCAGACGGTTTGCCTGGTAATTATCGAAGTTCGATACGGAGCTGACTTCCAGCCAACGTTTCTGTGCTTCCGAATAGACTTCGAAATCGAAACAGAGGGCAGCCGTAAAGCTCATATCGCCACCACAAAGACGCAGGATACGATACGGAAGTTCCAACTTCTGGAGCAAGCCTTCCACATGGTCCAGCATTTCCTGATGGGACTGTTTGGAATGTTCCGGTTTGTCGATACGGACAAGTTCCACTTTAGAGAACTCGTGCAGGCGGTTCAACCCGCGCACGTCTTTACCGTAAGAACCGGCTTCGCGGCGGAAACATTGCGTATAGGCGCAATTCTTGATCGGCAACTGTTTCTCATCGAGGATCACATCGCGGTAGATATTGGTTACCGGAACTTCGGCTGTCGGGATCAGATAGAGATCATCCACTTCGCAATGATACATCTGGCCTTCTTTATCAGGCAACTGGCCTGTGCCATAACCGGAAGCGGCGTTTACCACTGTCGGCGGCATGATTTCCATATAACCTGATTTACGGGCTTCATCGAGGAAGAAGTTGATCAGCGCACGCTGCAACTGGGCGCCCTGTCCTTTATATACCGGAAAACCGGCACCTGTGATCTTCACACCCAGGTCGAAGTCGATCAGGTCATATTTCTTCGCCAATTCCCAGTGGGGCAGCGCGTCTTTCGGCAGCTCCGTTTCCATTCCGCCCATCTTTTCCACCTTATTATCATCGGCGCCAACACCTTCGGGCACTTCATCATAGGGGACATTCGGGATTGTGTAGAGCAGGTTTTGCATATCTTCAGCCGCCTGATCCATTTCTGCCTGGATCGCTTTGTTGGCTTCCTTGATCTCGGCAACACGTTGCTTGGCAGTCTCGGCCTCCTCCTTTTTACCTTCTTTCATCAGCATGCCGATGGTTTTCGAAGCGGAGTTCACCTCTGCCAGGTTCTTATCTAATTGATTTTGTGCACTACGTCTTTTATCATTCAGCTCGATCACTTTTGCAATGCATTCCTTCGCACCTTTAAAGTGTTTCTTTTCCAGACCTTGAATCACACGGTCTGTTTCTTCCGTAATTACTTTAAGCGTCAACATACTCTAATGATGTTTTTTAATTGAGCTGCAAATATACATAGAGTTCTTAAATTAAGAATTAAGAATTAAGAATTAAAAGTCAAAATTGACGACAAGTGTACATTTATCTCACCCGTCCGCCTGTAAGCCACGCCCGGATATAATAAGGTTCACTCAGGCTGCTCACGACAACGCCGTTCGACGTACTGGTATGGATAAACTTTCCGTTCTTCAGATAGATCCCGACATGGTTGGGCACATTCTTCTTCCCTTTCCCCGTTCGGAAAAACACCAGATCGCCTTCTTTCAAATTGGCCCGGCTGACTTTTTTGCAGTTATGTTTCAGCATATCGGCAGCCGAACGTGCCAACTGCTTCCCATACACCTCGCGATACACAATCGCTACAAATCCGGAACAGTCCACTCCTTTCTTTGTCATTCCGCCCATCCGGTGAGGAACGCCCAACCATCTCGCCCCTTCATTATAAAGGAAAATATTATCATCCGGAGTCAATCGGACGCCATACAACCGTGAAAGCTCCTTCGGCCCCTTAAAGTCCGCCGGCAACGCAACCCGCTGCTTCCTACTGCCGCAAGAAGTAAGCGCCAGGATAAAAAGAAGCATTCCAAGAGAGGATGTGATAAAGTGTCTACGTGTCATGATGAAGACAAAGATAAGAAACATCCTGAAAGTTTCGCATCCTGTTATTTGAATTTAAGAATCCTCACCACCGGATTGTCATCTTCAACAAGTTTCTTCGCAACTTCATTCCCATTTCCTACCAGTCTTTTCTTTTGATAAGCCTCTATCATAGACGACGCCTGAATCATTTCGGCTGCCATATTTTTGGCGATAGACGGGGTCGATCCAGGACCCCATTCATCTAAACTACCCCAAGGCTTCACACCTAATTCAGCGTCTAAAATAGACAGTTTACTTATTTCACCGGTTTTAAAATCATACATAAATGTCGGCATTGGTCCTCCTCCTTTCGAATTAAAATCCAAAAGAAACGTTCCGAACTGTATAAATTTGTCGATTGTGAAAAAGGGCGTCCATATATTCCGAGGTTCAGAAGCATGAACCGACGGTTTACGGGTTAGGATGGGAGTCAATCCTTTATTGGGAGATAGTAGAAACAGTGTATCAGATGATATATCCATAATCACCAAGTCCTGGCCGTAATGCATGTTATGGAGATAAGAAAATTGATAAGGCCTATACATATTACCATCTTTCTGTATTATAGCGTTTGAATATCTTTTAGAAAAATGAATATCCAATACAGAAATCAGACTGCCGTCTTTCTTTGAAACAAGGCGATAAGGATCTTTTGTAGTCTCTTTTTCACGGCCCGGAACTATAGTTACATCGTCGTAAATCAGCAACGATTCATCATCAAAATTAAGAATCTTCATGCCATGCCCGAAACCATTTATTTTCAAAGTCCGCCTGTATTCTCCTTTCAACGAATACACAAAAATATATTGAGAGCATACATATATCTCTTCTTTCTTTTCATCCAAAAGCGTACCATTCTTAATCCAGGTATATTCCATGCCACTCGAACCTTTATGGTTAAAATGAGAATAAAGTTTCCCTGTCTTACGATCGAAAACAAATATATCACCTCGTTGAAATTCATGCACGAGAATATATTTGTCGGTAACAGCAGAAAGCGACGCCATTCCGCTCAACAAAATATCATCGGTCGTCTCCAACGGGACATATTCAATATCTGCAATTTCCTGAAGGCGCATCTTTGTCTGAGGATAATCTTTTGAGAAATCAAAGACCGGCAAGTCTCCTGTTTTTGACTGGGAACTTACAACCTGGCTCCCCATAAAAAAGAGGAATGTTGCCAATAAAAAGAGTTTTTTTGTTTTCATAATGTTAGAACGTTTAAATATATATCACTCAATATCAGCCAACAGATACCGTAATCTACCTATTCACGATCCAATATCCGCCTTTGGCACTTCCCATACGAACAAGATATCCTTTCTTTTTCAATCCAGTAATGAGACGTTCTACCTGACGCGTACTTAAAACCAACTGTTCTGCCAACATTTTTGCAGAAATACGATTATTAAGATGAATCAAGGCAAGAATCTTACCCTCGTTTACACCGACATCTTTTATAAGAGCATCTCCTTGCTCCATACGGATTGCATAACGCTCAATCTGCGCCGCAATTTCAGCTATCAGGTTGATCGCTTTTGCGCTGATGGTGAAAGGAGGTGTGTAAGTCATTACATTTCAAGTTTTAATTTGCAGTTTATACAAAGATAGGATTTTTTTCGATTACATACCTAACAACACAAGTTTAAGTGTAATAACACAATAAGTATCATCCCAACCGCAGGGGGGGGTTATTGTATAAAACGTATTTTTTAGGTCCAAAAGACATCTGAAACAAAATAAATGTTAATCCGCTTTTTTGACCTCAAAAAGGGACTTTTTCGCCTTTTTTGAGTGTTCCCAGCAATTATGACCGTCCTCTTTGCCATTACGACCGTGCTAATGTGTAGTGCACTCGGCACCTCGCGAAGATTAGCACGGTCGTAATGGAGATTTGGACGGTCGTAATTGGAAAGAGGACCGTCTTTAAGGCAAAAAAGCACCTGAATTTCCTTGAGATATTTGGAACGCCGTCCGTTTTGTTTTCAAATATTCGATTCTCCGGGAGTTAAGGTTTATCACTTTGCCGGTGTTTCCGTCTTTCGGCAATCAAATTGCA
>NZ_QREV01000013.1:60504-103896 GCF_003363715.1 Parabacteroides acidifaciens
CGCTTTTCGGAATGGACTGCGCACCTCGTTTTTCCTATTGTCAGAAAGGGGAGCTTAAACCGTGAAAAGAGTCAATCCAAAATCGATCAAGATTTTGGACGAAATAGAAAAATGTCAGAAATGGGGGTTATTGTAAATTATTCAGGTTTGCAGAAGGTTCAAAACTGGCAAATATAAACAATATGACCGGTCTCGTAAAGATAAATTCCTCACCAACGAAATCACCCAAAACATGGGCTATCGAACGCATAAAACATACATATTAGCTGATGCTGGATAATTCACCGGACAGAAAGAACTGTTTTATCTTTTATACTCGATAAAAATAGGCTAATTTTATCGAATACAAAAGATAAAACCGTATAATCAGACACAAAAAAAGGATACCCGCCAAGCGAATATCCTTTTTTCTTATTCTATAATACCGGTACTTATGCTTCTGCAACGATTTCTTTTACAGAAACGAAAGAACGGTTTTCTTTACCTCTGCGGAAAGTTACTACGCCATCAACCAATGCGTACAACGTGTGGTCCTTACCGATACCAACGTTTTCACCCGGATGATGAACAGTTCCTCTCTGACGAACCAAAATGTTACCAGCTTTAGCAACTTCGCCACCGAAAAGCTTAACACCTAATCTCTTACTTTGTGATTCACGGCCGTTCTTAGAACTACCCACACCTTTCTTATGTGCCATTTCTTCTTTTCTCCTTTAAACGTTAAGCAACAATTTCTTTTACATTCACTTCAGTGAACTGCTGACGGTGACCGTTCAATTTACGATAACCTTTTCTTCTCTTCTTGTGGAAGATCAGCACTTTATCACCTTTTACCAGCGGAGACAGTACTTCGCATACTACCTTTGCGCCTTCTACAGTAGGAACACCTACTTTAACTTCTCCATTGTTGTCAACCAACAACACTTTGTCAAATTCCACAACAGCACCGCTTTCTGCGTTCTGAATGTGATGAACGAACAACTTCTTGCCTTCTTCAGCTTTGAACTGCTGTCCGTTGATTTCTACGATTACGTACATCTGTCTTTTTTCTATTTAAACAGGTTATGTCCCGGGGGTGGATACACATCTAAGCATCACTTGTTTACCCTCTGCGGAATTCAGTGTGCAAAATTACTGTTTCTTAATTTATCATCCAAATCTTTTTGAAACTATTTTCCAAAATGATAGCTTCCGGAACCGATCTCGATCTCTGTATATCCTTCCGTCGCCGAAACTCGCCGTACGCCCGGCAGATTACCGACCGTCACAACGTATTCTTTCGGTATGCGGACAAGTGCCGTCGTATTGCCCGGCAGTGTGATATCCCAGCTAAAGTCGCCGTTCTTCTTTGTCCAAGCGCTCTTGATCTCGCCGTAAACAGACCGATAGGAAGCGGAGACTTCGTCCAGGCCGTCGGGAAACACAGGTTCCATCACCAACTTTTTAAACCCGACGGCATCAGGAGCGCATTTGATACCGGCCAAATCTTCGTAATACCAGATCAGCAGGTCGCCGAGCAGCATCACATGGTTGGCCGAGTTCATGGCGGGATCTGCCGTGTCACCGTTCCAAAGTTCCCAGATCGTCGTTGCGCCATTCCTGATCATGTAGCCCCAACTCGGATATGTTTCGTTTGTCAGGATTTTATAAGCCATATCCACACGTCCGTATTCGGTCAGTCCGCGCATCAGATGCTGGATTCCCAACACTCCGGTACTGACATGGCCGCCGAAGTCGCCTTCTGTCTTATCCACTATATTTTTGAACACTTTGCCTTCGTATCCTTCCGGCACGAGTCCGAGACGCAAGGACAGGATATTGGCTGTCACCGTGTTATTTCCATATTGCGCCGTCTCTTGATCAAAGAACTTAGCATTATAGGCTTCTTTCATCTTAGCGGCAAGCGATTCGAATCCGGGGATATCGGCTTCCTGTCCGCAGATACGGGCAAAACCGATCATCTTATTCAGCAAATCATAATAAACAGTCGTGCTGAGAATCGCCCCGTCTGTCTTACGAGCCGGGTCCTTTGAATGGATCAGTTCCTGTGATTCGGGCGGCATACACCAGTCGCCATACTGGTCTTTCGTCATGATATAATCCTGCATGGTCGTCGCTTCCATATGCGCCATCCAACGTTTCATGGCCGGATAATGCGTGCGGATCGCACTGTCGTCACCATATTGGCGATACAGCATATCGGCGACATAGAAGAAGGCGGACGGCCAGGTCACATCGTCTGCATAAATCGTCCAATAGTTCGGAGAAACATCCGAGATGCTGCCTTCCGGACTCATGGAGTCTTCGATATCCTGCAACCATTTATTATACAATCGGGAGTTGTCGAAGATAAAGGCTTCGCCATAAGCGCCCGTCGCACGGTCACCCAGCCAGCCGAGGCGTTCGTCACGCTGCGGACAATCGGTCGGCATGCCCCGGTAATTACTGCGGATTCCCCAATAAGAGTTCTGATGTATCTGGTTCACCAACGGATTGGAAGTCTCAAAACATCCGGTCGTCGCCATCCGGTCATAAATCACATGGCCGGTAAAAGCAGACAATTCAGGTTTATAATCAAGCCCGGAGATTTCCACAAAACGGAAACCATGATAGACAAAACGGGGTTGCCAACTGAAATCGCCGTCTTTGGCTGGCGTATAAATATCTGTCACCAACGCTTTACGCAGGTTTGCCAAGTAGAGCGAACCGTCTTTCTGCAACAGTTCGGCAAACGTCATGGAGACGGGTTGATCTTTTTTCCCTTTCAGGTTTATGGACAACCAGCCGACCATATTTTGTCCCATATCCAGGATATATTTGCCGTCGGGACGTTCAAAGATGGCAACCGGTTTCAAGGTTTCCTGTACCCGGATATTCGGATTCTGCTGTGCAGTCAGCTTTCCGGCCGGAGCTTCCATTACGTCGGGAGTTTTCCAGGCGCCATCGTCATAACCATTCGTGTTCCAGCCTGCCATTTCTAAGCGGGCGTCATATTCTTCGCCGTCAAACTCGTTATTGGCAACGATCGGTCCTTTTGAAGTGATTTTCCAGGAAGCATCGCTGACAACTGTTGCCTGCGACCCGTCGGCATATTCAATCTGAAGCTGTGCCAACAAACGGGGCAGACCAAACGTTTTCATACCCGGATTACGCATGGAGAAGAAGCGGCCGTTACCCAATATCACACCCAGCGTATTCTTATCGGCAGCCAGTAAATTCGTCACATCATATACATTATAATATACACGCTTATAATATAAGGAAGGCATCGGGGCAAAAACATCTTCGCTCACCTTCTTTCCGTTCAGATAGGCTTCGTGCGAGCCGAGACCGGAAATATACAGGACAGCTCGCTTCACAGCCTTGTCTGCCGTAAACTCTTTACGCAGGTAACGGGCGGCAAGACGGGTCTTATTGTTTCCACCGGCCACTCCTATTTCTTCGCCCGGATTGGAAAGGGCATCCTCACCGATCCAAGTCGCTTTCCATTCCGAGTCATCGAGCAGGGCCATCGACCAGCTTCCGACATCGCTCCAGGGACTGTCGCCTTGATTAGTCGCTAACTTTACACGCCAGAAATAAGGCTTTCCCGATTTGAGCGCTTTCCCTGCATACGGAACCAGCACCGATTGATCCGAACGGACTACGCCCGAATCCCACAAAAGGCCTTCTCCTGATTCTAACTGTTCGGGAGATGCGGCCACCTGTATCTGATAAGAGACTTGTGCCAAATCCGGCCTATCGGAAACGATTTGCCAGGAGAAGCGAGGTTGCGTCACATTAATTCCTAATGGATTTTCTTTCATCTCCAACCGGAGATTCTCTACTTTTACTGTCGAATCGGACGTACATCCCGCCCAACTGAAAATCAAAGCGATCAAAAGCAATAGTGTTGTCTTTTTCATATCGTTGCGATTTAATCTGTTAATAGCATGACTTTTGCAGTCAAAGGAAAAGCTTTCAGGCCTTATTCCATTCCTAAAAATGATTTTATATCTTATGTTTTTGATAATAATTACTATATTTGTCAGTATAAACAGGTTAAACAAAAAGATATGAATTATTACGAACTCACTTTCACCTACGACTCTCCTATCGAGACTTCCATCATTAACGACGTGCTGGCCGCCGAACTGGGAGAAATCGGCTTTGAAAGTTTTACTGAAAACGAAAACGGACTGTCAGGATATATTTCCGATCAATTATATAATGTAAAGAGCTTGCAGGAGAAACTTGCCGCTTTCCCGCTGGAAAATGTCGAGATCCATTATACCGAATCTTTGGTGGAAAGCAAGGACTGGAACGAAGAGTGGGAAAAGAATTACTTCAAACCGATCCGCATCGGCAAAGACTGCATCATCCGCGCCTCTTTCCACGAACACGAACCGGGCTATACCTATAACATTATCATCGATCCGAAAATGGCTTTCGGAACCGGCAACCACGAAACGACTTATCTGATGATCAGCGAAATGCTCAAACTGGACCTGGCCGGGAAAGAACTGCTCGACATGGGATGCGGAACAGCCGTATTGGCCATCCTTGCCCGCATGAAAGGAGCCGGACGCGTTGTCGCCATCGATATTGACGAATGGGCTTACAACAATGCGCTCGAAAACATCCGCCTCAACAATACAGACGACATACAGGTCGCGCTCGGCGGCGCCGAACAGATCGCAAGTGCCGGACAATTCGATATCGTATTCGCCAATATCAACCGGAATATCCTGCTGAATGACATCCGCCACTACAACGACTGCATGAAACCGGGTGCGCTACTCTTCATGAGCGGCTTCTACGTACAGGACATTCCCGCCATCGAGGAAGAATGCAAGCGCAACGGACTCACCTTGTTGTCGCACACAGAGAAGAATAATTGGGTTGCGGTGAAAGTTCAAAAACCATAACATTAATTAACCCTAAAAGTTAAGGCCGAAGTAAACTATCATTCAAGTATATTCGTTATCTTAGTAGCAACATTATAAAAAGAAAGAGTTATGAAAAATGTAGATTCTAAATTATTACTGGGATTAGTAGTTGGTGCAGCCGTTGGCGCTGCAGTTGGTTATCTGGCAGCAACAGATAAAAGAGAACAACTATTAGAAGAATTGAATGGTGTAGTTGGAAAAGTAAAAGAAGGCTTCAATTCTGCTCTTGCTAAATACAAAGAGGGTAAAGCCGAAGTTGCAAAAACTACAGAAGAAATCGTAGCAGAATAAGTTTGTATGGAGAAAGACTCAGGAGAAATCTTCCGGGAGCTGAAAGATGACCTTTCGGCTTACGTGGAGTTGAAGCTCGAACTCCTAAAATTAAACACATACGAGAGGACGGGGAAAGTGATCGCTGTCCTTTCGTATGGTGTTATTTTGTTGTTTCTGGCTTTCTTTGCAATTCTGTTCATCTTCCTGGCTTTAGGTTTCTTCCTCGGTGACCTGTTCGGATCGGTCGGCTCGGGGTTTGGCGTGGTCGCCATCCTCTATCTGATACTGATCGGAATTATTATAATGAACAAAGACAGAATCAGCAACAAGGTATTGAACGTTGTGATCTCTGCATTGACAACAAATGACGATAAAACAAACGCGACAGACAATGAACAAGCAGCAACAGACCCCGCTGGAGAAACTGATTTCTGACCGCCGCCGCATCCAACAGGCATGCGTGCTACAGGAACAGAAATTGAATACCGATTTCTCATACATACAAGAGAATGCCGGTAGCCTGCTACTCTCGGGTGTCTCCGCTCTTTTATTCCCAAACACAAAAGCTAAATCCAAAGGAACAGAAAACAGCCAGTCCGTGCAACCGGCTTCGGAAGTGCCCTCCCTGTCGTTGGGATTTTCCGATTATCTTTCTGTTGCACAGAGTTTACTACCCGTCGCTTGGGACGTTGCACGCCCATTACTGACCGCTTGGGGGATACAAAAGGTCCAGACATGGATAATAAGGAAACTTTTTAAGAAAAAGAAATAAGCCTCAACAATTAATTTATGTTAGAGGGCATATTTTTCTCGTTCTATTTCCCAAACAATAAAAAAAATGACTAAATTTGCAGTCGTTAAAAACAAGGAATGAGATACAACAAACTTTTCAAGCTCGTGTGCTACTCCTTGTAGACGCTAATTCGGATATAAAATTATTATTTTTAATAAACCCATAAAAGTTTTATTACAATGATTAAAGTAGGTATTAACGGTTTCGGCCGTATCGGACGTTTCGTTTTCCGTGCTGCTCAGAAGAGAAGCGATATTCAGATCGTAGGTATTAACGACCTTTGCCCGGTTGATTACTTGGCATATATGCTGAAATATGACACTATGCACGGTCAGTTCGACGGAACTATTGAAGCTGACGTTGAAAACAGCAAACTGATTGTAAACGGTAAAGCTATCCGTGTAACTGCAGAAAGAAATCCTGCTGATTTGAAATGGGATGCAATCGGTGCAGAATATGTTGTTGAATCAACAGGTCTGTTCCTGACAAAAGAAAAAGCTCAGGCTCATATCGAAGCTGGCGCTAAATATGTTGTAATGTCTGCTCCTTCTAAGGACGACACTCCAATGTTCGTTTGCGGTGTAAACGAAAAAACTTATGTTAAAGGTACTCAGTTCGTTTCTAACGCTTCTTGTACTACTAACTGTTTGGCTCCTATCGCTAAGGTTCTGAACGACAAGTTCGGTATCACAGACGGTTTGATGACAACTGTTCACTCAACTACTGCTACTCAGAAGACTGTTGACGGTCCGTCTATGAAGGACTGGAGAGGTGGTCGTGCTGCTTCTGGCAACATCATCCCTTCTTCTACAGGTGCTGCTAAGGCTGTAGGTAAAGTTATCCCGGCTTTGAACGGCAAATTGACTGGTATGTCAATGCGTGTTCCGACTCTGGACGTTTCTGTTGTTGACTTGACTGTTAACTTGGCTAAGCCGGCTACTTACGCAGAAATCTGCGCAGCTATGAAGGAAGCTTCTGAAGGCGAACTGAAAGGTATCCTGGGTTACACTGAAGATGCTGTTGTTTCTTCTGACTTCCTGGGCGACGCTCGTACTTCTATCTTCGATGCTAAAGCTGGTATCGCTTTGACAGATACATTCGTAAAGGTTGTTTCTTGGTATGATAACGAAATCGGTTATTCTAACAAGGTTCTTGACCTGGTAGCTCACATGGCATCTGTAAACGGATAATCATAAGATTATATAGTTTAAAAGCCGCATCCTTCGGGTTGCGGCTTTTTTTGTCTACCTTTGTACCACTATGGATGCCTATCAACTTATCACTGTTTTAGGGCCGACAGCTTCCGGCAAGACAACATTTGCCGCCGCACTCGCCGCCCGGCTGGACACGGAGATTATCAGCGCCGACTCCAGACAGATTTACCGTTCGATGGATATCGGGACAGGGAAAGACCTGGCCGATTATACGGTAAACGGAAAAGCAATTCCTTACCACCTGATCGACATATGCGATCCGGGATACAAATATAACGTATTCGAATATCAGCACGATTTCTTCCGGGCTTACGAATCAATCCGGGAGAAAGGGAAACTGCCTGTTCTCTGCGGAGGTACGGGAATGTATATAGAAGCCGTATTGAAAGGTTATAAGCTGCTGGATGTTCCCCAGAACCCGGAACTGCGTGAGTCATTAAAAGACAAATCACTCCCGGAACTGGAACAAATACTTGCCAGCTATAAGACCTTACACAACAAAACAGACGTAGATACGGCCCAACGCGCCATCCGCGCTATCGAGATTGAAGAATATTACAGGAACGAAGCTCCGGATGCAAACGAATACGACCCGATCAACAGCCTGATCATCGGTATCGACATCGACCGCGAGTTACGGCGCGAAAAGATTTCCCGTCGCTTGCGCACCCGCCTGGATGAAGGGATGGTAGATGAAGTACGCGGCATCATCGATTCGGGTGTAAAGCCGGAAGACCTGATTTATTACGGACTGGAATATAAATACCTAACATTATATATAATAGGCGAACTGTCTTATGAGGAAATGGTTTCACAATTGGAAATCGCCATCCACCAATTCGCCAAACGGCAAATGACATGGTTCCGCGGAATGGAACGCCGGGGAAGCATCATCCATTGGATAGACGCAACATTGCCGACAGAGGAAAAGATCGAGAAGACATTGGAGTTATTGAGACAAAACAACATATAACGATTATGATAACAATAAACGATTTAAAAAACAACGATAACTTCTTCCTGATGGCAGGCCCTTGCGTGATAGAGGGAGAAGATATGGCACTGCGCATTGCCGAAAAAGTGGTCGGCATCACGAATAAACTGAACATCCCGTATGTATTCAAAGGATCATACCGGAAAGCCAACCGTTCACGCCTGGATTCCTTTACCGGCATAGGAGACGAGAAAGCGCTCAAGATACTGCGCAAAGTCAGTGAGACATTCGATATCCCGACAGTCACAGATATCCATGAAACGACAGAAGCCGCAATGGCAGCCGAATATGTCGAAGTCCTGCAAATCCCGGCTTTCCTTTGCCGCCAGACAGACTTATTGGTTGCTGCAGCCAAAACAGGCAAGATCGTCAATATCAAAAAAGGACAATTCCTTTCACCGGAAGCCATGAAGTTTGCCGTACAAAAGGTAGCCGACGCCGGAAATAACAATATTATGATTACGGAAAGAGGCACAACATTCGGTTATACCGACTTGGTCGTGGATTATCGGGGGATTCCTCAAATGCAGCAGTTCGGTTATCCGGTTATCATGGATGTAACCCATTCCCTGCAGCAGCCGAACCAGACTTCCGGCGTAACAGGCGGACTTCCTGCTTTGATCGAAACAATAGCCAAAGCAGCCATTGCCGTCGGTGCCGACGGATTATTCATCGAAACCCATCCGGAACCATCCAAGGCCAAATCAGACGGAGCTAATATGCTGCAACTCGATTTACTGGAAGGATTACTGACACGGCTGGTCCGTATCAGGGAAGCTTTATAATTAAAAATTGAGAGTTGAAAATTATTACAGAGACCTCTCAGTCTTTTAATTTTCAATTTTCAACTCTCAATCTTCAATTTATTCCATTATCCCATCTTACTTATCTTTCTGAGCTTATCTTCGTCTATCAGCTTGATCTTTCGACCATCGATTGCAATAATACGCTCAGCGACAAATGTAGACAATGTACGGATAGCATTGGATGTTGTCATGTTAGAGAGATTTGCCAAATCTTCACGAGACAGGTAAATACTCAACGTTGCCCCATCTTCTTCCAAGCCGTAACTATCTTTCAGGAACAACAACGATTCTGCCAGACGACCCCGGATATGTTTCTGGGTAAGGTTGACTGTACGTTCGTCAGCGATTCCTAAATCGAGAGAAAGTTGGCGGATAAAAAACATTGCAAGATTCGCATTTCCCATTAAAAGGTCAGTAACAATCGTCATCGGAATCAGGCATACTGTCGAAGCCTCAAAAGCAGAAGCATTCGTCAGATAGTTTTCCTGAGCAAAATTTGCCCGGTAACCAAAGTACTGCACAGGCTTAATCATCCGGATGATCTGGCTTCGACCGCCTACACCTTCCTTAAAGATTTTCACCTTGCCTTTTAATAAGCACATCATATCCCTCGGTTCGTCGCCCTCGCAATATATCAACTCATTACGTTTGAAATGCTGGATCGTCGAATTATTACGGAGCACATCCCGTTCCTTTTCGGTCAGGACTCTCCATACTTCTGCCAAACTGGCCGATAGATCGACCTCTTCTTTTTGTTGTTTAACCACGACTGCTATATAACATACTTGTGAAGCACAAATGTAATACTTTTCTTTTAAAAGCATAATATGTTTAATCTGATAATTTACTAAATTCATAAACATTTTACACTCTTTAGCCTGGAAATTCGATTTTATTAATTACGTTTGTAAAGAAAGGGACGATAATTTGTTGAAAAAGTATATTAATATAATCATTCTGCTTTTTATCGCAGCGAATGCCTTAGCTAACCCTGACGGTAGTTATGGAGATCTTTTATTGTTGGGACGAACAAAAAAAACGGTGTCGTCTCTGCAAGGAGATTCTATTATGAATAAAGTAATCGAATATGCAGATAAATACAGGACTGCCGTTAACCAATATGAAGCGGAAATCTATATTAAAGGTAAAACCGAAATCCTTAAGCGAAACGCTTTAATGCGCTTTGCCCACCACCTTTTCCCGGTAGACCGGAAGAACAAGGACATGATCTTCGAAATGGTAAGTCATTCCAAATTCAACGCCCCCAATAACTATCAACATAACTTCAAGGCGTTATACGGAAACAGTATACCAAACGGGGCTAAGCAACAGGAGGTCCTGGCATTCCTGAACCTGAACGTCTACTCGCCTACCATCTATAACGAAGGAATCATCATGCCGGTCGCCCGGGAAGCGTTCAAGTTCTACAACTTCAATCTGGAAAGTATTGAAATTGCCGATAATCTGAAAATATACAAGATACGTTTCATGCCCAAGCTATGGAGCCAGAAACTAATCTGCGGAGACCTCTATATCACGGATAAAGACTGGCGCATCGACAAGATCGACGTGAACGGACGCTTCTCCTTTGCCGAGTTCAACCTCGTCATGACATTCGGACGTGATTACCGCCATTTCATTCTGCCGCAAAAAGCCGACCTCTTTCTCCGGTATCACGTATTAGGGAATGCCATCGCCAGCTCCTATCACACCTCTTTCAAGTACAATGCAGTCGAATGGGTGGAAGAAGATTACGAAAGTAAAAAATACAAGCCGCTCGACTTGACAGGATATTACCGGCTATCATCCGACACGATCCCGATCATAAGCGACAGTAGTTACTGGAATAAGAAACGGGACATACCGTTGACCAAAGAAGAAGCGATAAAATACGAAAAGAAAAACATTGCAGTCCTGCAAAAAAGCGATACCGGCAATATCCAGAAATATCTGAAAATAACGGAAAAGCTAACCAATACGATCAATCTGGACTACAAGACCACCCGTCTGAAGTATTCCGGCATACTGAATCCTTTCCAGTTAGGCTATTCAGGGCGAAACGGCATTACCTACAGGCAACAGGTCCGCTTCAGCAAGACATTCAAACGGGACCGCCAGCTACGTTTCCACCCGGAGATCGGTTTCGTCTTCAAACGAAAAGAATTGTTTTTCAAGTTTGGAGGAGACTGGGAATATCTTCCGGAAAAACGAGGCGCCCTAAGTCTCAGCCTTGGAAACACCAACCAGGGATACTCATCCAAGATCATGGAGGAAATCAACGAGCAGTTGAAAGACTCCGCCTTCAACTTCGACAATCTGGATCTGGAATACTTTAAGCACTACTACGTCGAGCTCAAAAATCAAATCGAGTTGTTCAACGGTTTTCAACTAACGACCGGTGTCTCATACCACCGCCGTGTTCCAACCCGGAAAAGCGCGATCGATCCGGGAGACGGCGTAACGGAAATTATCAATGAAAACTATCACGACTTCATACCAACGATCGGTTTCTCCTATACACCCAGGCAGTATTACTGGATGGACGGTTATCGTAAAGAGTATCTCTACTCCTACTATCCTACTATTTCCCTGGAATTCGGACAATCCATACCCGGCGTATGGAAGAGTAGCGGAAATTACGGACGCATAGAAGCCGACATCCACCAAAGCATTTACCTGGGGCTATCCCGCCGGTTTAACTACCACATCAGCGGAGGTATGTACACAAACCAGAAATCAACCTATTTTGCCGATTACCGGTATTTCACCCGGCATAACTTTCCCGAGTCGTGGGGAGGAGATGATTTCGGAGGTGTCTTCCATCAGCTGAGAAGTGTATGGTTCAACGCCTCCGACAAATACGTGCAAGGTCATCTCATGTATGAAAGCCCGTTTATGCTCATCCAACTGTTCAAACCGGAAGCAACCAAACATATCATTTCGGAACGTTTCTACCTCAGCCAGCTGTGGATGCCGATCAAGCCCAGCTATACGGAAATAGGATACGGTTTCGGTAATCACATCTTCAACGTAGCCGCCTTTGTCGGATTCGATAAATTGAAATATGACGGCATCGGATTCAAGTTTGCATTCGAACTCTTCCAGTAACCGTCAGAATTGCGGGCGGACAATCATTATGCCGCTGTTACGCTTGATGCTCTGCACATATTCCTGTAAAGGTTCCTCATTCACAATCACCTGCTTCTTAGAAGTCGAGGCATGGATAAAGGTCAGCTTCTCCCCTTCCCGGCAGATAATGCCGACATGAGAAATATCCAATCCCCTTATAGTCGTCACAAAACAAACAATATCGCCGTTCCGGATCTTTCCGGCATGTGCATTGATCTCGTCCTGCGGGATGTAATAGTACGGCCGGGCACTGATCTCCCGCTCTTTCGCCACCATTATTGCCACACGATCAGGGTGCCCATTCAACTGTTTGTAACTACCCGGATGCATAGACATAAAAAAGAGGTCCAACATAAGCGGTTCTCCTCCTATCTCTTTCGTGACATCTTTCAGGTAGCCTCTCCGTTCGTTCTCATAAATCCAGTCGGAAGTATAATGGAGGCGGTCTGTATAATCCAGTGTAGCCTTATCCGGTTTCCGGTAACGCATCCCTTTCAGGGCGGACATATAAAGATCGAATGACGGATGTTGCTCCTTCAAAGAACGAACTAAAGCAGCCGTATTCTCGACCAGCGTCATGCAATCCAGTTCGCGCAGATTAACAACCAAGTCTTCCGGTTCCTTTTCCAATGTACCGGCCACATAAGGAGTTCCCAAGAAGAAACGGGCCGTTTCCACCATCAGTTCACCCGTCGGCAAAGCCTTCTTCGATTCCATCGCCCGGCAATACCGGTCATAGACCGCCTTGTCTTCGACAGACTGCGCATTTCCGGCAGAGAAAGAGAGAAGCAACAGTAACAATATCAGATACTTCAGTTTCATAACGCTCTTTTTATTCCTTTTTTGTTCCCAACAGATCCTCTAACTTCACCAATTCGTCACGGAACTGGGCAGCTTCGATAAATTCCAGCTTCTTAGCCGCTTCCATCATCTGTTTCTTCGTCCGCTCGATAGCCTTTTCAAGCTGCGCGCGGTTCATATACTGAACCACCGGATCTGCGACCAAGCTTGGTTCTGGCTCCACATAAGCATACGGTTCACCCGTAACAGGTTGCTGTTTTTCCGCCATCAGAGAGACGCTGTTCCGGATCACCTGACGAGGCGTGATGCCATGTTTCTCATTGTAGGCAAGCTGTTTTTCACGGCGACGTGCCGTTTCGTCCATTGTCAGACGCATACTGTCGGTTATCTTGTCGGCATAGAAGATCACCTTTCCATTCACGTTTCGGGCCGCACGTCCGGCAGTCTGCGTCAGGGAGCGGTGCGAGCGGAGGAATCCTTCTTTATCGGCATCCAGAATGGCGACCAACGAAACTTCCGGCAGGTCGAGCCCTTCACGAAGCAGATTGACACCGATCAGCACATCGAACAGCCCTTTCCTGAGGTCATCCATAATCTGAATACGCTCCAGCGTGTCGACATCACTGTGGATATAGTTGCAACGGACTCCCATCCGCATCAAATAGGTGGTCAACTCTTCCGCCATGCGTTTCGTCAGTGTCGTAACCAGGACACGTTCGTCCACAGCGGAACGTTTCGTTATCTCTTCCATCAAGTCATCGATCTGGTTCAGTGTCGGACGCACTTCGATCACCGGATCGAGCAGTCCGGTCGGACGGATCACCTGGTCGACCACGATACCTTCGCTCTTCTCCAACTCGTAATCGGCAGGCGTCGCACTGACATAAATAGCCAGCGGAGTCAACGATTCGAACTCGTCGAACGTAAGCGGCCGGTTATCCATCGCTGCAGGTAGCCGGAAGCCATATTCCACCAGGTTCTTCTTACGAGAATAATCACCCCCGTACATTGCCCGTATCTGCGGGATCGTCACATGGCTCTCGTCCACGACCAGCATAAAATCTTTCGGAAAATAGTCCAATAGGCAGAAAGGACGTTCACCCGCCTGGCGGCCGTCGAAATAACGGGAATAGTTCTCGATACCGGAACAATGTCCCAGTTCGCGTATCATCTCCAGATCGAAAGTAACCCGTTCATACAAACGCTTTGCCTCGTAAGGCTTACCGATCTCTTGCAGGAATTTCACCTGCGTACCTAAGTCCACATCGATCTGCCCGATAGCCATGTTGATACGTTCCTGCGTAGTGACGAAAAGATTCGTCGGATAGATATTCAGTTCGTCCTGTTCGTCTATCTCCTGTCCGGTCTGTGGGTCGAACGAAGAGATGCGGTCTATCTCATCGTCCCAGAACTCGATACGGTAAGCCGCCCCGTCAAAGGTTTCAATCGCCGGAAAGATATCGACCGTGTCCCCGTTTACCCGAAAGCAGCCCCGGTTAAATTCCAGCTTATTATTGACATAGAGGGCATCCACGAAACGACGCAACAGCTTGTCGCGATCGATGCGCATGCCCCTTTCCAGATGCGTCACCTTCTCGGCAAAAGCAGTCGGGTCCGCCATACCATAGAGGCAGGAAACGGAAGAGACGACAATGACATCTTTCCGCCCGGAGAGCAACGAAGCAGTAGCCCGCAGACGCAACTTGTCGATCTCGTCATTGATCTGCAAATCCTTTTCGATGTAAGTATCCGTACTCGGCAAGTAGGCTTCCGGTTGGTAATAATCGTAATAAGAAACGAAATACTCGACGGCATTATTCGGAAAGAACGCCTTAAACTCGCTGTACAACTGTGCTGCAAGCGTTTTATTATGACTCAGGATCAGGGTCGGTTTCTTCACCTCCTTGATCACATTGGCAATTGTAAACGTCTTTCCGGACCCCGTTACCCCTAACAAGGTCTGGAAAGGCACACCATTCTTTATACCGTCGGACAGAGCCGCAATCGCTTCCGGCTGGTCGCCCGTCGGACTGAATGGAGAAGATAATTCAAAATTCATTCTTTATTAATAAGGTTGTTTAGGTATAACCATCCAGAGGATCAGATAGGCGATCACCCCGGAAAACACCGTAAAGATACTCAATAATATGTATCCGATACGCACTAATGTCGGGTCCCAGCCGAAATAATCCGCGATCCCGCCACAAACACCTGCAATCATCCCCTTATTGGAACGATAAAGTCTTTTTTTAGATTCTTCCATCGTCTTCTTTATTTTAGTTTTATAATATTCTACCGGCAAATATACTTATAAAACCCGATAACTATACAACGCATAGCTATTCGGTTGCGGAAGGGAGAAGCGGATTCGTCCGTTTCCGCTGGTGATGGAGCGAAAGGCTTTTCCGGCACCGATGACGGGTTTGAACTCGACTTCATCGCCCGGTTCGAAGAAAGTATCCATATCGAAGGATTCAGCGTCATTGTATTCGCGGAACACAAGGAAATATCCTTTCTTCTCCTTTATCGACTGGAAGCCGCACCAAGACTTGCCCGAAGGCTCATTCCCAACCGGGAAAACGGAGCCGGTATGGAAGTCATGTTGGATTTCCTTATACTTCTTGATTACCTCGCCTGTCGGGAAAGCCTCATCCGGCAGATTCGAAGCTTCGAACCAAGCCAGCGGTTGGGCCGCCATCGTTATGGCAAACAGATAATCGAAGGAATAAGTTGCCGGAGCAAACCTGTCGCCCTTGTATTTATCGCCGTTACGCCATTTGTTCAGGAACTCGATTTGTAAGGACTGAGGGGCGACATAACGCGAAAGCATCCATAAATTACGCAAGGACCAGTACGGATAATAGTTACCCCAATCCGTGTACCGGTTTTCCAGGAAGATATTTCCATATTCATTAAAGAAAAAATAACCGCCCCGCCGTCCGGCTGTTGCATCCAGGTTCAGGACAGCTTTCCATCCGGTCGCCTCCATCACCCGGTCGTACAGGCTGCGCAGGCAGCTTTCGGACAATTTATTATCAAAGAATGTACCGTCGATCTTAAAGGTCCGGATGCCATATTTCTCATACAAAGCGATCAATGCATCGGCATCTTTCTGCCAGTCGGCATAATCATGCTGGATGCTGGGGTTGAACCAGAGGCAGACCTCGATACCTAACTCTTTCCCCCGCTCTACAATCGGCGCCAGGCCATTCGGGAAACGGCCGGGATCGGGCGTCCAGTAATCCGGATTATCCCAGATATTCTTAAAACTGCCCCCATAGGCGGAATTAGCACTGCGCCCCGCCTGCCATCCGTCGTCTATCTGGAAATGCGTAATGCCCAAGCGGGAAGCCAATTCCAGTTCCTTCAGACAGAAAGCCTCGTTCACACGCGTGTCCTGCCCCCTGTCTCCCCAAGTATTCAGCATCACCATCTCATCGCGGTCTTGCAGGAACGGACGGATGCGCATCTGGTAATTCCGAAGGGCCATCCGTTTCTGTTTCTCGCCGGAACGGTAGGTACCGGTCACATAGCTGTAGGCCTTTGTCCATTCATCTGCCTTCACATCCGCACTGTCAATACCGAGCCCGACCATACGGAAAGTACCTTCACTAACCATGAAATCCCCTCCCGGATAATAGAGCTGCACGTTGGAAGTAGGCGCCTCCTTCAACATGAAAAAGCCGGCTTCCTTCTCCGTATTCTCCGCAAACAACAGGTTACCCCTGTAGAGACAATCCCTATAGGAAAGTGCACGCACCGGACGAACTAACGTATTGAAACGGTCGGTGACATCAAAAAACTCCACAGCTTCCAACTGCCAGTGCTTGCCTTCCAGCACAAGCTGTTCCATCACCGGGACATTGCCTCCCTGCGAGTTCTGCGTCAGCTTCTCTATATTCTGCAAATCGGCCGGATTATCTATGGTCTTTACCCATTTCTGCGACGCCTTCCCTTTCAGATACAGTTCACAAGCGATAGCCGGACAGTCCGGGTACACTTTAAAGACCTTTCTCACCTGCAGATCTCCGATTGCATACTCCACAAAGACACGCAGATGCCGGGTGAACTGCAAAGATGCAGGTATTTCCTCGGCACGGATAGTCGCGCCATCACCCTCCTTCTTCTCCCCGGGAAGGGAAAGATCAGGCTGGCTGTTCCGCGTCTGCCATTCCAGGCCGTTCTTCTTATCTTTTAGCTTACAGGTAATCAGATTACCGTTATTCCAGAGCCAGCATCTCTTGATCAGGCTGTTTTCGAGCGTCAACGTATCTTGCTTCAGCTCCACTTTACAATCTCCCGCCACCTGTTTATAAGGCTGCACGACGGCAAAGGCAGGAACGGTCAGAAATAATGAGAACAGGGATATCCCCCACAACTGTTTTTTCATGTTTATATTTAAGTATTAAGAATGATATGCTTTATAGATAAGCCGCCACCTTCCGCCGGTCTGTTTCCACCGTCTCGAATTCAGAGGAGACAATGCTGCTGCCCATCGGGACATTTTCGTTCCGGTATTCCATCCGGCTATACACAATACTGCGGGCGGAAGTATGAAATTCCTTTGCTCCGGTCTCTTCCTCGATCCGGGCAATGTTATTCTCGCGCACGCCGCAGCCGGGCATGATGATAATACGGCCTGCCGCCCGTTTGACCAGTTCGGCAATGAGCGGGATACCCTTCACAGCATCAGACTGCTGGCCGGATGTCAGGATGCGGTCGCAGCCCAATCCGATCAGCTGCTCTAAGGCTTCATACGGATCACGACACACGTCGAAGGCACGGTGGCAAGTGACGGACAGTGGCTTGGCTGCCTCGATCAGCCGGCGCATCAAGGGAACGTCTATATCTCCCTCTTTCGTCAGGCAACCAAAGACAACGCCATGCACTTTCAGTTGTTTGCACATCTCGATATCCAATAACATCGCTTGCACCTCAGCCGGTGTATAGAGGAAATCTCCCCCGCGCGGACGGATAATCACATTTATATCGATAGACGAAGTCAGTGCCTGCGCCGTCCGGATCTCTCCGTAACTGGGTGTCGTCCCCCCTTCCGGGATGCCGGCACAAAGTTCCACACGCTTGGCTCCGCCGGCTTCCGCTTCCACACAGCTCTGGGCAGAGTTTGCACAAATTTCGATAATACGAGTCGGTTTCATAAAAATCTTGTCTTTGTTTGTTTCTACTTACACAAAGATAAAACTATTATATGAAACTATCCTTATTTCTACTTCAAGAGATTCTGAATCGCATGCTTATCCTTCGTCCCTTTATTTTAATGTAACTATCATCAATACCGGATTGTCGTCCGGACTCAACTTCTCCGCAACAGCCTTCAACTCGACAGACGGATTCGGTAATTGTTCATAGATTTCCAAGAACTCATCTGCCCCCCACCAAGTCACCATTTCGTTTTCGGAGGATATATATTTAGGCCAGAAACAAGGACCATTATCCAAGTCGTTACGGAAACCTAAATATTTATGCTTAACCGGTTGATTCAATAGTGTAAGCACTCCCGATTCCTTATCAAATAAAGCATATGCATTTGTAACTTCCACTTCTTGTACATACCCACGAGGATTATGTCTTTTATATGTAAAAACCTCCGGAGCTAACACATGCATATTAAAATCTAAAAAAAGATAACGAGAAGACTCCGATATATCAAAACCAACGCTTATCGTCTTGGAAACTTCAACCTCCCTCCACGGGGCACCTCCTAATATCCACTTCAAAGGCCGTTTATAAATACCTAAATCTATTACAAATGCTTTCCTCATTTCTACATCCGAACCAACAGTAAAAATAGTATCCGTTGCCGGCCAATAACAACGGATTTGATCTCCAAAACGCCATTTACACGTAGATACTGTATATGAATATAATTCCTCCGAATACTTCCATCCTGTATTAGCAGGACATAATTCATAAACTCGAGATGTATCCTTTTTTCCCCATATCAAAGCTTTATATCTTAAATCATTCAGAGCAACAAGATGAGACAAAAATAATTCATCTGTAATTGGTACAGTCGTTGGTTCAAAGAAAGGTGGTGGAACTTCAACACGAGGCATCGATTTTTCAAATACTCCATCCAAATTATACACATAATATCCCTCATTAGTACTTAAAAAGACATTCCCTGATTCAGGCATAAGACTCATAGCCCGTATAAAAGAATATTCTCCAGGTCCATGCCCTTTTTGTCCCAAACGACTCTTATAACTTCCATCCTCACGAAAAAGTAAGCATAGTCCTTCCTGAAAATCATATAAGCTAATATGTCCGTTTTCATAGATCACATTTTCAATATGCCCCACAAGTACGCTGTCATTCGTTTCCAACGGTATATACTTCACTGATTTGGCATAATCGCTTAAATTCAGAATCTCCCCCGTCCCGACAGCTTCTGCGACCGAAATAATCGTTTTGTCTTTAATTTCTCTTTTTTCAGAACAAGAAAGAAATATGACAATTAAAAATATCCAATACTTAATCATAAGTCCATCTCCTTTATTAATTGTTTTTGTTCCGCCACATCGATCAACGAATCTGACGTATGTTCCACATAATTCTTATCCCATGCCTGCGTGATCAGCAAACACCAGGAGGCATATTCTGCCACCGGAAGGTTTTCCGGAGATTGCACTGATTCCAGCAGGTACAACGAACTGTCCGGCCGACTGCCCATAAGGATTTCGGCTTCCTGAAATAGAGGAAAGATATGAGATTGTTTCTGGCAAGCGCCCAAGCTAACAATAGACAGAAATAGTATCAGGTGAATGTGTCTTTTCATATTTGTGTGTTTGTAGATACAATGATACAAAAACCTTTCCTTATTTCCATATCATTTTATTGACAATTTATTGACACTTACATTTTCTGTATAAAAACAAATATCTCCAACAAGAATACATAAACTACAAGAACATCCATTCATACCTTTTTTTACAATAACCCCCTATTTTTCTATTTCACCTCAAAAAACGAACGATTTCAATTTGACTTTTCGCTATCGAAACAGCCCTTTTCGTGACAAACGAACCGGTGACCTGCGCAGCCCGTTCAAAAAGGATGACATTTGTCAAACCGGAACAGAGACTTCCCGACATTCCGATAAAGCTTAACTCCCGGAGAATCGAATATTTGAAAGCATGAAGGGGGAGGGACAGGAATATGGCAAGGATTCGGAGGCTATTTTTCGGTAAACTGGCAGCTCTTTTCCATTACGACCGTCCTAATCGCCATTACGACCGTCCTAATCTTCGCGAGGTGCCGAGTGCACTACACATTAGCACGGTCGCGGTGGCGATTAGGACGGTCGTCTTTTGGAAAAATCGCATATTTCACTAAAATAACCGGTCCGAAAGCGCTTTTTCGACCGGAAAACAATCGTTCGGGAGACACTTCATAAAGCCTCTAAAGGAGGTTTTCGAGACGTTTTTTACAATAAGTCCCCTCCTATTATACCGAAACTGAGTGGAGGCTTGTTCCGCTTTTTCAAAATTGTTCAGGGCATTCTTTTCAAAGATTAGTCTATCTCATAACTTTTCACTAATTTCGCACCAATATTTTAAATGAATGTAAAAAAGATACGGCAATGGTAAAGAGATCTGTTTTAGCGTTATTTATTGTATTGTTATTCAGCAGTAACCGGGTAGGAGCACAAGACGTTAATATAATCGGTGGAAACCAGTTGAACAAATCGGTTCAGGTGGCTGCTCCCGATACTTTCCCTTTATTGGAGATAGATGAAGTCGAACTGGAGAAAATTCCAGATCTAAGAACACAGTTTGAGAAGCTGAACAGCAGCTACTCTTCTCCCGTTGCCCCCAGTGAGAACCTGCTTCGTTTTTTGAAAAAAGACGAGGTTGAACTTTCACCGGAAGCTCAATATTGGGTCGATTGGGTACGGGACCCGTCGACTGTTATCAGTCCCTGGATGACATTCCGGGACACAATGATTGTCAACCCGCTGTTCACCCCGCTCCTGTTTAGGGGAGGACTTATACCGGAAGATTTCCGGCTTTCCGACAAAGACTTCATCAGCAAACTGCGTCCGAACTATTCATTGTTCAAACCGGACACGACCTTATTCCAGGATGAAGTGCTCAAAAACAAGTTGCAGAATATGGCGTATGATTATGTCCGCATAAACCATCCGGAATATTTCCGTTACTCGGAACGTGACCTGCCGACCGATATCGTGCAAACGCATATAATAAAGAAACCAACATACGAACCGGAACTGATCAAAATAGAAAAAGACCCGAATGCATTCAGCGACGTAGACGCTCCAGTCAAATTTATTCCGGAACGCCGCTACTGGACTTCGCATTTCGAAAGCGCCATACAGTTCGCCCAGAATTATATCTCCCCGAACTGGCATAAGGGCGGTGTGAGTACGTTGAACCTGACCAACCGCCAGTATTTCGTGTACAATTATAATAAAGACAAGATACAGTTTACCAACGAGCTGGAATGGAAAACGAATGTCTACACGGCGCCGAAAGATACATTGCGCGATTATAAGATCGGTGACGACGTATTGCGTCTGCACAGCAACATCGGTTATAAGGCCTTCAACAAATGGTTCTACACATTCGATGCCACATTCCAGACGCAGATGTTCAGCAATTTTGCCGAAAACACGGACAACAAGCTGGCCGGATTCCTTTCGCCGTTCAGCATCAACCTCGGTCTTGGTATGAAATACGACCTGAACAAGAGCTTTGCAAACAGCCGCCATAAGAAACTGACATTGTCTGCCAACTTGGCTCCGCTTTCTTATACATTTATGTATAGCACGAACAAAAATATCGACTTGGGCCGTCACGGTTTCAAAAAGATAGAAGGGACAGACGAATACGAGCGCAAACTGAGCCAGTTCGGTTCCACAATCAATGCGACCATGACATTCCAGTTCAACCGGAACGTAAGCTGGTATTCCCGTTTCTATTATTTTACCAGTTACGACCGTATGTTGGGAGAGTTTGAAAACCGCCTGACGATGGCGATCAGCCGTTTCTTCTCGACTACCATATCGCTGAATTTGCGTTACGACGATGCGGTGGCCAAGAAAGATGATTTTGACAGTTATCTGCAGATCAACGAGCTGTTGAGCTTCGGCTTTAATTACAAATGGTAAGGCAAAGTCTATTATTTCCATAATAAACTTTGTTAATCGTGACATAATATCCAAATATTACTTACTTTTGCCTCGGTTTTGCAATGTCGAGATTACAAATATGAGCGAAAGTATCAAACACAATGGGATAATAGAGAAGATCGACGGCGGTACGGTCTACGTTCGGATCATCCAGCAATCGGCCTGTTCCGGATGCCATGCGCAAAGCATGTGTGCGGCATCCGAAAGTAAGGTAAAGATTATCGAGGTTCCCGACAACTCAGGAAAGTTCCATGTCAATGAAGAAGTCCAGCTATGCGGGCAAAGTTCATTAGGACTGCTGGCCGTACTTCTGGCATTTGTATTTCCGCTGATTATTGTACTTGCGGCTATTGTAACAGGTACCAGTATGCAATGGGAAGAAACCACAAGCGGGTTAACCGGACTACTGCTCTTAGTTCCTTATTATTGCATATTATACTTTTTACGCGATAAACTAAAAAGACGATTCATTTTCACCTTGAAAAAACTTAATTGACAAAAATATCATGATTTTAATTGCCGTTATTTCATTAGGAGCGATTGGAGCCATCGGTGCAGTTTTTCTATACGCCGCCTCCAAGAAGTTTGAGGTATATGAAGATCCTCGTATCGCACAAGTCCAGGAGGTACTGCCTGGGGCCAACTGTGGAGGTTGCGGATATCCCGGATGCGGTGGTTTTGCGGCCGCCTGCGTAAAGGCCGACACGCTGGACGGACTCTTATGTCCCGTCGGTGGAGCACCGGTCATGAGCCAGGTCGCTTCCATCCTCGGTATGGAAGCAGGAAGTGCAGAACCGATGGTAGCCGTTGTACGATGCAACGGAACCTGTGCAGCCCGTCCGCGCGTCAACCAATACGACGGCGTACAGAGTTGTGCGATTGCTTCCACCCTGTATGGCGGAGAAACCGGCTGCTCATTCGGTTGTCTGGGTTATGGCGACTGCGTGTCGGTTTGTAACTTCGACGCCATCCACATCAACCCGGAAACAGGACTTGCCGAAGTAGACGAAGAAAAATGTACTTCATGCGGGGCTTGCGTAAAGGCTTGTCCGAAGAGTATCATCGAACTGCGCAAGAAGGGACCGAAATCCCGCCGTATCTTCGTCAGCTGTGTAAACAAAGACAAAGGCGGAGTCGCCAAGAAAGCATGCGCAAACGCTTGTATCGGCTGTGGCAAATGTGCAAAGGAATGCCCGTTCGAAGCGATTACCGTGGAAAACAACCTGGCTTACATCGATTACACCAAATGCCGCCTGTGCCGCAAGTGTGTTGCCGTATGTCCGACCGGCGCTATCCACGAACTGAACTTCCCGCCGCGTAAAGAAGCAGCTCCCGCCGTGGACGCCGACAAAGTGAAGCCCGCTGCAGCTCCGAAACCGGTTGCCCCGAAAGCAGAAGCTCCGGAAGTAAGCGCGACGCCGAAGACAGAAGCTCCCAAAGTTGAAACAAAAGAAGAAACAAATCAAAAATAAAAATCTAATAGTATGCTAAGGACATTTCGAATCGGAGGTATCCATCCGCCCGAAAATAAATTGTCTGCCGGTAAGAAGATTACCGCGTTGGCTGCTCCTAAGCAGGTAATCATACCGCTCAGTCAGCACATCGGGGCTCCTGCCCAGGCAGTGGTCAAGAAGGGGGATCCGGTAAAGGCCGGAACGCTCGTCGCCAAGGCTGGAGGTTTCGTCTCGGCCAACATCCACTCGTCGGTATCCGGTAAAGTGAACAAAATAGACAGCGCTCTCGACGCAAGCGGTTACAAACGCCCGGCCATCTACATCGACGTGGAAGGAGACGAATGGGAAGAAACGATAGACCGCAGCGAAACACTGGTAAAAGAATGTACGCTGACATCCAAAGAGATTGTCGACAAGATTGCCGCTGCCGGCATCGTTGGCTTGGGTGGTGCGACTTTCCCGACACAGGTGAAGCTGATGCCTCCTCCCGGAAGCAAGGCGGAAATCATCATCATCAACGCTGTCGAGTGCGAACCCTATCTGACTTCCGACCATTCCCTGATGATGGAAAAAGGCGAACATATCCTGGTAGGCGTGACCTTGCTGATGAAAGCCGTAAACGTAAACAAAGCCGTTATCGGCATTGAAAATAACAAACCCGACGCAATCGCCCACCTGACGAAGCTGGCAGCCGGCTATTCCGGCATCGAAATCATGCCGCTGAAGGTGCAATACCCGCAAGGAGGTGAAAAGCAGTTGATCGACGCCGTAATACGCCGTCAGGTGAAGAGCGGCGCACTGCCTATCTCTGCCGGAGCGGTCGTACAGAACGTGGGTACCGCTTATGCCGTATATGAGGCGGTCCAAAAGAACAAACCGTTGTTCGAACGTGTCGTAACCGTAACCGGAAAGGCTGTAGCCAACCCATCGAACTTCCTGGTTCGCATGGGGACACCGATCAATATGCTGATCGAAGTGGCCGGCGGTATTCCGGAGAATACGGGCAAGATTATTGGCGGCGGCCCGATGATGGGTAAAGCGTTAGTGAGCGCCGAAGTTCCTGTGACAAAAGGCAGTTCGGGTGTCTTGCTGCTGACAAAGGAAGAGTCCGTCCGCAAGCCGATGCAAGACTGCATCCGTTGCGCCAAATGTGTAAATGTCTGTCCGATGGGGCTGAATCCGGCTTTCCTGATGAAGTTTACCGTGTATAAGGATTGGGACAAGGCGGAAGCGGGCTACATCCAGGACTGCATCGAATGTGGCTCCTGTAGCTACACCTGCCCGGCCAACCGCCCGTTGCTGGACCAGATCCGTTTGGGCAAAGGGAAAGTAATGGGTATTATTCGTGCAAGAAAGTCATAAAACAAAGAGCAATATGGAAAACAAATTATACGTATCGCCTTCGCCCCACATTCATGGCGGCGACAGCATAAGCAAAAATATGTACGGTGTGCTGATTGCCCTTGTTCCGGCTTTTCTGGTATCACTCTACTTCTTCGGACTGGGTGCGCTGATCGTAACCGTCGTTTCGGTTTTCTTCTGTGTCCTGTTCGAATATCTGATTCAAAAGTTCCTGATGAAAAAGGAACCGACCATCTGCGACGGTTCGGCTATCCTGACCGGCGTATTGCTGGCTTTCAACCTGCCGTCGAATCTGCCGGTATGGATTATCGCTATCGGCGCACTGGCCGCAATCGGCATCGGTAAGATGTCATTCGGCGGACTGGGTAACAACATCTTCAACCCGGCGCTGACAGGACGTATCTTCCTGCTGATCTCTTTCCCGGCACAGATGACTACGTGGCCGGTTGTCGGACAACTGACTTCCTATACAGATGCCACGACGGGTGCAACTGTCCTGTCATTGATGAACGAGGGAGCACTCGACAAGATGCCGACACTCAGCGATATGCTGGTCGGTAATATGGGCGGTAGCCTGGGTGAAGTCAGTGCGATCGCACTGCTGTTGGGTATGTGCTATATGTTATGGAAGAAGATCATCACCTGGCATGTTCCGGTGTCTATTTTCGCCACGGTATTTGTATTCACCGGTATCATGCACCTGGTGAACCCGGTTCAATATGCAAGCCCGTTCGTCCATCTGCTGTCCGGCGGTCTCATGTTGGGAGCTATCTTTATGGCGACCGACTACGTGACTTCGCCGATGAGCAAGAGCGGGATGATCGTTTACGGTGTCGGCATTGGTATCCTGACAACGGTGATCCGTCTGTTCGGTTCTTATCCCGAAGGTATGTCATTTGCCATCTTCATCATGAATGGAGTTACTCCGCTAATCAACAGTTATATGAAACCTAAACATTTCGGAGGAAAATAAGCATGGCAAAACTAAAATCAACATTACCCAATATGTTCCTTTCGCTCACGGTCATCTGTGTCGTGGCAGGAGCCATATTAGCAGGTGTGAATATGTACACCACCGGTCCGATTGCCGCCACCAAAGCCGCTGCGCTGGAAGAGGCGATCAAAGCAGTCACGCCGGATTTCGATAACAAACCTTCGGAAGAAGCCTACATGGCTGTTACGGCCGACGGCGATTCACTGAAGATATATCCGGCCACCAAAGACGGCAAATTCGTAGGTGCCGCCGTAGAAAGCAACACCAAGAAAGGCTTTAGCGGCGAGATCAAAGTAATCGTCGGTTTCGATGCCGCCGGAAAGCTGCTGAACTACTCCGTACTGCAACATGCCGAGACTCCGGGTCTGGGTGCCAAGATGCAGGAATGGTTCCGGGCGGACAAGAACCACCAGAGTGTACTGGGACGTAACCTGGCCGACGGTCAGTTGAAAGTATCCAAGGACGGTGGCGATGTAGACGCTATCACAGCCGCCACGATCACCAGCCGTGCATTCCTGAACGCCGTGAACCGTGCCTACAGCGCATTCTCCGGTGCCGACGGACTGACCGGAGCTACCACTTCATCCGATAACACAACTAAAGAGGGAGGAAACGACAATGAGTAATCTGAAAATATTGATGAACGGTATCGTCAAAGAGAACCCGACATTCGTACTGCTTTTAGGGATGTGTCCGACGTTAGGAACGACCTCTTCGGCACTGAACGGTATGAGTATGGGGCTTGCCACCATGTTCGTGCTGGTCTGTTCCAACATTGTGATTTCCGCATTGAAGAATCTGATTCCCGATATGGTGCGTATTCCGGCTTTCATCGTCGTGATCGCAACATTCGTAACTGTTGTCCAGATGTGTATGGAAGCTTTCGTGCCGGCCTTGTATGCCAGCTTGGGCTTGTTCATTCCATTGATCGTTGTAAACTGTATCGTATTAGGGCGTGCCGAAGCGTTCGCTGCCAAGAACGGCATTATCCCTTCAGCATTCGACGGATTAGGAATGGGGTTGGGCTTCACCCTGGCTCTGACATTGCTGGGCGCGGCCCGCGAATTGTTAGGAACAGGCAAACTGTTCAGCTTGACACTGATGCCCGAAGAATACGGTTCGCTGATCTTCGTACTGGCCCCGGGTGCCTTTATCGCATTAGGTTATCTGGTCGCTATTGTAAACAAACTGCGTAAAGCTTAAAACCGAAAGATATGGAATATATATTGATCTTTATCGCCGCCGTCTTCGTAAATAACGTTGTACTGGCACAATTCCTGGGTATCTGTCCGTTCCTGGGCGTATCCAAGAAGGTGGAAACGGCAGCCGGCATGGGTGCAGCCGTGACTTTCGTATTGACGATCGCTACCATCGTGACGTTCCTCATACAGAAATATGTTCTGGATGCATTCGGACTGGGCTTTATGCAGACCATCAGCTTCATCCTGGTCATTGCCGCTTTGGTACAGATGGTGGAAATCATCCTGAAAAAGGTATCACCGGCTCTCTACCAAGCGCTTGGGGTGTTCCTCCCGTTGATCACGACCAACTGTTGTATCCTGGGTGTAGCCATCCTCGTAATTCAAAAAGAATATAATTTATTGGAATCGGTGGTATATGCAATCTCAACTGCTATTGGATTTGCGTTAGCTTTGATTATCTTTGCAGGTGTCAGAGAACAATTGGCAATGACAAAAGTTCCCGACGGCATGAAAGGCACTCCCATCGCCCTTATCACAGCAGGCTTGCTGGCAATGGCATTCATGGGATTTTCCGGGATTGTGTAATTACTAATCTAAATAAAAAGGAAGATGAAACAGAAGATTTTAGTAGCAGGTGGAACTGGTTACATCGGATCACACACCACAGTAGAATTGCAGAATGCAGGCTACGAAGTAGTCATTATCGACGACCTCTCTAACTCCAATATAGAAGTATTGGACGGTATCGAACGCATCACAGGCATCCGTCCTGAATTCATCAAGCTGGACCTGAAAGATAAAGAAGCAACCCGCGAAGCGTTGAAAGCCCATCCGGGAATCAAAGGTATCATCCTGTTCGCCGCCAGCAAAGCAGTGGGCGAATCCGTACAACAGCCGTTGAAATACTACCGTAACAATGTCGTTACGTTGGTCAACCTGCTGGAATTGATGCCGGAAGCCGGTATCGAAGGGATTGTGTTCTCTTCCTCCTGTACGGTTTACGGACAGCCTGATCCGGAAAATCTGCCTGTAACAGAGGACGCACCGATCAAACCGGCTACTTCTCCTTACGGAAACACAAAGCAGATCAACGAAGAGATCATCCGCGACACGATCCACGCAGGCGCTCCTTTCAAGAGCATTATCTTGCGTTACTTCAACCCGATCGGAGCACATCCGACGGCAGAGATCGGCGAATTGCCTAACGGCGTTCCGCAGAACCTGATCCCTTACCTGACACAGACCGCTATGGGTATCCGCAAAGAGTTGAGCGTATTCGGTGACGATTACGACACACCTGACGGCTCTTGTATCCGCGACTATATCAACGTTGTAGACCTGGCTAAGGCCCACGTAATCGCAATGGACCGTATGTTAGGAGGCAAGTCGCTGGCTAATGTGGAAATCTTCAACCTCGGAACCGGTAACGGCGTTTCCGTATTGGAACTGATCAACACATTCGAAGCTGCCACCGGCGTAAAAGTACCGCACAAGATCGTAGGCCGTCGCGAAGGCGATATCGAAAAAGTTTGGGCAAACCCCGAACATGCCAACAAGGTATTGGGCTGGAAAGCAACGGAAACACTTGCCGACACATTGGCTTCCGCCTGGAAATGGCAGCTGAAGCTGCGTGAACGCGGTATCATGTAATAGATTTTACATACATAATTTAAAATGCCGGAAAGAGCTTCGCAGTTCCTTCCGGCATTTTTTTCCTCTTCCCGGCTTCTGTATTTGGCAAATTTGAATCAAATATTCTTACAACTGTATCTGTATAAGCAAACGGGAAGGTCCTGATTTGCCAAGATCGCCTGAGAAATGGTATTGCAGTACTTCATGGGGTTATAGTTCCGTAAAGGAATGAATAACCCGGCAGATAGAATAGACGATACGGGATGTGTACTACTTCCATACCTACCCGCTATTCATGTTACAGCCGTGAAACAAAAGAAATCCAACTGTAACATAGAAGGAAGACAGTTGTGACATAGAAAGAATACAGCCGTAACATACAATAGAGGACCGAGTTTATCTGTTATTGATTCATTATTTGCCAGATATGAACTATCCCGTTCCCGCGCTCCGACGCGGGAACGCAAGGAAACAGGTGTTATCCTGAACCTATAAATGATGATTTAACAGCCGTGCATCTCTACGGTTAAACACATCGTTAAATCATCATTTATGGTTTAGGATGTGTCAGGCTATTTTGCGATCCCGCGTCGGAGCGCGGGAACAGGATCGCTCACAATTTCTTAGATACGGACTATCTATCAAACAGGTCGCAACTTATAAGGACGGTGAATATATCGAAAGACGGCTAATGCGGTTGAATAATAAAGCCTTTTACACTACCGCACATATTTTTTATTTATCTTTGTAACGTTTTTGATTACAGATAAATTGAGGAAACACAAAGGAGAATGAGACAAGTAAACAGCAAGGATAAAAAAGCCGGTGCAAACCCATTGGCAAACCACCAATATCTTATGAACACTATCCGGACCATCTATTTGGAAGACGGAAGTGTCGAAACACAGAAAGATTGCATGCACCCTGAACTGGAAAACACCAGACAGGATTACACCAGCCTTATCAACATACTGAGAAAAGACGTCTATCCTCCGGACCGTAACCTATGGGATGAAACGGTTTCACTGGATGCTTTTCATCAAATGATAACAGAAGGATGCTTCCATAAGGTATTCGATATGCGTTTCTGCAATGAGCTTTTCGGTTTCGAATGGCGCGAAGCCTTTATCGATATCCTTGTCGACGAAGAAGGCGTGCCGGACAGGGTTGTCCTGCTCAGTCGCAATGTCAACGATTTCAGAAAATCACAAATCATTGAAACAGCCGTACAGTCAGAATACGATTATGTGATTTATATCGAAGCTTCGAAAAACAATTATGTCATGTACACTTCCGGTTCGGGAAGCGACAGCCCCCCTCCCATCGCCAGCAGCGATTACGACGGTGTGGTGGCCGAATACAACCGCCAGTATATGGCACCGGAACTGTGTGAGGAAATGACCCGAAAGCTAAGCATAGCCCATGTGGATCCGATATTACGGCAATACGGCGAATACACAGTCTACGGCACCATGATAGAAAACGGCGTGAACCGGGAAAAGAAAATGCGATTCAGCTATTTCGACAAGGAAAAGAACATCTGGCTGATGACCCGGACCGACATAACGGAAATCAAAGAAGAAAGAAAGCAGAAGCAACTGCTGCAGGAAGCCTTGGAAAGCGCAACGGCTGCCAATCGTGCCAAATCCGATTTCCTGTCACGAATGAGTCACGACGTACGCACACCCATTAATGCCATTGTGGGTATGACGGCAATAGCCAGCCTGCACATGGATGACCAGAATCGCATAGCCGACTGTCTGAAAAAAATAACCATATCCTCCAAACTTCTGTTGAATCTGATTAACGAAGTCCTGGATATGTCGAAGTTAGAAAGCGGCAAGATCATGTTGACGGAGGAGTCATTCAAACTCGACGAACTGCTGGACAGCTTATTCATAATGGTACAGCAAGCCTTTGAGGAAAAGAATCAAAAATTACTCATACATGTTACCAAGGTAAAACATGAATGCCTGATAGGCGACGTACAGCGCATACAGCAGGCATTACTGAACATGTTGACCAACGCAATCAAATATACCCCGGAAGGCGGGCAGATACAACTATCGGTAAAAGAAAAACCTTCCGTCTATAACGGTTATGGACAATTCGAAATAGCAGTCTCGGATAACGGAATAGGTATGAAACCCGATTTCCTGGAAAAAGTATTCGAACCATTCGAACGCTCGAACGACACAGCTACCCGGAATATCCAAGGTACAGGCCTCGGCATGGCCATCAGCCGGCATATCGCCCAGATGATGAACGGAGATATCCATGTGGAAAGCGAATATGGAAAAGGCTCCACGTTTACCATGGATATTCACATCAAACTGGGAGGCGCAGATGAATACACTAACGACATATTGGTCGACTTGCCTGTATTGGTCGTGGATGACGACGATATCTCCTGCGAGATAGCCTGTGAAAACCTGTCTGAGCTGGGAATGAAACCGGAATGGGTTCTTTCCGGACAGGATGCCGTACAGAAGATCATTGACGGGAACAGCTATTTTGCTATTATCATAGATTTGATGATGCCTGGCATGAACGGTATTGAAACGGCTTGCAAAATACGGGAATATGTGGGACCGGATGTCCCCATCATTATCATATCGGCCTACGATTACTCCGGCTACGAAATCGAAGCGTTGAAGGCTGGGGTCAACGGTTTCATCAGCAAACCTATCATGAAATCCAAACTGTTCCACCTGATGAAAAAGTTTGCGACGAACAAGAAAGATGAACAGGAGACCACGATTATTATCCCTTCTGTCATCACCTCTTTCCCCGGTAAACGGATATTGGTGGTGGAAGACAACGAACTGAATCGTGAAATCGCTTATGAATTGCTGAAGGAAACCCATGCTGAAGTCGAAACAGCCTGCGACGGCCAGGAAGCCGTAGACAAAGTCGCCGCTTCCCCGGAAGGGTATTACGATTTCATCATCATGGATATACAAATGCCTGTCATGGACGGACTCGAGGCGACGAAACAAATCCGCCATCTCAACCGTAAGGATATAAGGAACTTACCAATCATAGCCATGTCTGCCAACGCTTTTGCCGAAGATGTACGGCTTAGCCTGGAAGCCGGCATGAACGAACATATCCCCAAACCGATAGATATAGAAAGACTCTACAGCATCATGGGAAGATGGTTTCGCTAATGCGGACCAGCCGTTATTTCAACAGCGCATCGACAGCCGCCCGCCAATCTTCCCCATTCCGGGGTTGGTAGGTGGCAAAGCCGAGTGAGCGCCCTACTTCAATATTACTTTTACCATCATCCACAAAAAGTGTTTCCGACGGGATGAGGCCGCTATCTTTGATCATATAATCAAAGATTCTCCGGTCGGGTTTTGTCACCCCTACTTCATATGACGTGTACATCCGGTCAAAATAGTCTCCGATCGGACGGCCTGCGGGAGTAAATCCGGTTGTCCGTGCCCATCCTTCCTGGATAATAGGGTTGGTATTGCTCAACAGATAGACATTGTAACGCTCACGGAGCGCCAACAGATAATCGAGCTTATACTGGGGCGTATCGGCAATAAACCCCAGCCAGCCATGCCTGATATCTTCATAGGTAATGTCTTTTCCCGTATGTTCGCGAAGTTTCCGGCAGAACTCATCGGCATCAATCGTTCCGTTCTCCAATTCCAGGAAAATACCTTTTTGCTCATAAGGATCGAGCAATTGTTCGGCATCCTCCACTCCTATCTCTTTAAAGCGCTGTACAGCCTGGCTATGGTCCAGATCGATCAAGACGCCTCCCAAATCGAATACTATATTTTTTATTGTTCCCATATTCATCCTCTTATTCCCGCAAACTTACACAAAAGCCTCCGGATGAGCAAATAAAAAAGGCTGTATGCAAAGAGTCGCATACAGCCTTCAGTTTAATTTATTCGTTCACAAGGTCCGGACAGACCAGTAAGCCGAAGAACCCTGTTTATTCCAGCTTATGGATAACCAAACCTGAACGCAGTTTAGGTTCGAACCAGGTCGTCTTAGGAGGCATGATATTACCGGTATCGGCAATATCCATCAACTGTTTCATCGTAACGGGATAAAGGGCCAAAGCCACCTTCATCTCGCCACTGTCCACACGGTGTTTCAATTCTCCCAGACCGCGGATACCACCGACGAAGTCGATACGCTTGTCCGAACGAAGGTCTTTTATGCCTAAGATTTCATCCAGGATCAGATTGGAAGAGATCGTTACATCCAGTACTCCGATCGGATCACTGTCGTTATACGTGCCCTGCTTAGCGGTCAGCGAATACCATTTTCCACCCAAATAGAGCGAGAAGTTATGCAAAGCAGCAGGTTTATAAATATCCGTGCCTTTCTCTTCCACAATGAAGTTCTTACCCAACTTAGCCAGGAACTCTTCTTCCGACAAACCGTTCAGGTCTTTCACCACCCGGTTGTAGTCGATAATGGTCAACTGGTTTGCCGGGAAGCAGACAGCCATAAAATAGTTATACTCTTCGTCTCCCTTATGGGCCGGGTTCTGTTTTGCTTTTTCAGCGCCGACCAGAGCAGCGGCGGCAGAACGATGGTGGCCATCGGCAATATACAAGGAAGGCATCTCACCGAACAGTTCTGTAATGCGGGCGATATCGGCATCATCGTCGATAATCCAGAACGTATGTCCGAAGCCATCATCTTTTGCCACGAAATCATATTCCGGAGCGCGGGATGTATATTTGGCTACAATCCTGTCCAGTTCGGCATTATCGGGATAAGCAAAGAACACCGGTTCGATGTTGGCATTGTTCACACGGACATGCTTCATGCGGTCTTCCTCCTTGTCACGACGCGTCAGTTCGTGCTTCTTAATAATGCCATTCATATAATCGGGCACATAAGCGCCGACAACCAGACCGTATTGCGTTTTACCGTTCATTGTCTGGGCATATACATAGTAACACTCCTTCTTATCCTGAACCAGCCAGCCTTTTTCCTGGAACATGCTGAAATTTGCAGCGGCTTTCAGATAGACGGCAGGATCATGCTCATCCGTTCCGACCGGAAAATCTATTTCCGGTTTGATGATATGATAGAGCGATTTCTCATTTCCTTTCGCTTCTTCACGTGCTTCTGCCGAGTTCAACACATCATAAGGACGGGAAGCAACCTGTTCAATTAAATCTTTCGGAGGGCGGATACCCTTAAAAGGTTTGATTCGTGCCATGGTATGATTCCTTTCTTTTACTTGTTAACGCGGAACTTTTCACATCCTTCTTTCAAGAAACCTTCGATCTGCTTAGCGGCAGCAATACCGGCATTGATATTGGCTTCGGCAGTCTGTGCACCCATCTTCTTTGGAGTGGAGAAATAGCGACCGGCAAACTTGGCGGCAAACTCTTCGTTGGCCGCCGGCATAATATCGGTCATATATTTCAGGTCTGTACGTTCTTCCATCAGCTTGATCAACTCAGCTTCGTTGATCACCTCCTTACGGGCCGTATTCACTAATAAACCGCCTTTCGGCATCTTGCCGACCAGAGCATAATTGATGGAATTCTTTGTCTCGGCTGTTGCCGGGATATGCAAAGAGACAACATCACAAGTTGCATAAAGTTCCTCTTGGGAAGCAACCGGCTTCACTCCATCTGCTTCGATAGCAGATGCCGGACAGAAAGCATCGAAAGCATAGATTTCCATACCGAAACCTTTTGCAATGCGAGCCACATTGCGGCCTACATTACCATACGCATGGATACCTAATTTCTTTCCTTTCAATTCTGTTCCGGAAGTACCGTTATAGAAATTACGGACAGCCATTACCATCATACCGAAAGCCAATTCGGCAACGGCATTCGAGTTTTGTCCCGGTGTATTCATCACGCAAACATTGTGGGCTGTTGCGGCAGCCAGGTCCACGTTGTCATAACCGGCTCCGGCACGTACCACGATCTTCAACTGTTTTGCTGCGTCCAAGACTTCGGCATCAATAATATCACTACGGATAATGATGGCATCCACATCTTTAACAGCTTCCAGCAGTTTTGCTTTTTCACCGTATTTCTCCAACAGGATCAGTTCGTCACCTGCACCTTCCACGACTTCGCGGATACCTTTCACAGCTACCGCTGCGAAAGGTTTATCTGTTGCTACTAATATCTTTGCCATAATTAATGCTTTCTTTCAAATTCTTTCATACATGCGATCAAAGCCTCAACGCTGCTCTTCGGCATTGCGTTATACAGAGAAGCGCGGAAACCGCCTACAGAACGGTGTCCCTTGATTCCGACCATACCGGCGGCAGTTGCAAATTTGCTGAATTCGTCTTCCAGCTCCTTGTATTCGTCGTTCATGATGAAACATACGTTCATGATGGAACGGTCTTCTACGGCTACCGTACCTTTGAACAATTTGTTACGGTCGATTTCGTCATACAGGATAGCGGCATTTTCCATATCTTTCTTTTCCATAGCAGCGATACCGCCCTGTTCCTTATACCATTTCAATGTCTGCAAAGCAGCGTAGATAGGCAATACGGGAGGAGTGTTGAACATGGAATCCTTTTTGATATGCGTGTTGTAATTCAGCATAGTCGGTATCGGACGATCCACATGTCCCAAAGCGTCCTGACGTACGATCACCAGCGTTACACCGGCAGGAGCCAGATTCTTCTGTGCACCGGCATAAATAATATCATACTTGGAAATATCGATCGGACGGGAGAAAATATCAGACGACATATCACATACCAACGGAACCTTTACGTCCGGATCCTTACGTGTTTCCGTACCATAAATAGTGTTATTGGATGTATAATGGAAATAATCGGAATCTTCTGCAATCGTATAATCTTTAGGAATATACGTATAGTTCGCATCCTTTGAGGAGGCAACTACGTCCACTTCGCCGAACAACTTTGCTTCCTTGATCGCATTGGATGCCCACGTTCCGGTATCAATGTAAGAAGCTTTCTTCTTTAAAAGGTTGTAAGGCACCATACAGAACTGCAGACTGGCGCCACCGCCCAAAAAGACTACTTCGTAGCCGGCAGGAACATCCAGTAACTCTTTGATTAATGCACGCGCTTCGTCATTTACAGCAACAAATTCTTTACTTCTGTGGGAGATTTCAAGAAGGGATAAATCCATACCCGCAAAGTTCTCTACAGCTGCAGCCGTATTTTTAATTGTAAACTCGCTCAAGATAGAGGGACCTGCATAAAAATTGTGCTTCTTCATACCAATGTCTTTTTAATGTTATATAATTCAAGTAACTAATTTCCCAAAAACAGACGGCTAATGTACAAATTAAATTGAAAACCTTAGTACCGATCACCCCACAAACGTCTCATCTGTTCGATCAGTTTGTGTTCGGCCGGATTTTCCTGTCCTTTCCACAGCCGTTCGTTCAAAATCTCTTTTGGAAGGAACTCCTGCTTGACAAAATGATTTTCATAATCATGTGCATATTTGTAGTCTTTCCCGTAATTCAATTCAGCCATCAGTTTAGTCGGCGCATTACGCAAATGAAGGGGAACGGGAAGGTTTCCCGTGCGATTCACCAGTTCCAACGCGTCATTGATCGCCATATAAGCCGAATTACTTTTAGGGCTGCATGCCAGATAGACGGTCGTTTCCGCTAAAATAATCCGTCCTTCGGGCCAGCCGATTTTCTTTAAGGCTTCAAAACAAGCATTTGCCAACAATAGAGCATTCGGATTCGCTAATCCGATATCTTCCGATGCTGAAATAACCAGACGACGGGCTATAAATTCCGGATCTTCCCCACCGGCCACCATACGTGCCAGCCAGTAAACAGCCGCATCCGGATCACTTCCCCTGATGGATTTGATGAAAGCGGATATAATGTCGTAATGCATCTCTCCTCCTTTATCGTACGCCGCCGGATTCTCCTGCAAGCGTTCCACCACCTTCTCATCCGTTATTTCAATCTTTTCATTACCTTCTTCCGCAGCTACTACAAGCTCCAGGATATTCAGCAATTTCCGGGCGTCACCTCCGGAATAGCGCAACACGGCGTCCGTTTCAGTCAGCACGATGTTCATATCCTTCAGCACCACATCCTCCGTAACCGCCTTATTTAACAGAGTCAGCAAATCGTCCTTTTCCAAAGATTTCAACACATATACCTGGCAACGTGAAAGCAACGGACGGATCACCTCGAATGAAGGATTCTCCGTTGTAGCTCCGATCAATGTGACCACCCCTGTCTCTACCGCATTCAGCAGGGAATCCTGCTGCGACTTGCTGAAACGATGTATTTCATCTATAAACAGGATCGGTGAAACGGTATTGAAAAAACGATTACTCTTTGCTTTTTCTATCACTTCACGCACATCCTTCACGCCTGAACTGATTGCGCTCAATGTATAGAACGGTGCTTCCAGCTTATTTGAAATAATCTGCGCCAGCGTTGTCTTTCCAACTCCCGGAGGTCCCCACAATATAAAAGAAGGGACACGTCCCGCATCAATCATCTTTCTTAGAACAGCCCCCGGACCCACCAGGTGTTTCTGTCCAATATAATCGTCCAACGTTTTCGGACGTAACCTCTCTGCTAACGGTTGACTCATCATGTTGGCAAAAGTCGTATATTTTATTTACTTTTCAAAGTATAAACGCCGTAAAAATTCAAGATAATTTTGATGTTTGACAGCAGAAAAATATGATAAAAAGTAAGCACACACAGCAACACACCACGTGCGCGAGCACAAAATACTATCAATTTGTCAAAAATAAGATCCATTTCAGGCTAAAAACGCCTTGTTCCCGCACTTGACGTGAGACAGCAAAAAAGCAAGCCTTATCCAAGTTCGTGATTATGCGGCCAAGCTTAATGCAACCCCGCTTCAAGCGCGGGAACAGGCTACTTCAGACTGATATTTTCCAGATCACGGATTACAGTCATATCCATAATATCGCTATAAATCTCCGTCGTCCTTACACTTTTATGTCCCAACAGCTTCTGAACCGTCGTGATATTCGCCCCATTATACAATAACAAGGTCGCATTTGTATGACGCGCCATATGAAAAGACAGGTTTTTATCTACTTCCGCCAATCGGCAGATACGCTTCAATTGCTTATTCACATTCGAGTTAGCCGAAGCGGATACGCCAAACAGAGTCTTGGAATAACGCCTGCGGTAGCGTTCATAAATGGCAAGCGCCTTTCCGTCAAACAATAAGAATAAAGGCAAACGGACATTCACGTCTGTTTTTACAGAAGAATAAACCAACCATAATTTGTCATCGATCAAATGAAAATTATCCGGTGTGATATTCACGATATCGGAAAAACGAAGCCCGGTGTAACAACTAAACAGAAACATATCGAGTGTCCGCCTGAGTGTTCGTTGCAATTTAGAGGCAGCTTTCTCCAACAATCCCAACTCCTCCGGAGTAAGATGACCACGCTTGCTTTCCATATATTTAATCTTATACTTGCGAAACGGGTATCTCTGCAAATCAAACAAATCCTTATTTATAGCCAGATTGACATATCTTTTCAAATGCTTCATATGCTTGGCTATCGTATTCCTGTGGTAGCTGTGTTCGAGAAGAAAATGCTCGAAGTCACAAAGGAAATTAAATGTAAGATCATCAAAAGCCACCTCCGGCTGAAACTGGCATAACACCTGTAAAGTCGAGAGATGGTTTTTCAACGTCGACAACCTGAGATTACTATGTTCAATCTCATTTTTCATAAAAGAAATAAAAGAAGAAGAATCATAATCACCCCTTTCCCTCAAATATTTCAAAGAAAACGGGCGTCCGCTCTGGATCATATCCAATTCGATCCGTTCCAAATAAGAAATATAATCTTTAATGTACTGATTAAGTTCATCCATATTAGGATGATTTCTTACAGTTTTCCGCTTGCTATCCCACTGAGTGGGCTTCACATAGATTTTTGTTGAAAAATACTTTTTTTGCCTGTTCAGATAGGCTTCTACCTGAATCAAAGCTTTTCCTTCCGCATTCAATCTTTTTTTCCGATTGAACACCAGATTGTAAATAACTTTTTCCATAATACACATTATTTTCTGAATGAGAACACGAAGGAACAATAATAAGTTCTTTCTTTCGTATGAGACAAACTAAAAGTTTGTTATATTTTGTGTATCAATAGAATATATATTCGTCAAAAACAGTAGTACTAAATTAACATTAGGGCATAAAAAAGAGGCGTACCGTGTCATCGGCACACCTCTTCTTCCTATTTTTAAATATTATTTAATCTTCAACTTTGCCCTGTCGACAGCCCTACTGTCGGGCTGTCATAATCAGAAATTCTCAATAACCCGGATTCTGCTGTTTGGCAATATTTGGGTTTGCGTTAGTTTCACTTACCGGAATCGGCAGGATTGCACGGTAATAAGTACGGTCAAATTTCTGAGATTCAGGGTCCAGAGAATAGTGGAAGCCTTTGTCTGATTCGCTTGTATAGCGAACAATTGTTTCGTTATTTCTCATTGCATCGAAGAAACGCTGTCCTTCACCAACCAACTCTTTGCGGCGTTCGATAATGATACGGGCCAGAGTTGCGTCAGCATCTGCAATTGTTGCGGCATTCGGATTTGCTCTCTTTACAATCTCATTCAGATATTTTGCGGCAGTTGCATTATCGCCGGTCTTGGCTGCTGCTTCCGCTGCATTCAGATAAACTTCAGACAAGCGGATGACGGGCAGGTTATTCAGACGCATATCTCCGGATTTGTCTGCCGGAAACTTATTCACGAATACTCTCGTTTCTCCGTATATCTTGGCCAGATCTTCGTCAAACCGCACAGGCAAGATAACGCCGTTACGAACGTCGTCCGGATCTTGTCCCAGCATATCGCTGAACGTCTTTGTAACAATAGCATCAGCGTAGCCATCTTCATTGTACAGGTAAGCAATACCTTCGCGATCGCCCCAGTCATCAGAACTTTCGTTGATAATTTCGAACAACATCTCATTTGTATGAGCACCATTATCTTTGTTCCAGGCATCGACATATTCAGTGTTCTTCCATAAAGAGTATGGAGAATTCTTGATTACATCTTCCGCCAGTTCCAAAGCTTCCTTATTTTTGTTCATTGTCAGATAGACTCTGGAAAGAAGGGCTTTTGCCGTCCATTCCGTAATATATCCGTTATTTTTTCCTGTTTCCATGAAGCCGCTTCCGATTGCTTCCGTGATGTCTTTAACGACTTGTGTGTACACTTCTGCTACAGTGTTACGAGTCGGCAACTGATCGCTTTCTAACGGTTGCAACATTACAGGAACACCCAATGAAGCACCTTCGTCTGCCGTATAAGGAAGACCGTATATTCTGACAAGGTCGAAATGTACAAGGGCACGGACGACTTTTGCTTCTGCATAGATCATACCGATTTCTTCCTCACTGGCATCAGTTACCTTCTTATTGTCGATCGCTTCGATCAGACGGTTTGCACGACGAATAACGTTGTAAGGAACGTTCCACATATTAGGAGCGTTGTCCACCGTATATCTCATTTCGTAGCATGAAGAAGAGCGCATGCCCTGATCTCTGGCTTGCATATCGTCTCCACGAACATCACCGTAATAGAACATACGGGCAGCATAGTAACTATTATATGTGGAGTTTCCCTGCAAGCCGTCATACATACCAAAGTAAGCCGTAACAGCATCACTATAGTTTGTTATAGCCTGAGAGCTTTCAATACCGTCAGACGGCTCACGATCCAGCCAATCGTTTCCACAGGCCGTGAATGTCAAAACAGCCAGTGCCAATGTGAATGATTTATATATCTTTTTCATATTGTTCTTATGATTTGTTTAAAATTAGAAACCAAGTTCGATACCAAAAGTTACGGTTCTGAGAGACGGAGTTTCGAATGTACAAAGTCCGTCTACAGGAACTTCAGGATCAACATAAAGATCTTTGGATTTCCATGTCAGCAGGTTATTACCGGAGATATAGGCTCTCAGTTTTTCGATGCCTGCTTTTCTAATCCAATTCTGCGGTAAAGTGAAACCAACAGTCATGTTTTTCAGACGCAGATGGTTGGTTGACATCATCCATCTTGAAGACTGAATGTTTTTGTTGCCATAAGCAAACTGCGGTAATTTTGCATTGTCACCCGGTTTCTGCCATGTATCTTCCATCTTATAATAAGACGGAACATTACCTAAATAGTTATATGTACCGCCATTGCTCTGCAACCAAGTTGCATAATCGTAGGCATGTCCACCTAAAGCATAAGTCAATGTAAAATTGAAATCGATAAACTTCCAGCCGATGTAGTTTGTCAAACCACCCTGTACTTTCGGATCCACGTTACCAATAATCACTTTATTAGCCAGAGCCGAGTTCGTAGTAGTTTCACGGCTACCATCTTTATTTATATAATACAATTCTTTACCGGTTTCAGAATCAACACCCGCGTATTCGTATGCATAGAAAGAATAGTAAGGTTCACCAACTTTGTGAATCAATGGACCGCTGATAACCTGATCTTGTTCACCATTCAGCTTAGTCAACGTATTTTTGTTATGTCCCAGGTTCAAAGAAGTTGTCCAGGTTAACTCTCCATTCTGGACGTTGGTAGACTTGATTTCCAATTCGAAACCACGGTTTCTCATAGAACCGACGTTCAGCAGCTTAGAAGCAGTACCGTTGCCGTCTATAATACCTAAAGCAGCGGAAATCGGTTTATCCATGATCAAATCTTTGGTATCGCGGTTATACCATTCTGCAGAAATTGAAACCCTGTTGAATAGAGTCACATCCAAACCGACGTTTGTAGCATGGTTCTTTTCCCATTTCAAATCATTATTGAAGAATGTAGATTCTGCAGAACCACCGAAGCCATTGTAGTTATAACCATATTGGAACAAACCCATATATGCATAATAATCAGAAGGCTGAGTACCATTCAAACCATAAGACACACGAATCTTCGCATCGCTGATAATGTCAGACAAAGATTCCATAAACGCTTCACGTGAAAGTCTCCATGATCCAGATACAGACCAGAAATCTCCCCAACGGCTATCACGTGATAAACGAGAACTGCCGTCACGACGGTAGCTGGCGCTGGCATAATATCTGCTGTCGAAATCATAATTGAGGCGTCCCAGATAGGAAACCATGCGATACCCTTTTTTCAAGCTTGAAGAACGAGTCAGACCTGCATTTGCAATCTCTTCTTTATAAGAAGGATATTGAGAACCGTTAGAGTAAGTATAATCCAATTCGTAATCTTCCGTCTCATAACCCAACAGAATATCCAGATTATGTTTCTCTGCGATAGTCTTGTTATAAGTCAACTGAGTCTGCGTATTGAACTTGCTACGGTTCTGCATATAGCGCTGGTAAACACCTTTAGCAGTACGTCCGTCATTAGAACGCGGATCCCACCATGCACGGCTGTTACTCTGGTTGAAGTCATAACTCAAAACTTCCTTGATATTCAGATTATCCCAAATATTCCAAGTTGCGGCAACCGAACCCAAGAAACGGTTTACTTTATTCTTGTTATAGTTATAAGTGGCTGTTTGCAGCGGGTTAGCACCGTTCAGAGCCGGGAATTTAGTAGACCATGTCCCATCTTCGTTATACGGGAAAGTAGAAGGTGAAGCCGTCATAGCCAAACACATAATCGGGCTGGCGAAACTGGTACCTTCATTGTTTACATCCTGTGTAGACAATGAATACAATGAATTAGCTTCCAGAGTAATGCGTCCTGTTTTATGAGTCAGGTTTGCACGTCCTGTTACGCGTTCATAAGCAGATTGCAGAGTGATACCATCTTGTTTTGCATAAGATAATGAAGAATAGAACTTCGTTTTGTCATTACCTCCTTGAGCATTCACTTCATAATTCTGATGTGAACCGTTACGGAACAAAACGTCTTTCCAGTTCGTATATCCACTCCAAGGCTCTGCAGCATAAGAATCGATATTCCTGTCTGCCAAAGATGTGGCGGCAGTTTCATCCATACCACTGTTTAATCCGTAGTTTTTGAAACCCATATACAGAATATCACGTCTGTCGGCACCATTCAGGATAGGGCGATAGTCAATAGCCATGTTTGAGAAACCCCAGTCAGCTCTGGCCGTAAATTTAGTTTTACCGGCCATACCTTTTTTAGTAGTAATTACGATTACACCGTTTGCAGCACGTGATCCATAAAGAGAAGCAGCTGCTGCATCCTTGATAACCGTCATCGATTCGATGTCGTTACTATTCAAATTGGAAAGCATACTTGTTCCAGCATCGTCGTAGCTGAAGCCGTTACTGTTACCAGTCATCATCGGAACTCCGTCGATAACATAAAGAGGGTCGTTACTTGCATTGATAGAACCCATACCACGAATGCGGACAGATTCCACAGCACCCGGCTGTCCGGATGTAGAAGTGATCTGAACACCAGAAACAGCACCTGCCAATTTAGACTGTACGCTTAATGACGGTACATCTTGTAACTTCTCCGTAGTAACACTTGATGCGGCACCTGTAAATGATGATTTTTTAAAGTTACCATAACCTGTCACCACCACTTCGTCCAATAATTCCACATCAGAACTTAATTCGATGTGCAAAACCGGTTTTACACCGATTTCCAAGGCCTTCATTCCTACGAAGGAAATTACCAGAGTCTTTGCAGAACT
>NZ_QREV01000130.1 GCF_003363715.1 Parabacteroides acidifaciens
CACATCCATAGCTTCGGTAAACAGTTTATGCCCGAGTATTATCCACGCCAGACTCCTCGACTAGTGAGCTGTTACGCACTCTTTAAATGAATGGCTGCTTCCAAGCCAACATCCTAGCTGTCTCTGCAGTCTGACTTCGTTAGTTCAACTTAACTGTTATTTGGGGACCTTAGCTGATGGTCTGGATTCTTCTCCTCTCGGACGCGGACCTTAGCACCCGCGCCCTCACTCCACGGCAATATATAGTACGCATTCGGAGTTTATCTGGACTTGATAGGCGGTGAAGCCCTCGCATCCAATCAGTCGCTCTACCTCATACTATACTAACCGCAGGCTGCACCTAAATGCATTTCGGGGAGTACGAGCTATCTCCAAGTTTGATTAGCCTTTCACCCCTACCCTCAGTTCATTGGAACACTTTTCAACGTATACCCATTCGGACCTCCAGTTAGTGTTACCTAACCTTCATCCTGACCAAGGGTAGATCACTTGGTTTCGCGTCTACTCCCTCCGACTAAATTGCCCTGTTCAGACTCGCTTTCGCTTCGGCTCCGTACCTGAAGTACTTAACCTTGCCGGAGAAAGTAACTCGTAGGTTCATTATGCAAAAGGCACGCCGTCACATCCGAAGATGCTCCGACCGCTTGTAGGCAGACGGTTTCAGGGACTATTTCACTCCTCTGTTCGAGGTTCTTTTCACCTTTCCTTCACAGTACTGGTTCGCTATCGGTCTCTCGGGAGTATTTAGCCTTACGGGATGGGCCCCGCTAATTCACACAGAATTTCTCGTGCTCCGCGCTACTCAGGATACCACTAAGCTTC
>NZ_QREV01000131.1 GCF_003363715.1 Parabacteroides acidifaciens
ACTTAGTTCTTGTAGGACTACGTTTCTTCGACGTGGCAAATGTAATACATATTTATTACAGTACATACTTTTTTTTAGAAAAAATTAGCACGATACCTGTGAAATGTATTTTAACATCGCCTTTATATAACGCGACAAATATATTAAAATATTTCATTAACGCAAACAATATTATCTGCTTTTTTTCTTATATAAGCCTAATGTTTGCTCTTCTTCCTTTGAAAATCTAAATATTGATTACTTTTATTCGGTGTGTGTAAAATTAATCTTTTACTATATTAAGTGTAATTTAATATTTGCCGATTTACCCAATGACAGAACTTGAAATGTTAATTAACAATTAAAGGGCGTTTCTGTGGATTATGTGAGTATGTTTGTAATTAGGCTTTTATCCCTTCGTACTTATTGTAATAAGTATTTAATTAACATCGAATAATAAACCACATATCATATGGCCTGATTAGTGACAAAATCCGATAGTGGCTTTGGTAAAATCCAATGCCCATGAAAATCGGATTGCATGGGCATGAAATTTTGGATGGATGGGCATGGATACTTTTTTCAATCCTTAGGGGCTTATTGTATAAAATGCATTTTTCAGGCTTGAAAGACATCCGAAACCCAATAAATGTTAATCCACTTTTCTGCCATCAAAAAAGGACTTTTTCGCCTTTTTTGAGCGTTTCCAGCAATTACGACCGTCCTCTTTGCCACCATGACCGTGCTAATGTGTAGTGCACTCGGCACCTCGCGAAGATTAGGACGGTCGTAATGGCGATTTGGACGGTCGTA
>NZ_QREV01000132.1 GCF_003363715.1 Parabacteroides acidifaciens
GCAATATGGACGTAAACAGGCTCCCAAGAAAATCCGCTAAGCATATTCATAAAGTACCCGTACCGTAAACGGACACACGTAGTTGGGTTGAAAATACTGAGGCGCTCGAGTGATTCACGGTTAAGGAACTAGGCAAATTGACCCTGTAACTTCGGGATAAAGGGTCCCAGCTGAAAGGCTGGGCGCAGAGAATAGGTCCAGGCAACTGTTTAACAAAAACACATGGCTGTGCGAAATAGAAATATGAGGTATACAGCCTGACACCTGCCCGGTGCTGGAAGGTTAAGAGGAGGACTCATCGCAAGAGAAGGTCTGAATTGAAGCCCCAGTAAACGGCGGCCGTAACTATAACGGTCCTAAGGTAGCGAAATTCCTTGTCGGGTAAGTTCCGACCTGCACGAATGGTGTAATGATCTGGACACTGTCTCAACCGTGAGCTCGGTGAAATTGTAGTATCGGTGAAGATGCCGATTACCCGCGATGGGACGAAAAGACCCCGTGAACCTTTACTATAGCTTTACATTGAATTTGGGCAATTGATGTGTAGGATAGGCCGGAGACAATGAAGCAGGTACGCCAGTATTTGTGGAGTCGACGTTGAAATACGGCCCTTTGATTGTTTGAGTTCTAACTCGCGGTATGCGAGGACACTGTATGGTGGGTAGTTTGACTGGGGTGGTCGCCTCCAAAAGAGTAACGGAGGCTTCTAAAGGTACCCTCAGACCGATTGGTAACCGGTCGTAGAGTGTAATGGCATAAGGGTGCTTGACTGGGAGA
>NZ_QREV01000133.1 GCF_003363715.1 Parabacteroides acidifaciens
CAATCCGTGACCACAAGGTAATCCTTCTGTTCCGGCGTCGTAAGTGGATTGACACTCGCACCGGCAAGAGTTTCATTTTGCCCCTAAAAATAGCTGCCGAAGGTACCCGCTACTCGCAGGAGTTTGCGTCTTTTTTAAAAGAGACATATGGACACATCCCCGGTGACCTGCCGTACACTTGATGATTTTTATCACATTGACGCATCCACTTTAGAAAAGCAGTACAAGGATGTATTAAGCGGTTATCGTACTTGGGAAGAATTGAGTCATGCCGACGACTGGCTCGTCTTCCCCGATAATATTGGTCCCAATCTGGCTATTGATGAGACTTCTTTGTCCAATGGCAATCTCTATACGATCGTCACCAACAGGGACAGGCACTGTCGTGAGATGTGCCTTGTCGCCATTGTTGCAGGGGTTAAATCAGAGACTGTTATAGCTGCCTTACGCCATATTCCCGAGGATCTGTTGGACCGTGTAGAAGAAGTGACGCTGGCCTTGTCGGACTCCATGCGCAAAATAGTCCGTTCCTGCTTCCGTAAGGCATCTCGTGTGATAGATCGGTTCCATATCCAGAAATTGGCCTGTGATGCCGTACAGGAAATGCGCATTAAGCTTCGCTGGGACGCGATCCAAGAAGCCAACGAAGAGATGGAAGAAGCTAAACTAAATGGGGAATTATATCTGCCTGTAAGATATGAAAATGGAGACTCCAAGAAAGAGCTGTTAGCCAGGAGCCGGTATCTGCTGTTCAAATCCTCT
>NZ_QREV01000134.1 GCF_003363715.1 Parabacteroides acidifaciens
CGATAAATCAGAATTTAGAAGCGTTGGCAAAGCAACTCTATGATTACTGGTTTGTGCAGTTTGACTTTCCAGATGAAAACGGAAGACCATATAAATCAAGTGGTGGTAAGATGGTTTGGAATGATAAGTTGAAAAGGGAAATTCCGGAAGGATGGGATGATGGAATACTTATCGACATCGCAAATATAACAATGGGACAATCTCCTGATGGCTCTAGCTATAATGAAGTTGGAGAAGGTATGCTCTTTTATCAAGGAAGCACGGATTTTGGTATGAGATTTCCTTCGGTTAGACAATACACAACAGCACCTTCTCGATTTGCAAAGAAAGGTGATATACTAATGAGTGTTCGTGCTCCAGTTGGATCTATAAATATTGCAAATAATGACTGTTGTATAGGTCGTGGTTTATCTGCAATTAATTCAAAATTAGGCTCTATATCACACTTGTATTATATATTAAATGATTTGAGGATTGCTTTTGACCAGAGAAATGCGGCTGGTACAACATTTGGGTCTATTACTAAAGAAGACCTATATAGTCTGCCTATTATTATTCCTTCAGATGAAGTTATTAGAGCCTTTGATAAGATATGTTCCCCTATGTTTGATAGACAAATGATTTTAGGAGAAGAAATAGATATTCTTACTAAGCAACGCGATGAACTTCTCCCTCATTTGATGAACGGTCAAGTATCGGTAAATTCTGATTTA
>NZ_QREV01000135.1 GCF_003363715.1 Parabacteroides acidifaciens
GGGGCTAAGTCGTAACAAGGTAGCCGTACCGGAAGGTGCGGCTGGAACACCTCCTTTCTGGAGCCAGAGTCTGGTTAAGTAGGAACAACGGTATGTTGTTCTCATGTACTACGGTTGAATATGTATTCATATATGATCTTAAAACTGGACAACCAGTAAAGAGAAAGATGAAGCTGAGATGAAAAACTCTCAGGCAACAAGAAAGAAAAGTTGACAGTCCTATAGCTCAGTTGGTTAGAGCGCTACACTGATAATGTAGAGGTCGGCAGTTCAACTCTGCCTGGGACTACAGAAATAATTTCTCAATGAGACAATATGCCAATATGCCAATGGCAAGAAAGAAATTGGCATATTATCAAATTGGCAGATTGGCACATTATTACCGGGGGATTAGCTCAGCTGGCTAGAGCATCTGCCTTGCACGCAGAGGGTCAACGGTTCGAATCCGTTATTCTCCACCAAAAACATCAGCAATGGTGTAAATAAGATCTTTGACGTATTGGACAACTTCAAATAAAGTTAAGTAACGAATAAAAGTAAGAGCAAGCTAAAGATATATCAATCCAAGACGCATTTCTTCATTATTAATTTTTAATTATTAATTTAGAAACCGTGTCATTGATAAAGAAAGTAAGCAAGGGCAGACGGTGGATGCCTTGGCTCTCGGAGGCGACGAAGGACGTGATAAG
>NZ_QREV01000136.1 GCF_003363715.1 Parabacteroides acidifaciens
GAAAGGACATAGAAATAAGAAATTTCTTTGAGGATATAGTTGCAGGTTTAAAACTTATGCCTATTTTTGTACCTGAATTATGACGAATCTAAACGTACGTTTTCGTTAGTCATTCTCCCAATCTAAGATAATTCACTATACATCAATTATTTACAACCACTTTTTACCCGATTTTCATGTAAAAATTCGAGGATTCCTTCACCGTCCGTTCCCCCCGATATCTTACTGTTTGTCAATGTTTTATATTTTTGGAATTTCTTTGGCGCAAAGGCTCTTTTCAGGCGTTTTTCGAGAAAAGCAAACCAACTCGTCTTTTTTTGTTAATTATCAGCATCCCCATTTAATTATTTTAAGTCTCAATCTCCAGCCGCAAATTCCATGCCCATGGAAATCTAATTGCATGGGCATGGAATTTCGAACGGATGGGCATGAAAACTATTTCTGATTTCCAAAGAGGGGAGGCTTAGGCTCACCCGATATTTCATGGGGGGGGACTTCATTCACTTTCTTGGAATATCTATCGCTACTATAATAGTCTTGTACAGGCTTGGAAGTTGATACGAAAGCGAAGTTGTCACATCTGTATTTTGGTAAAAGCTGATAATATACCTGCATTTACGGTCTAAAAACCCCGAAAATTCAATATTTATAAAAATAGATTGTTTTTTATTTGTTTACGT
>NZ_QREV01000137.1 GCF_003363715.1 Parabacteroides acidifaciens
TCGGATGACAACAGAGAAAATGAGGTGCCGAGCCCATCCCCAAAAGCGTACAATTTGATTATCGGAAACCGGAAACAACAGCAAAGTGATAAACCTCAACTCCCGGAGAATCGAATATTTGCAGACGAAGGCGGACTGCGTTCCAAATATCCCAAGGAAATTTTAGGGGCTTGTTGTTGTGAGGTGCGCAGAAAATAGTCTTTAAGTAACGCTTCATCGCTCTGAAGGTTGACTTCGTACTATATGAAGTCAACCTTCAGGGCAATAAAGTTCCGGATCAGAGCGATAAAGTCCCTCTTCATGGCGATAAGGTGCCGGATCATAGGAAAAAGCGCCTTTTTGACGGCTGAAAAGTGGGTTGACATTTGTTTTGTTTCGGATGTTTTTTGAACCTGAAAAATCCGTTTTTTACAATAAGCCCTCTGCCGTAGGCTCTCTTTTGCCGTTTCGTTTCAACGAACGGTTTTGGAGCTTAGAGGCAGAGTCTCTTTAATAGGATTACTTGTAGATATTTGGAAGAGGATTCAAACCCACAGAGGAATCCGGCAAAGCCGGGTGTTTATCAACCCGTTGATTTCAGAGACTGTGTGAAAAAGGCTTATTCTCCAATCAGATCAATACGCAGCCACGTTGTTTTTTGAAAA
>NZ_QREV01000138.1 GCF_003363715.1 Parabacteroides acidifaciens
AAAAATGACGAATTAAAACGATCGTTTTTTTTAGTCATTTTTCAGGCATTCAAACTCCTCTCCCACAACAACTTATCCATTTTCCGCATAATCTTAAAAAAGCTTTCACGCTAAACAGCTCAAAAAATGGTATTTTTTAAGGAATACCCCGATGAATACTGCGTTTGGGAGCAATACTTATTCATTTCTGAAACGATACCTGTTACGTTGAAAAGCAATGCTTATCCAATTTTTGCGGGATCGAAAAGACTTAATTGTAAAAAAGATTCAAAGATTTCAAATATTCTTATACGATTTCCGGGGTAACAAGAAGCTCCCCAGGATTGATAAACCCCTAAGTTACCCTCCCCTGTAAATCGCAAAATATACAATAACCCCCTTTTTGCTCGTTTTTCTATTTCATCCGAAATCTTGATCCATTTTGGATTGACTCTTTTAACGGTTTAGGCCTTTTTATCTGACAACAGATGAAAGGAGGTGCCGAGGTCGCTCCAAAGAGCGTACAATTTGATTACCGAAAACCGGAAACGCCAGCAATGTGATAAAGCTTAACTCCCGGAGAATCGAATATTTGAAAATAAAACGGACGGCGTCCCAAATATCCCAAGGAA
>NZ_QREV01000139.1 GCF_003363715.1 Parabacteroides acidifaciens
AGTCCTTCAAGAACTACGATCAGAACACTGCAAATGTAGATGTTAATAATGTGCAGGAATGTATAAATTTATCCATTTGATATGCACTAATTATCCAGTGTTGAGTTTTTAGCATAAATATAAACAGTTGTATTACATTGCTTTATGTGTATATTATTTTATACAACATACTATGGCATTTAAAATAAAAAAGCTTCGTTTAGATTTCAAACAAAAAAAGTTTGGAGAGACTGTTGAAGAATTATGATTTACTTTTCTAAATCTTTCTAAGCAAAATAAACTTTCTCTTATTCTCTTTTTTATAAAAGAAGATTTATATTTTTTAATTGATACGCATTCATTCGATCTATATATATTTCAAATGGTAGACTGACTCCGTAGAAACTTTCCATGAATTGACAAATCGCTATTATATTCGTGGTACAACACTCAAAATGATAGGTGAAAAATACAACTCGCGTAAGTAATGATCTTTTCTGCGGTACTAATATGGATTATCGGCAATAGTAGTCTCATTTTGATAGTTAGCAGGTAGACTATAAAAACTATCTATTAGTCCTTTTTGGGAGCTGATGATTTTTTCTGAATAGCCGTAGTTCTTGAAGGACT
>NZ_QREV01000014.1:0-75604 GCF_003363715.1 Parabacteroides acidifaciens
ATCGTGAAAAGAGTCAATCCAAAACCGATCAAGATTTCGGACGAAATAGAAAAATAGCCGAAACAGGGGGTTATTGTCTATTTTGTTATTTTCAAGAGGCTTAAAACTAAGAAATAGTGAACCTGTAAATGATGATTTATAAGTTCATTTTACCGATGACCGTATCCGGCTAAGCGATTGGGGAGTGATCTGCAGAAAAGAGGCGATATGTTTGAGGGGCACCCGCTGAAAAAGGTCCGGACGTGTCCGGAGGAGGTTTTCGTATTGCTCACGGGCATCGCTCCAACTGTCGTTTATAAAATAGTTTTCATATTCCCGAAGATAATAATCGAGCAATTTACGCATCCAGTTGGCCAGTTCGAGCGTCTGCTCGCAAAGCTCCTCCAGCCGCCGCGCCGGAATACGCAACAGGACGGTGTCCTCCACCATCTCCAGATTGTAGGCGGCAATTTCACGGTAAGACATATTCACGATTTCACCGGACGAAGCAAACCACAAAGTTACGTCGCGCATATCCCGTTCCACGAACGAGCGCGTCAGCCCGTCCTTCACAAACCAGACATACGGGTCGCGGTCTCCTTCGTAAACCGAAAAACCGCCTTTCGGGACAAAGACTTCCTCCATCTCGTCCGTCAGTTTCCGTATCGCCTCATCCGACAGCGGATAGATCAAACGTTGTTGCGCAATAAAATGATCCAGATCTTTCATACCATACTATTATATCCGGTACAAAGATATTCAATTTTCGGTCCCGTCGATATAACGGCCCAACATCTCCCGCAGGCGGCCGACGGCTTTTTGAAGTTGCACATCGACGGTATTGACGCTTATACCCAAATCTGCCGCCACCTGTGCATACGGTTGCTTTTCTTCACGCACGCGGATAAATATCTCCCGGCAACGCTCCGGCAGGCGGTCGAGCGCCCTGACATAATGGGCGAAAAGTTCCTCGCTGACTAATATATCTTCCGGCGATTCACCCGTATCGGCAGTACCGGCACAAGCTTCCGCCGCCTGGTCTTTCCGGCGCTGTTCTTTTTCGAGATAATTCAAAGAGGCATTTTTTACGGTGACAAAGAAATAATCTTCCAGGTCGGCGATCCGGTGCAAAGAATCCCGGCGTTCCCATATCTTCAGAAAGACATCCAGGACGACTTCCTGCGCCCACTCTTCCGTATGCAGATAGTAGTAGGCAATACGGAAGAAACGGTCGAAACACAGGTTGTAGAAATCGCGCAGAGCCGCTTGGGAACTCTCTTCTTCGATCTGTCTCAAATATCTTCTTACCGCCTGCTCCGTCATCTTCTTATCTTCTATAACCGGGGCAAAAATAGTCAAATTTTCATATTATGTCCACCATCCGAAAAAAATACAGCGTAAAAGTGTAGGGTATTTTCCGGCTGAACCATCTTAGTTATACAAACAAGAGTATTAACTTATTAAACAATATGGAGTATGAAAGCGATGCATAAACAATTATGGGGATATTTGCTTATTACACTGTTGCTGGCGGGATTCACACCTTTACAGGCACAGACCGATTCGGCAGACGAAAGTGATTACATCACGGTCAGCGGCGTAGTGAAAGACAAGAAAAGCAAAAAGAGCCTGGAATATGTGAACATCTCGATTCCGGGTACGACAACCGGTACCGTTACGAATGCCGACGGTGAATTTTCCTTCAAGGTCAAGGACTCGATACAGGCCAAGGAAGTGGAGATATCTTACCTCGGATACTACAATGCGAAAATTCCTCTGAACGGAGAAAATATAGAAAAAGAGACCGTATGGCTGACACCTTACACGAATATGCTCGAAGAGGTAATCATCCATGCCCGCGACCCGCGCTACCTGGTGGAAGAGGCCATCAAAAAGATTCCGGCCAACTATAATCCCAAGCACAGCCTCCTGACCGGATTCTACAGGGAAACGGCCCAGAAGGGACGCCGGTATATCAATATCTCGGAAGCGGTGATCGACATATATAAGACACCCTACAACGAGACGGCAGACCGCGACCGCGTACAGATTTTCAAAGGCCGCAAGCTGCTCAGCCAGAAGGCGAGCGACACGTTGGCAGTCAAGCTGCTGGGCGGACCGAATATGTCTATCTATGTGGATGTGGTGAAAAACCCGGATGTCATACTCGAGCTGGAAAGCCTGCCTTACTACAAGTTCCGTATGGAAGAATCGACGACGATCAACGACCGTCCGCAGTATGTAATCAATTTCGAACCGCAGGCCATCCTGCCGTATGCGCTCTATTACGGTAAATTATATATCGATAAGGAACGGTTATCCTTTACCCGCGCCGAGTTCTTCCTCGACATGAACGACCGCAACAAGGCGACACAGGCAATCCTCCGGAAAAAACCGTTCGGACTGCGTTTCAAGCCGGTCGAAGTGTCGTTCCTCGTCAACTATCAGGATCGCGACGGTGTGACCTATCTGAGCTACATCCGCAACGGCGTCCGCTTCAAATGTGACTGGAAACGCAAATTGTTCTCCACCAACTACACCATTCTTTCGGAAATGGTCGTGACAGACGGGAAAGAAAGTACGACGAACGCGATCCCGTACAAAATGGCATTCAAGCAGAACCAGTCCTTATCGGACAAGGTCGCCGACTTTGCCGACGCGAATTTCTGGGGTTCCTATAACATCATCGAACCGACAGAATCGTTGGAACATGCAGTCGACAGACTGAAGAAACAACATAAATAATATGCCGATTAATCAATGTGCCGATTTGCCAATGAATAGATTAATGTATAAATTAGCATTCTCTTAAATTGGCACATTGGCAAATTATCACATTGGCACATTATTATATTGAAACATTATTCCTATGCTGAACGACCTGCTTATACTGACAAAGATCAAAGATGGAGACGTCAAGGCTTTTGAACAAGTTTTCCGTCAATACTATATGCCTCTTTGTCTGTATGCTGCGAGCATCACAGGAAGAATGGATATAGCAGAAGAGATTGTACAGGAATTATTTTTAGTGTTCTGGAGAGAAAGAGAGAGGTTGCAACTGTTCCATACGATTAAAAGTTATCTGTATGGAGCCGTTCGCAACCAATCCCTTCAGTATTGGGAACATCAAGACGTACGCAACCGCTACCGGGATGCCGTCCTCTCCCGCCCGGAAAAAGACGATATGCCGGACGACCCGCAGGAACAGATAGAATACAAGGAACTGGAAGCCCTGATAGAGCGTACGCTCCGGAAGCTGCCCGAACGCCGTCTCCGCATATTCCGGATGCATCGCTTCGAAGGAAAGAAATATGCAGAGATCGCTTCCACTCTCTCCCTATCGGTTAAAACAGTGGAGGCCGAAATGACAAAAGCACTTCGCACATTACGCAATGAATTAGAGATTTATTTGAAATATGATTGAAACAGAAAGAAATAAGAAAAAAACAGACCAGGCATGGAATGCACTCTATCAACGCCTGGAGGAAGAGGGCTTGCTTTCGGGCCGGCCGGCTTCGCCATACAGAAGCATTCTATGGAAAGGGGGCATGGCTGCCGCCGTCGCCCTGCTTTGCCTGCTCGTATCCGTCGTTTATCTGAACAGGACGGAACGGGAGGCCGACCGGAATCTGCTCACCCGCCAGAACAGCGAGACAACGACTACGTTGGTGACGACACTCGAAGACGGCTCCGTCGTTTATCTGGCGGGAAACACCTCGTTGCAATATCCCCAACATTTCTCTTCCGACCGGCGGGAAGTGAGCTTACAAGGAAATGCCTTGTTCGACGTGGCGGGCAACCGCGCACGCCCCTTCGTGATCGAAACGGAAGATACCCGCATCGAGGTCTTAGGCACGGCTTTTAATGTGAAAAGCAACGGCAGTTCTCCTTTCGAACTGTCCGTACAGCGGGGAGAAGTGAAAGTGACACTGAAGAAAAGCGGCCAGGATATACACGTGAAAGCAGGAGAAACCGTAACCCTTCTTTCCCGGAAACTGCAACTGAGCGCGACACCCGACCCCGGACAGTTTGCCCGCTACACCGAACGGATCCGGTTCAAAGACGAGATGCTCGGTAATATCCTCCGGGTTATCAATTCACAAAATCCGGGTATCCGGTTGGAGACAACGCCTGAGTTGCAAAACCGGACACTTACCGTTACGTTCTCCAACGACACGCCCGAAGATATGGCTGAACTGATCTGCTTGGCGCTCAATCTGAAAAAGACGGAAAAGAATAATACGATAACACTGTCCGAATAAAACCGGATAATTGTTATACCTTTATATCATGACACATACGACCACTACATACCGCCTGCTCCTGCTGTTCTGGATGCTGTTGCTTCCGGCAGGTTTCCTACGAAGCCAGGATGGCGATGATGTGCTGGGCCGTATGATCCATTTATCCAAAGAAAAAAACACGGTTTACCGGCTGCTCGACAAAGTATCCGATCAAACCGGCCTGCTCTTTATCTACGACAGTAAACTGATCGATAACGAGAAAACGGTACGCATTCCGGACGGCGACTATACCATACGGCAAGCTATCTACCGGATCACGGGGGACGAGCAATTGAACCTGCGTGTCATCGGCAACCATATCCTGATTTCACCACCGCAGAACAAAATACCGGTAGCCATACCGGACACTATTCCCGGGGAAGAAACAAACGTTCATTTTGTCGTGAAAGGCATCCTGCTCGACAGGCAGACGAACGATCCGATCGAGGCCGGTACAGTCGGTGTACTGAATACTTCCATCGGCAGCATCACCAACGCCAACGGAGAGTTCCGGCTCACACTCCCCGACTCGCTCCGGACATCCACGCTCTATTTCTCCCACCTGGGCTACGAACCGCGTGAGGTAGCGGCATCCCTGCTTACGGAACAAAACAGCACGATTGTCCTCGAAGCCAAAGTGATTCCAATACAGGAAGTCGTCGTACGCATTGTCAACCCGCTCCGCCTACTCCGGGATATGCAGGAAAACATCCGGAAGAACTACCCGCAGTCGCCGGCCTACCTGACCACGTTCTACCGGGAAGGAATCGAGCGTAAAAGTCAATTCGTAGGTCTTACGGAAGCAGTCTTCAAAGTGTATAAGTCCGGATACAAGCAAAACCCGTCACCGGACCAGGTCAAGCTTCTCAAGATGCGCCGCATCATCAGCCAACGGGAAAAAGATACGCTCATCGCCCGGATGAAATCGGGCATCGGGGCCAGCCTGCATCTTGACTTGATAAAAGAGATGCCTGACTTCCTGTTGGCGAATGAAAACATAGAAGAATATACGTATGCCTCGACCGACATCACGGTGATTGACAACCGGCTGGCCAACGTAGTCTATTTCGAGCAGAAAGAAAACGTCCGTTCGCCCTTGTACCGGGGAGAGCTGTATATTGATTCCGAAAACAACGCCTTGCTCCGCGCCCGTTTCGAGATCAATCCGAAATATATCAAACAAACAGTCGGGATGCTGGTGGAGAAGAAAAGCCGCAACTTGAAAATCACTCCGCAAAGGGTGACCTACACCGTTACCTATAAGCCGTATAACGGCCAGTACTATATCAACCATGTCCGGGGCGACCTGTATTTTAAGATAAAGAGAAGAAAGCAATTGTTCGGGACATTCCCGCTCCACACCTGGTTCGAGATGGTAACCTGCAAGGTTGATACCGACCAGGTAAGCCGCTTCACCCGCAACGAAGCGCTGCCGACACGAACGGTGTTTGCCGAAACCGAATTTACATACGATGAAAAATTCTGGGGGAACTTCAATGTCATCCCGCCGGAAGAACGGCTGAACGATGCGATCGGAAAAATATCGTCAAAGATAGAAGAGACGGAAGAGTAACCCTCTAAAAACATAAAGAGGACCTTTTCTCAAAGGTCCTCTTTAAGGTTTTAATAGGTATTAGTCTTTAAGGCAAAAAGATTGTTTAGGTTATCTGCATGCAAAGATGAGGCATTTTAAATTACTGAACAAATAAAAAAAGATATTATAAAACACATTTTTAAGATTATCGAAACTTATTTGCAGCTTCTTCTATTTTTTAACAATATGGTCTTGCTGCCGGAAAACCGGTTCAGAGCGTTCAAAACCACCTCATATCTTTGATTCTGAATCAAATTAACGCATATATTTTTTATTTTGAAACAAAAAGGCTTGTTTTTCGAAAAATTTTCTTCGACATACAGTTTTAATGACATACAAACGGAACATATATATTTTAAGATTTCAATACACTAAGTACAGCTCTCCAACAGGATTTTTTGAGTAAATTTGCAGCCTGCGCCGAGGTGACATTAGGGGCTGACATAAATTCTAAAACAGTTTTATCGTATGTATACCGTTATCAAACGAATGGAGATTTCGGCAGCACATAGTCTGTCGCTTTCCTATCCGAGCAAATGTGAGAATCTGCATGGTCACAACTGGATTATCACTGTATATTGCCGTTCCGAAGAATTGAACCCGGACGGCATGGTGGTCGACTTCAGCCATATCAAACGCATCGTAAAAGACCAGCTGGACCACCGGAACCTCAACGAGGTACTCCCTTTCAACCCGACAGCCGAGAATATCGCCAGATGGATCTGCGACCAGCTCCCCACCTGTTATAAAGTAGAAGTTCAGGAATCAGAAGGAAACACGGCTATCTATGAGAAAGATTAACGAGATATTCTACAGCCTCCAGGGTGAAGGCTTCCATACGGGGACGCCTGCCGTATTCATCCGTTTCTCCGGATGTAACCTGAAATGCAGTTTCTGTGATACCCGCCATGAAGACGGGACGCTGATGTCTGACGAAGAAATCCTGCAAGCCGTCTCGGCCTATCCTTCCAACGTCGTCATACTGACAGGCGGCGAGCCTTCCCTATGGATCGACCAGTCCTTTATCGACCTGTTGCACCAGGCGGGGAAATATATATGTATCGAAACAAACGGTACGAATCCGCTACCCGAAGGCATCGACTGGGTGACCTGCTCCCCGAAAGGCGCACCGTTGCGGCTGACGCATATCGACGAAATAAAAGTGGTCTATACGGGACAAGACCTGACAGCCTATGCCAACCTGAAAGCCTCCTGGCATTTCCTTCAACCTTGTTCCTGCCAAAACACAAAAGAGGTGGTAGAGTACATCCTCCACCACCCCCTTTGGCGTCTCAGCTTGCAAACACACAAACTGATTGATATCAACTGATATACTTCACTTCCATCCCGCGGACCGCGTCATCCACCCGGCCATCGGTATAAGCCAGTTGTCCGTTGACAAATGTCTTCCAAACGGCATGATGGAAGGTGTAGCCTTCAAAAGGAGACCAGCCGCATTTGTATAAGATATTGTCTTTGGCAACCGTCCAGGTTTCTTTCGGATCGACCAGGACGAGGTCGGCATAGTAGCCGGGACGGATATATCCGCGACGGTCGACGTGGAACAGTTCGGCAGGCATATGCGCCATTTTTTCCACTACCTTCTCGTAGGTGAAACGTCCTTCCATCGCCAATTCCAACATCACGATCAGCGAGTGTTGGATAAGCGGTCCGCCGGAAGCGGCTTTCAGGCAACTCCCCTCCTTCTCCGAAAGCAGATGGGGAGCATGGTCGGTCGCCACAATATCGATTGTGTTATTATTGACGGCTTCGCGCAATGCGGTACGGTCTGCCAGTGTTTTGATAGACGGATTCCATTTGATACGGTTACCGAACAATTCATAATCGCCGTCATGGAACCAAAGGTGATGCACGCAGACTTCCCCTGTAATCTTCTTTTCGCTCAGCGGAAGCTCATTGCTTAACAAAGTAAGCTCTTTTGCCGTCGAGAGATGCAGGATATGCAGGCGGGAATTCAATCGGGTCGCCAGCTCCACCGCTTCGGACGAAGAGGCATAGCAGGCTTCTTCGCTGCGGATTTTACTGTGGAAAGATATATCCAGATCCTCCCCGTACAAGCCGGTATAATGGGCTATGTTCCGTTTGATCACCTCCTCCTTTTCGGCATGGATGGCGATCAACATACCGGCTTCACCGAAGATACGTTCGAGGCTTTCCTTCTTGTCGACCAACATATTGCCGGTTGAAGAGCCCAGGAAAAGCTTCAGCCCAGGAACACGGCTCCGGTCCAGCTTGCGGATCTCGTCCATATTATCGTTGGTCCCGCCAAAGAAGAAAGAATAGTTGGCTGCCGAAGCCTCCGCTCCCCGCCGGAATTTCCATTCCAAGTCGGCAAGGGTGGTTGTCTGCGGCTTCGTGTTCGGCATATCCATGAAGGTAGTCACTCCACCGGCTACGGCGGCACGGCTTTCGCTGGCGATATCGCCTTTATGTGTCAGTCCGGGATCACGGAAATGCACCTGGTCATCGATGGCACCCGGAAGCAGAAGCTTACCCGTCGCATCGATCACCCGGCCATCTTCGGCTGAAGCCGGAACAGTTCCTTCGTAAACAGCGGCAATCTTATCATCCTCGATCAGCACCGAACCGGTAAAGGTGCGGCCTTCATTGATGATAGTGGCGTTTTTTATCAGTGTCTTATTCATATCTTTTTTTATTTTAGTTATGACAAAGGTACGGAAATCTTCTATTCTAACCTCAATATGCCCAAGGAAGACGGGATATGGAAATCCGGTTCGGTCGCTTCGGGCACAATCCAGGAAGACCAGATCACCTGGTCATCCTTATTTCCGAAATAATCCGCCCGGTAAACGCCCATGCGAATCTCGCCTTCCGGAGAAACCAGCCCTAAATCTTTTAATGATTTCAATGAAAGGGAACCTTCCACACGGTAAGAATCCTTACCGATATAAGTAGCCACTTTCAAATCTTTAAAGTTCCAACTGCCATCAAACTTCCGGTAGTGATGCGCTTCATAGTCCATCACCTTGCCCTGCGGGTCGATCTCTGCACAATAGTAGGTTTTCATTTCCGGATCTTTGCTAAAGAAAAATTCAACGCGGTCGCTGCTTCCGACGGAAGCCTCCGTCTTTTCGTTGTTATATACCAAAGTCGTATCGGACACTTCATACAGGAAATACAGGTTCTTTTTATCGTGGCAGACATAAAAAGCCGTGCTGTCTTTCACCGCTCCATCCCAAGGAGCGATAAGCCCGCGTACGGCAGATGGGATATTCCAGTCGTCGCTCTTTCCATCGACTTTTATGCCTTTGACAAACGGAGCACGGATAAACGGATGAATAGAAATGCTCTTTCCCAGCGGATGACTGGAAGGGAATACGATTTTCACATCCCGGCCGTTGATGTTAAGTGATAAGCTAATTTGTTTATGCGTCGGATCGGCAGCCTCGACATGCCAGTCGCCACGATCCCGGCGGAACATATAAATGCCCGGTGTCAGGATATCCACTTGCAGGTCATACCGCAAGTCCAGCTTTTGCGGTTCATACGCCGTCACATAAAAACAACCGCCGAGGCCGACAGCCTGAACCGACCGGTCGTTGCGGATCACCTCTATATCCTGTGTGGAGAAAGCCGCCGTCTTTTCAGCAGAAGAGGCAGGAAGGATCAGGTATTGGTAGCCGGCATTATCCGCCCTTCCATGCTCGATATGCAAACCGACGATCTCACCCTCCACGGTTGCAGGTGCATACGAGCCCATAAAATCGCACCAACGACCGGAGCGCTTTTCCGAAACAGCCACACAGGTAGCCGGCTGCAACACGATATAGCCTGTATTATCATGGAAGAACCGCTGCTTTTCCGGAGAAGAGGTGTAAGTCCCGTTTACCGGAACCCAGCCTTTATGCTCATAACGAAGCAAATCGCCATGCTTGACACGCTGGTCAATGGAGGTTGTAACAGCCAATGTACTGTCCGAATGGATACCGGCACCGAGACAAAGAACATAATCATCGGTAAAGATCCACGACTTACGGGCCTGCAATCCGTCACGGTCCAGGACCATGGCCGTCATACCCGTATGCCCGTCCGTCACGCCTCCGACAAAAGCCGTCTTATTCCGCACATGCTCCCCATAACGGAAAAAGGCGGGAACGGGAGCATCGCTCTCATAGGAGGTGATACCCGGTATCTTGCGCCAATCCCAGAACGGGAAAATATTCAGATACTCATCACCCCGGCAATAGGTATAGAGCGCACCGTCCGCCATATAGAAACCTTTCAGGTTATCTTCATTAATAAGTTCCGTCCCGATCACCCGCCAGGAGGCCATCTTGACGGAAGCCATCCAGGCCGGAGAGCGATGGATGGTCTGGTCCGAATCCCAGAAATGCTTATGTCCGGTAAAGCGGCTCCCCTCCTTTTCGGGAGCATAGTTGTCTTGAAGGAAATCGTTCATCCGGCTGATATCTTCCGCCCCGCTTCCCCGCATCAGGGCATTTGTCGCAAACGCCAGACTGAATGCCTTATGAATCTGTCCGCTATGGAAAAGTTGGCGGTCAAGCGCATTGATATCCATGTAGCCTCGCCAGACAATCCAGCGATAGCCGTTCAGCAGGAAAGAATTCAGGATATCCTGCTGTTCCTTGTTCAAGGCAAAAACCGTTCCGGCAAACAGACCGGAGAAGGAACTCATCTCAGTCAGGAAGGCCAAGCCGTAATTGCCGAACTGCTGCTGTGGCCCGTGCTGATGGAAACTCCAGTCACTTCTGATCCCTTCCTGCGTCCCGATCGTGATCTCGGAAACAATCGTATCGCGGGCAGCCTTCACCAGTTCAAAATCGTCCTGCAGCAAACCGCGTATCAGTACGTTTCCGGCCAACCACACTTTGTTTTGCCCCGTCATTCCGAACTTGGCATTCTCCATCACTTCGATGGCTGCCGCCTTTTCCTTCGCATCCAATTCGTTTTTCATCAAGAGGAAAGCCGGACCCAATGTTTTGGGAATCCCGATTTCGTTGTACCACCAGTTCTTGCAAACCGGCTTCTCGCGAAACCAATAGCCGAAGGCCTGATGAATGACTGTTTGGAGTTTAGGCCCCCAATGGCAATCGCCGTCTTCCGCCATGTAGAGTTTGGCAAGTTCCAATACCCTGTCGGCATGTGCCTTGACTGACCAGCCCGACCGCTTCTGGTCGTTATAATCGATATCCGGCCAGGAACCGTCCTCCCGGATCGTTTCCATATAGGCCGTTATCTTTTCTATGTTAAATGGATAACGCTGGTGGAGCTCCACGACCACCTGGTCGGCTATCTCTGTTTCCGGTTGGATGCCGGACAGGAGCTCAACCAAAGAGGCCGTCCCGTCATCGTTCGAGACCAAAGACCGGATATAGTTTTGTTGAAGCCGCTCCAACTCCTGTTGCGGTGTTTGTGCGAACAAAGGGATCGCTACAAGAGAGAACAAAAAGACGGAAACTTTATTTCGTACATTCATGGTATATAATTATAGAATATAGTATAACATAGCTGCTACGGCCGCCCCGGCAATCGGTCCCAACACCGGAATCCAGGCATATCCCCATTGGCTGCCGCCTTTTCCTTTTATCGGCAGAAGGGCATGCATGCAACGGGGAGCCAAATCGCGGGCCGGATTAATCGCATAACCTGTCGGGCCGCCCAGCGACAACCCGATCACCCAGACCGTAAACGCCACCGGCAACGCCCCTACGGAGCCCAAACCGATCGGCAACGTACTGTTGCTATCCTTCAACGCTAATTCGCCGCCCGTGATATAGAACACGACAAACATCAGGGCAAAAGTCCCGACCGCCTCCGTCAGGAAATTAATCGCCGGATGGCGGATGGCCGGACTGGTACAGAACACGCCCAATATGGCATCCGGATCGTCCGTCGCCTCAAAATGGTCTTTATAAACAAGCCAGACTAAAAGCGCACCTAAAGCCGCTCCCAACATCTGGGCAATCACATACTGGCAAACGTCGCACCAGGGAAACGTCCCCCCGATAGCCAACCCGATGGAAACCGCCGGATTGAGATGCGCCCCGCTATACGGCCCGGCCACCACCACTCCGATAAACACACCCAAAGCCCAGGCTGTCGTTATCGCCATCCAGCCGGCGCCATGCCCTTTGGTCTTACCGAGGCATACATTTGCTACAACGCCTCCTCCCATCAGGATCAGAAGCATGGTTCCTAATAATTCTGCTATAAATGGAGTCACAGTTATTTGAATTATGAATTTTGAATTATGAATTAAGAGTTAACTTTCAACTCTCAAGTTGCCCAGTTTAAGGATCTTCCCACCGCCTTATGCCATTCGGAGAGCAAGGCTTCGGCCGTCTCTTCATGCATTTCGGCACTGAAGATATTGTCCAACGACCATTGATCCTTCAACTCGTCGACATCTTTCCAGTAATCGATAGCAAGCCCCGCCAGATAAGCGGCACCCAAAGCAGTCGTCTCCAACACCCGCGGACGTACCACCGGGCAACGGCAGATATCCGCCTGGAACTGCATCAGGAAATTATTGGCAATCGCACCGCCGTCCACACGTATCTCTTTCGGCTTGGCATGTATATCGTTTTCCATGGCCATCAGGACATCGTAGACCTGGTAGCAAATACCTTCGAGAGCGGCACGGGTCAGATGGGCGACACTCGTCCCACGCGTAATGCCGATGATCGCACCGCGGGCATACTGATCCCAATAAGGAGCCCCCAAGCCGGTCAATGCCGGGACAAAATAAACCCCTCCGTTATCTGGTACGGAATTGGCCAATTGTTCTGTTATGGCAGCACTCTGTATCACACCCAACTCATCACGCAACCACTGTACGACAGCCCCACCGACAAAGACACTGCCTTCCAGGGCATACGTCACCTTGCCGTCCAGCTTCCAGGCAATCGTCGTCAATAGGTTGTTCTGCGACAGAACCGGGCGGCTTCCCGTATTCAGGATCATGAAACAGCCCGTCCCGTAAGTTGTCTTGATCATGCCGATATCCGTACAAAGCTGTCCGAACAAGGCGGCCTGCTGGTCGCCCGCCATACCGGACACCGGAATACCGGTCTTGAAAATAGGCGTAGAAGTCTCGCAATAGACTTCGCTGCTGCTTTTCACTTCGGGCATCATCGAGGCCGGAATATGGAAAAGCTCGAGCAGTTCATTGTCCCACTCCTGCGTATGGATGTTGAACAGCATTGTGCGGGAAGCATTCGTGATGTCCGTAATAAATTCCGTCCCGCGCGTCAGCTTCCAGACCAGCCAGGAATCGACCGTTCCGAAACAGAGCTCTCCACGTTCAGCCCGCTCGCGGACACCTTTCACATGATCCAGGATCCAGCGTATCTTAGTTGCGGAAAAATAGGCATCAATCACCAAGCCTGTCTTTTGCTGGATCATCGAAGCATATCCCTGTGCCTTCAACTGCTCGCAATAATCGGCCGTACGCCGGTCTTGCCAGACGATGGCGTTATAGACCGGGAAACCGGTTTCGCGATCCCATATGATCGTCGTTTCACGCTGGTTGGCAATACCGATACAAGCGATATGGGTATCCGTCACATCCGCTTTTGCCATCGCTTCCTTGATGGCGGACGACTGCGTGTACCAGATCTCGTTCGGATCATGCTCCACCCAGCCGGGTTTAGGAAAATACTGCTGAAATGTTTTCTGCGCCAGTGTGATGATAGCCCCTTGGTGGTTGAAAAGGATCGCCCTTGAAGAGGTTGTTCCCTGGTCGATAGCCAGCACATATTTATTTCTGAAATTCATATCATCCGTTTCTTTTGATTATCAATTCAATATATAATGGGAAGCCACCCGGTTGAAGTCGTCCAACTGGGCTGCCTGCCAAACTTCATCTTTTCCCCGTTCTTTTGCCAGGATAGCCACAACGACAGGGGCCATCTCCATCGCGGCACGCGCATCCATAAAGAGAATACGCAGGCGACGAGCCAGCACATCTTCCAGCGTCCGCACCATTTCATTGCGGACAATCCAGACCACTTCCCCTCTGGTAAAGGCATATGCGGGATGGAGCTTCTCTCCCATTTCCGGCGAAGAGGCGACCAACGTCCGGATTTCATCGGCATCCGTTCCGTAGACATACAGAGGATCGGAGAAATCGGGGTTCGGACGCGAGCCGTGCACAGGGTAACGTTCCGTCACACAGTCCTTTGTCGGCACATGCATATAACGGATCGCATAATCCAACGTGTCTTGTGCCATCTTTCTGTAGGTAGTCCATTTCCCTCCGATAATGGTAATTAAACCGGATTTCTCCCGGATAAGTTTATGGCTCCGGGAAATCTCTTTCGTTTTCTTACCTTCGTTGCGGGGAGCGGCAAGGGGACGGAGTCCGGCAAACACCGACAGGACATCACTCCGCTGTGGAGCGCGTGTCAGGTATTTTCCGGCGGTATCGAGTATAAACTGTATTTCCTGTTCGAGCGCGACCGGCTCTGTTTCGGCATGGTCCATCAGCGTATCGGTCGTTCCGACCACCACCTTATTATGCCAGGGGACAGCAAAGAGCACACGCCCGTCGGATGTCTTGGGGATCATCACCGCACAATCGCTATCCAGGAAAGAGGCGTCGAGTATCAGGTGTACTCCCTGGCTGGGGCGGACGGTCGGACGCTTGCCCGGTTTATCCATTTGCAGGATCTCATCGGCAAACACACCTGTCGCATTAATAACGGAACGGGCCTGAACAGAATAGACCGTTCCGGTTTCCTCATCACGCACCTGCACACCCGATATCTTCCCTTCTTCTTTCAGCAAGGAAAACACATTCATATAATTCAAAACACAGGCTCCGGCGTCGACAGCCGTACGGACCAGGTTGATCGCTAACCGCGAATCATCGAACTGCCCGTCATGATAGAGTACCCCGGCTGTCATCCCCTTACGGCGAAGCATCGGTATCGTACGGATAGCCCGCTTGGGCCCGATGCAGACAGAGCGTCCTAAGCTCAGACCACGCGCCATCAAATCATAGAGCACCAGTCCGATTGTATAAAAAGGCCCTTCCCACCAACGGTAGCAAGGGATCAAGAAGAGCTGGTCTTTCACCAGGTGGGGAGCATTCCGGCGGAGCAACCCCCGCTCGCGCAACGCTTCACGAACCAAAGCGACATCGCCTTGTGCCAGATAACGGACACCTCCATGCACCAGTTTCGTACTCCGGCTGGAAGTTCCCTTCGTGAAGTCCGAGCGTTCAAACAAAGCGACACTGTATCCGCGGGTGGCAGCATCCAGTGCCACACCCAGACCGGTAGCACCGCCGCCAATCACGACAAAATCAAAGATATTGTCCTTGTCATTTAATTGAGAAATAATAGTCTCACGTTTCATATCCCGCGTCATTAGAAGTTAACACTCACAAATCTAACAAATATTTTCCAGAAACGGACAGGATAAGAAACTAAATTAACACAGTAAGGGATTATAAAAAATGGCTCCTGTCTGAAAAAATATCGGACAGGAGCCGTTTTTTTTCAGACAGGAGCCATTTTTTCTCAGACAAGTATTAAAATTTACTCGAACATCTTATCTATGCCCCCGACATCCGTCGGCGTTTGTTTACGCTCTTCTTCGGTGGTCATCTTGCAGGGATTCTGATATTGTTCGGGGATTTCAAAGTCTTCTTCCTGCGAATAGCCCAATGTCTTGTCGGCATAGACTTTCTGCATATAAAGTCCATAAATCGGCAACGCCATGCTGGCGCCCTGGCCTTCGGACATACGGTCGAAGTGGATGGAACGGTCCTCACCGCCTACCCAGACTCCGGATACCAAGCTCGGTGTGAAGCCCATAAACCAGCCGTCGGAGTTGTTCTGCGTCGTACCGGTCTTTCCTCCCATCGGCGCCTTGATGCCATAACGGAAACGGACACGGCTACCGGTACCGCCGTCTATTACGTTTTTCAGCATATGGAGCATCTTATAGGAAGCATCTTCCGTCAACACTTCGCTCATCTGCGGGTTGAAGTTCGCAATCGTATTTCCATAGGAATCTTCTATGCGAGTGATATACAGCGGTTCGACACGGATACCTTTATTGGCAAATGTCGTATAAGCACTCACCATCTCGCCGACCGACACATCCGGCGTACCCAGACAGATAGAGATCACAGGGTCCATCTCGTTCTTCAAGCCGAACGAATGCAACAAGCGGACAAACGTATAAGGAGACAACTGCCCCATCAACCAGGCCGTCACCCAATTGTCGGAGTTCTGCAACCCCCACTGTACGGAAACCATCTCGCCGACACGTTTCTTATTCGCATTACGCGGTTCCCAAAGCCGTCCGTTCTCGTCCGTCAGACGTTGCTGCACGTGCAGCATCTCGTCGCAGGGGCTGATCCCTTCGATCATCGCCAGCGAATAGAGGAAGGGTTTGATAGTCGAACCGATCTGGCGGCGTCCGCCGTTGACCATATCATACTGGAAATCGTTATAATCGATTCCCCCGACATAGGCTTTCACATAGCCGGTACGCGGGTCCATCGACATAAAGCCGGTACGCAAGAAACTTTTATAATAGCGGATCGAATCCAACGGAGACATAACCGTATCGATCTCTCCGCCCCAACTGAACACGCGCATTTCGGCAGGCTCATTGAAAGCAGCCTTTATCTCTTTCTCGCTCGCTCCCGCACTTTTCATCGACCGGTAACGGTCGGTCTGGTGCATGGCGCGCATAAAAATCGTATCGACCTCGCCCTGACGCAAATCGCGGGAGAACGGAGCGTAGTTCTTTCCTTTTTTCTCTTTGAAGAAAGCATCTTGCAAATAGCCTCCGATATGTTCACGGACAGCCTCCTCGGCATACTGCTGCATGCGTGAATCGATAGTCGTATATATCTTCAGACCGTCGGTGTACAGGTTATAGAACTCTCCGTCCGGTCTCTTGTTCTTGTTACACCAGCCATATGCAGGATTTGTTTCCCAGGCAAGCGAATCTTCCCTGAACTGCTGCATCTGCCAGCCCCGGTAGTTCTTGCGTTCGGGCTTTTTTGCCGTCAACGTCAGGCGCAGGTATTCGCGGAAATAGGGAGCCAGGCCATCTTTATGGTCCATACGGCTGAAATGCAGGGTCAACGGCAAGGCTTTCAACGAATCGCACTCGGCCTGCGAGAGATAACCGGCTTTCAACATCTGGTCCAACACCGTGTTCCGGCGTCCACGCGTCCGCTCGCTGTGGCGCTTCGGATTAAAATAGGACGGGTTCTTACACATCCCGACAAGCGTTGCCGCCTCTTCCGTCTTTAAATCTTTGGGAGTCTTGCCGAAATAGACACGGGCGGCCGACTGGATACCGACGGCATTATAAAGGAAGTCGAACTTATTCAGATACATATTGATAATCTCTTCCTTCGTATAGAAACGTTCCAGCTGGACAGCGATCACCCATTCGATCGGCTTCTGGAACAAGCGTTCCATCACGTTGTCGGCACTCGGCGAAAACAACTGTTTTGCCAGCTGCTGTGTGATAGTACTACCGCCACCGCCGCTCTTCTGCATCAGAAGACCACGTTTGACAACTGCGCGAAACAATCCCTGCGCGTCGATACCGCTGTGTTCGGCAAAGCGAACATCTTCGGTGGCAATCAACGCCTTCACCAGATCAGGCGATAAATCGTTATAGTTGACGAAAATACGGTTATCCTGACTGTGGGCATAGGTGCTGAGTGTCTTTCCATCGGAAGATATTACCTGTGAAGCATATTTATCAATCGGATTTTCAAGCTGTTCGACCGGAGGCATATAGCCTATCGAACCATTGGCGATTGCCGAGAACAGCAAAACTACGACACCTACTGCTGCAGCAAACAGCACCCAAAATGAAATTATGATACCTTTTGTTACCTTTGAAGCCATTTCTTGTTAATTGAAAAATTGAGAATTGAAAAACAGTATCCAACTCTCAATAAATTGCATTGAGCCACAAAGGTAATAATTTATAGAACACAAACAGATAATTTTCAATTCCCAATTAACAAACCTTTCAAAGTGCCCTTACCGAGTGTATATTAAACCAAATATTTAGCCAACAAATAACCGCCTCCAAGCAACCAGATATACAACACCGCAGCCAGGATGAAAGGTTTCGCACCGGCCTTTTTAAACTTCTCGATGCTGGTTTCCGCACCTAACGCCGTCATAGCCATCGTTAACATAAATGTATCCACATTATTAATCCCGTCTACAACCGCATGGGGAAGCAAATCAAAAGAGTTAAAGCCGATCACGGCCAGGAACCCGAATGCAAACCAGGGAATCGTTATCTTGCCGCGTTTCGCAACGCCGGCCCCTTTCACTCCATTGGAAACAGCTTTCACAGCGGTACGTGCCAAAGCCAAACTCATGATCACCAATACGGGAGCTAACATCATGACACGGATCATCTTCACGATAATGGCTGTATCCGAAATCTCTTTTCCCATTGCATTGCCGGCACCTACTACATGCGCCACTTCATGCAGGGTCGACCCGGTATAAAGTCCCATCTGTTCAGGTGTCAGATCCAGAATGCCGGAACGGTACATCGCCGGATAGATAAACATGGACAAAGTCCCGAAGATAACGACAGTCGAGACGGCAACAGCAGTTTTATGTGGTTCGCTTTTTACCACCGGTTCAGCTCCCAATACGGCTGCCGCACCGCAAATGGCACTACCCGTAGAGGTCAGCAAAGCCAAATCCCGGTCCATCTTCATCAGCCGTCCGACAAACAGGCCGATAAAAATCGTAGCCGTCACGATTATCGTATCGATCAGGATGGCAGGAAGCCCGATTGCGACCACACTCTGGAATGTCAACCGGAAACCATACAGCACGATACCGGCACGCAACACCTGTTTCGTACAGAACAGTATTCCCGGCACCCATGTCTCCGGCAAATGGTTACGCAAGCTGTTCGCATATATCATACCCAATATGATACCGACAATCAGCGGGCTGAAAGAAAGGTTCTTGACAAAAGGAAATTCCGCTATATAGAAAGCAGAACAAGAGAAGAGAGCTATCAACAGAATACCATGAAGTACGTTACTCCTTTTTTCGCTAAACATAATCAATTAAGTTTAAAATCCATTACTTTTATAACCGGCGGCAAAAGTAAGGCTTTTTCCCGGTATCCTTTCCTAATATGTTTTTATAGGGCATAACGCAAGGTTATTACCAGCATTGGCAAGCATAGCGGATAAAGCTTTCTTCCACTCCCCCGTTCTGTCCTTGCGGTTCGGCAAAGGCAAACATCCGCTCGGCCCGGAAACCGTCCACTTCAATCACCTTCAGCCGTCCGGACATCAGTTCACGGGTCACGGCACGAATAGAAACAATTCCCAACGCGTCAGAGTTCTCCAAAAACAACTTAATACTTTCCGTACTTCCCATCTGTAACAATACGTTCAACTGCGACAACTTAACTTGGTGCTCTGCCAGAGCCGCCTCCACCACATCGAGCGTTCCCGAACCGTTCTCGCGCAAGACAAGCGGCAAGGTGCAAAGCTGCTCAATCGTAATCTCGTCGTAAACAGCCAACGAACTGCCGGTGTGCGCCACGACGACCAGCTCGTCTTTCATAAAAGGCGTATAATGAAGCGTACTCTGATGCGCCGTCCCTTCCACCAGCCCGAGCGTGATCCTTCCTTCCCTCAAGGCTTGTTCGATGTCACGGCTATTCCCGTTCTGCAAAGAAATTTTAATCTCCGGAAATTTCTGGATAAAAGAGGAAAGGACAGGCGGGAGCACATACTGCGAGATGGTCGTACTGGCCCCTAACCGCAGCTCACCGCTAAAATTATCCGTCAGCAGATTCATCTCGAAATCCATCTGCCGGTAAGCAGAAAGCAACAGCTTCGTATGCGACAGCAACAGTTCGCCGGCATGAGTGAGTGCGATACGGCTGCCCACCCGGTCGAACAATGGCGTTTTATATTGCACCTCCAATTCGTGGATATGTTTACTGATAGCCGGTTGACTGATAAACAGCTCTTTTGAAGCCTTCGTAAAGCTTAGATTCGTGGCTACGCTATGAAATACTTTCAGACGAAAATCCATAGATGGTATAATTTTCAGGCAAAGATACGGTTTAGGCGGGGGATATACAAAAAATAAAAAAGCCGCGGGTTAAAAACCAGCGGCTTTTATCCATTATTCCAACAAGATCACCTTTGCTGTCGCATTATCCATATCCGGCATAGTCCTACCAACAGGGGCCCCTATAAATGTAGGATCACAAATAACATAACGTGTGCCATTTATCGCAACGTAATCACCGGTCACATTTTCCGAAAAATGAACGGCTGTTGCCAGATGTCCCGGATAATAAATCAACACGACCTTTAATCCCAACAAATCCCGCACCAACCGGGAAAAGAGGATGGACCGGTCTTCACAGTCACAATAAGGATAAAAAAGAGTTTCATCCGCAAAAAACGCTCTATCATACCCCCAGACCTTATCATCATACTCATAAACAAAAGCAGTCTGGACAAAATTCAACAACCGATTGACGGCATCAATCTGTGACTTGCCTGTCACAACACTCTTCAAGGCCGGATACAAAGAGCTTTTAGCCTCCTGGCTTAACGGAGTGTTGGCATACATAGCCCACCGCGTACCGAAATCTTCATTTATCATTGACGTAGGATAGGTATCGAAAAAACGGATCAGATTCCGGTTTGTATGTACCGTCGCCTTCACTTCCGGAAAACGTTTAGATTGTAAATCCCGTTCGGGGGATGTGTTTGCGGCTAATTTCTGTTCTGTATTCACCTGTAAAGAAAGAGGCCTTTCTTTCGGATATGAAGCCTGGCAAATATATAACTGTTTCAGGTCGCAATCCAACGGATAAAATTTTTCATCATCCACTATCCAAAAACTCTTCTTATATATAATATGTTCACTGGCATACAATAAATAAAGCTTGTTATCCGCATTAGCCAACCTCATCTTATATCCGGACTGGCAATAAAGAAAAGCTGTAAATAAGGTAGCCTCATTATCACATCCCTTAAAAAAAGCTTTTGACAGATTACGCAGCATCAACAAATAGGCCCAATCGCACAATCTATTTTGGTTCCTTATCGAGAGACAATCATTAATAACATTATTATAACGCTCGCCAGACAAAATCGTCCATGTTTTAGCAATATCGTTTTCGCTGCAACTTCGAAGGCTAAAACGATGTTTCTCCTCCAGACGCACTTTCAGATCTGTTCCAAAGAAATTAAATGAAAAGTAAACATCAACCGGCTTTGGAGTATCTTCTATCGGTGCAATCGGTTCAGGCTGCGGAACAGGCTTAACAATCGGAATAATCTCTTCAAAAGGTTTGGGATTATCCTTAATCGGCTTATTTTTATCTTCCTCCGGATAAATAACAGGAGGAACCGGTTTGTCATCCTTAGGCATGGGAACACCTTTGATTGCATCAAACTCTTTCCACGCTTTTTTCATAAAAGCCGCATACTCTTCATTTATCTTATTCCGGAAGTCTTCAAACTCCTTTTCTTTCGCTTTTTTAAATGAAGAATATTCACTTTCAGTTTTTTTCTTGAATTCCTCAAAATTGCTTTGCGCCTTAACCTCACAAGAGATCAAGGCACAAATAGACAATATGTACACTGTTTTTTGCATAACTCATTAATTAGCACCAAACACCCATGAAACGCTAAGTCCCAATTTGTTTTGGACTGTTTTGAAACTTCCCTGATCTGCATAAAACTTATGGTCAGTCAGCCCTTTGGAATATGAAGCATTTACCTGCACCGGGCCAACACGCATCCCCAATCCGACCTCTGCTGAAAGATTAAAACGGTTAGGCCAAGCCTCTTGTCCGTAATAATCAGTTACAGGCTCCGTATTGTCTCCATCTTCCGACGAACTGAACGCTGCATGGATACCATAATCCAAACCAATACCACCATGTACGGACAATGCGACTTTTTCAGCAAAAGGGATACGATAATAAGCATGGACAGGCATATAAGCGCAGTGTTCCACAAACTTATCCAAGTAACCGTTATCCTTCATCTCGTCGTCCCATGACATATAGCACTCGTAAAACAATCCGGTATATAGCCCCAACCCCCAACTGAAGCAAGGCTGAAAATGTAACCCTACCTGAAGACCATGCAGCCTTTTATTTTCACGCCCCCATACATCTTCTTTCACTCTTGATCCTTCACCCGAAGTAACCCATTGTTTCGTTACATATCCCATAGAAAATCCCATCGGAGCAGAGTCATACTCGCGTTGCCAAGGCCAGACAATAGAGTTTTTAGGTTTTATCAAGAATTCATACTTGGATTGACTATTGGCCTTTACCCGTGCTGTTTTTTCTTTATAGTTCCCGGCATATGACATCCTGAATTTATATCGTCCATACGGTAAATTCAAATGATAAGAAGGTTTCGCTTCTTTTAATTCATCAGGATCAACTGTATATGAACCATCCAAGTTAGAAACATCTAATCGGGCATTTACACGTCCACCTTGATAGGATGCATATAATTCAACAGACTTTTTCTTAACGGGGCGTAACATTACTTTTGATGTATTATCACCTACTGTGAGGGCCAGCGTATCACGTTTATCGGCACTAACGACAGCGACAATACTATGTAGACCGTAAGGTAATTCCAGATCCATCGGAGTACGACCTTTCAGTGCATTTTCACCATCTACGTATATATCCGCTCCACTCGGATCACTTTCCAAATGGACGACTTTACGCTCCCGGAAATCATAACTGTCGAATCTGATATTACCATCCGCCACCTCAATCGTCTCCTTTTTCAGCATCTTTCCATCTTTAGTAAAGACCAAAGAATGTTTACCATAAGATACACCGGAGGGCTGCACCGGAGTCCGGCCGATCTCCCGATCATCCATCAAAACAGTCACTCCTGTAGGATTTGAAGAAATAAAAATTGTGGCAGTCTTATTGTTTTTCAGCACAACATCATACACGCCTTTCGGCTTCAAGCTCAAGCTATACAAACGATTACTCTTAGCAATCGTACCATGATCAAGCTGCGCCTCCATTATAGCGGCATCTGTAGGCGTTACAAAAATCCATATTTCTTTTTCATCATAATTCAAACGATTCCGGGTTTCTTTAATCGGGGCACTATTTCCAAAATTAAACTTGACATTTGCAGCATCGTCTATCGGCATATTCTCAAATGTCACACGTACCCACGCACAATCTTTATCGCCATTTACATCCTTAGGCCACTCTCCATCAAAGAAACGTGTTCCTATATTTTCCAATCCCCCCAGAGATCTCGACTCTTTAAAAGAATGCAATTGAAGTTGATCTTCTTGTTTTTCCTGGCTATAACCGGGAAGTACCACTATTGCAAATAAAAAGAACAATACTATTTTTTTCATAATCGTTCAATTAAAATTCTAATTCGTTTATAAATTCACTTAAACTCAACATATCAGATTTTTCAGGTTGCCACATTCTTATATGTATTAAAGGTAATTTCTTCGATGCATCCAATACTAATGTCAGAAAACCCTTATCCGAATAGACAGGAGAGTTATATATTTGATTGATCTGTATGGCGAAAGCCGTACCGACAGGCAATCTTGGAGCGTTAATCATCTGTGTCACATTATGTTCAAATATGAGATGAATATATTCCCTCTCATTGAAGTGCCTACGCAATTTAGCAAGATATTGTTGCTTACTTTGTTTGGTATAACGGATGTTATCACGCTTCAAATTGATCTGCGTACCTTCAATCTCCGGACTTGAAACAGAAGTCAAGACCGTCCCTGTTATGATTAAAGCATCATCGGAAAATATCTTCTCAATATAATCGAGCCGCTTCAATGCATAAGCTGTCTGATAATCTTCCATAAACTGCAAGATTGTATAACGCGAGATTTCAGTCCACGAAGATGCTGCATTAAAAATATCATCTTCCGCCTTTTTTGTAAGAGCAAAAGCAATCGACTGTATCTTTCCACTCTCCTTATTGAAACGAAAGACAATATTATCCATAAAAGTCTGACCATTTTTGAAGCGTATCTTCACTTTACAGAATCGCCCCAATATCTGTCCGTTCGCTTCGATAAACTCATAATTCTGCTTACCGACTACAGACACTTTTCCGGTTTTATTGATCAGTGTTTCAAACATTTTATAGCCTTCCGTCGTAAAAGAAGAATATACATCTTGTGGAGAGCCTGTCTTTATTGCATTTTCAACATTTTGCAATACACTTAGATAGTCCTCATTGTTCTGTACCGTTGTCACAGGTATCCGCTTGCGCATCTCTACTTTTTCCGGCTGTATGTCGGCATATTCGGCAGAGACAGATGCCGTCACCCCCTCCTCGAATTTTTTATCCGGCTTTATGGACTTCTGTTTTTGGTTCACCTTTACAGGGACCTCTACCAATGCGTTTTCAATCGGCAAAACAGTTGACTTATCAAATATAGCCCGCAGCTCCGCATCCAAATTTTCAGCTTCCTTACGGAAACTATACTCATAACGTATCCCGATTTTATTACCTACTGGCAAGGAAACAAGGTCCAGTTCTCCCTCTCCATCTCTCACAATCAATGGTCCGATAAAGGATTGTCCGTCGAAATAACGTAATTGCAAGCTGGCGACATCCCTATCGTTATAGGTAAAACGCATCCGCGCAAGATAACGAAACCCGTCTCCCGTACAATCAACCAAAGAGACTTTAATTCGGGAAAGTACGGATTTGATCTTCAGAGGCAAAAACGTAAGACAGTTCGATGGTTTGCCATTGAAGTCTGCATAAACGGCATCGCGATTCACTTTTGCAAGCATAAACGCCCAATAATAATTACGAAGGGCATCATCTATCTGCAAATTTTCTTCCGCCACTTTACCTGTAGCCACAAAATCAAGTATTTTCTTTTTGCGCTCTTCAAACATTTTATCCACTTCCGTCTTCGCTACCCATCGAAACACTTTTGCGTTCGGTTCCCCTTTCAGCACAGTCATCCTCACATTCTGCAAAGAGGCAAATGAATAAGATGCAACAGATCCTTCCTGAATGTAGCTCGAGGACACAGAACCATCGCTATTCCGCTCTCCTCTGTCTGTTTCCTGAGACTGAGTAGATATGCTTACGGCAATCTGGCGGCTGATTTGTGCCAAAGCGTTACTCTCAGCCTCTTCCAATGTTGTCCCTGAACCTTCGGCGCAATAATATCTTGAATCATTCTTTATATCTTCTATATTTTGTGCATGCACATAAAACCCCAAAAAAGTACAGATATAAATAAAGATCAATCGTTGTAGCCTAAATGCTAACATCACTCATTTCTTTTTTCAGTTCTTCTTCAACCCGGTCTCTAAATTTCTGGAACTCATATTGCATTTTGATCCTTTCCTCATCAGGAATCCGTTGCTTAACATTATCAACAATATCATCGGCCAATTTTGAAACACCATCTTTATATTCAAGGCATACAAAAACCTGATACGAACCGTCAGCCTGCAAATATTGCGAGGTTTTTATAATCACGGTATTCTTTATGGTTTCTTCCGCCACCTGCAAAGTCATCTCATTACTATTAGAACCTTCATCTCTCACTCCTGCCCCTTCTTTCATATTCGATGAATATTTCCCATAAGTGAAACCACTTTCTTCTTGAGCTGTTTTTATTTTAGCAGCTATTGCACGAGCAAACTTTCCACGAGCCTGCATTTCCGCATAGTTTGAAGCCGTTGACAATCTGAAATTAATCCCCTCTCCCCAAGACCGAACCTCAGGTTTCTGCTGTGCTAATTCCTGACATTCATCCAGCTCTATCTTCATTTTTGACGGTCCGCTCCACTGGGTTGTCGCTTTTTTCGAACCACCACATCCACACAACACTGTACTTGCAATAATACCAATTGCAATAAATCCTTTTAAATTTTTCATTATTAATACCTTTTAGTTTGACAATTGACAGTAATATGATCCCCCACCCCCACAAATACAATTGGTACAGGAAACGCTGCAAATTTATAAAGAACAGATTCTCCGAAAATGAAGGAATTTTCCAAAACCAGATAAGTTGCAAGATTTACAGTCAAGCGGTAAAAAATAATCGACAAAATGAAAATAAAATAAATTTAAGTAAAGAATTGAAGACACATTTTAGGCTGGTCATATACAAGGAATAAAAAGCCGCCGGTTAAAAAAACAATGAAACCGGGGCTGGACAGAAGCAGTTTTATATCACAATCCACCGTTCGATATTACGGGTTTTAGCGCTGAAGTTCACTCCTATCTTAAACAGCTTGCGGGCATCTGAAAGGAAAGGCTGTGCATAATGTTTTTCGTCTATCTGCTGCAAAGCCTCTTCCGCCGTACCATCCAATTTGAACTCCATCACATAAATAAACTTATCCGTTTGCAGAACAAGGTCTACACGACCTTCGCTCGTATGATATTCTGCTTTCACATAGAAACCCACCAGCTTAAAGACGATAAAGAGCACATTCTGATAATGCAACTCAAGGTCTTTCACCAACTCGTAAGGCGTATCGGCAAAAAAGCTTTGCAGTCTGCGGAAAAAAGCGTCGACCTCTCCGGCACGTATCTCACGGACAAACTGCTGGATTTCAAACGAAGCTTCCTGTTTGTTGTAACGCGTATAGAATGGCATCAAAAACCTGATAAACCCTTCCTCCACTTCGCGGTTAGGAAAACCAAGATGATACAAACCAAATTCTTCATCATACCCTTTTATCGTCAGATAACCGCTCTGAAAAATAACAGGAATAGGTTGATCATCTCCATAAATGCTGTTCAAGACATCGGCATCCGTTTCTTCATGCGCCATACGTTCCAAATCGTAATGATTGCGCTTCAAAAGTTCTACCAGGTAAGTAGGGGTACCTGTTTCGAACCAGTAACTACCGAACTTCATCATGTAAAAAGTATTCAACAGGCTGAAAGGATTATAGATACCTTCCGTATTTTCCGCAAAATGGTAACCGTCATAACGATCTTTCAACTCCTTACATACTTTCTCATAGCTCATTTTCTGCTTATCGGCCAACTCATGCAAATCATCCTGAAAGTTATCATGAATCTCCTGTCCGGTTATTCCGCACAATGCAACATGGCGTTCACTCATCGAGATATCTATCAGATTATTCAGGTCGCTGAATACGCTCACCTTGCCAAACTTCGTGACACCTGTCAACATACCGAATTTGATACTGCCATCCATCGTCTTGAGCACGCCGTAAAAAGGTTTCAACGTATTACGGTATTCGGTCTGCAAGGCCTCATTGCCGATAGCTTGCAACAACGGCTTGTCGTATTCGTCTACAAGGATAACGACACGCTGGCCTGTCAGCTTGCAGGCACGGTCCACAACCCCTTTGAAACGCAGGGCAAGAGTTGATTCTCCTTCTCGGGAGCCGTAAAGAGCTTCCCAACCCAGCAACGCTTCATTCAGTATTTTGTCGAGACTGTCGGGAGCATCATACTTTCCAATATTCAAGTCCAGATGCAAGATGGGATGCTTTATCCAGTCTTTTTCCAGCTTCTCCATTGCCAATCCTTCGAACAGTTCCTTCTTTCCCTGAAAATAGGCTTCAAGAGTAGAAAGCATCAAGCTTTTACCGAAACGGCGCGGACGGCTCAGAAAATAGTAACTCCCAGTTTTCACGAGCTGATAGATCAACGCTGTTTTATCTATATAAAAATAACCGTCTTTGCGAATCTTCTCAAAGTTCTGTATGCCGATGGGGTAAATCTTGTTGCTCATAATGCTTTTGTTTTTGCCGAATGATGATCTATACAAAAGTACAAATTATTTTTATTGCACAATCCACCGTTCGATATTACGGGTTTTAGCGCCGAAGTTCACTCCTATTTTAAACAGCTTGCGGGTGTCTGAGAGGAAAGGCTGTGCATAATGTTTTTCGTCTATCTGCTGCAAGGCCTCTTCCGCCGTACCATCCAGTTTGAACTCCATCACATAAATAAACTTATCCGTTTGCAGAACCAGGTCTACACGACCTTCGCTCGTATGATATTCCGCTTTCACATAGAAACCTACCAGCTTAAAGACAATAAAGAGCACATTCTGATAATGCAACTCAAGGTCTTTTATCAGCTCGTAAGGCATATCGGCAAAAAAGCTTTGCAGGCGCCGGAAAAAGGCGTCGACCTCTCCGATTTCTATTTCACGGACAAACTTCTGTATCTCAAAAGCTGATTCTTGTTTATTGAAACGGGTATAAAATGGCATCAGGAACTTAATAAAACCTTCCTCCACTTCACGGTTAGGATAGCCTAAGCGATAAAGGCCGAAACGTTCATCATACCCTTTTATCGTCAGATAACCGCTCTGGAAAATAACAGGAATAGGCTGATCATCTCCATAAATACTATTCAAGACGTCAGCATCCGTTTCTTCATGCGCCATACGTTCCAAATCGTAATGGTTGCGCTTCAAGAGTTCTACCAGGTAAGTAGGGGTGCCTGTTTCAAACCAGTAACTACCGAATTTATTGTATTTGAAAGTATTCAACAGGCTGAAAGGATTGTAAATACCTTCCGTGTTTTCTACGAAGTGATAACCATCATAATATTCTTTCAATTTTGCACATACCTCTTCATAGGTCATCTTCCGGGCTGCAGCGAGTTCGTGCAATTCAAGATCAAGATTATCATGTATCTCCTTTTCAGTCATACCACAGATACCGACATAAGGTTCACGCATTGAGATATCGTCCAGATTATTCAGGTCACTGAATACACTTACCTTGCCAAACTTCGTGACACCAGTCAACATACCGAACTTGATACTGCCGTCCATCGTCTTGAGCACACCGTAAAAAGGTTTCAGCGTGTTACGGTATTCAGTCTGCAAGGCTTCATTGCCGATAGCTTGCAGCAACGGCTTGTCATATTCGTCTACAAGGATGACGACACGCTGGCCAGTCAGCTTGCAAGCGCGGTCTACAACCCCTTTAAAACGCAGGGCAAGAGTAGATTCTCCTTCTCTGGAGCCGTAAAGAGCCTCCCAACCCAGCAGCGCTTCGTTCAGTATTTTGTCGAGGCTGTCGGGAGCATCATACTTGCCGATATTCAGGTCCAGATGCAAGATGGGATGTGTTATCCAATCTTTTTCCAGCTTCTCCATTGCCAATCCTTCGAACAGTTCCTTCTTTCCCTGAAAGTAAGCCTCGAGAGTAGAAAGCATCAAGCTTTTACCGAAACGGCGCGGACGGCTCAGAAAATAGTAACTCCCGGTTTTCACGAGCTGATAGATCAACGCTGTTTTATCTATATAGAAATAGCCGTCTTTGCGAATCTTCTCAAAGTTCTGTATGCCGATGGGGTAAATCTTGTTACTCATAATGCTTTTGTTTTTGCCGAATGGTGATCTATACAAAAGTACAAATTGTTTTTACAGCAGCGCACTCATAAGGATGTTTTTTACACCTCAACAGTTTAAATGTTTTATTCTCGAAAATTTACAATAACCCCATTTTTCGCCATTTTTCTATTTCGTCCAAAATCTTGATCCATTTTGGATTGACTCTTTTCACGGTTTAAGCCTTTTTGTTTGACACCAGATGAAATGAGGTGCCGAGGTCGTTCCGGAAAGCGTGCAATTTGATTACCGAAAGACGGAAACACCAGCAAAGTGATAAAGCTTAACTCCCGGAGAATCGCCTGTAGCAAAATAAAACGGACGGCGTTCCAAATATCCCAAGGAAATTCAGGTGCTTTTTTGCCCTTTAGACGGTCCTCTTTCCAATTATGACCGTCCTAATCGCCATTACGACCGTCCTAATCTTCGCGAGGTGCCGAGTGCACTACACATTAGCACGGTCGCGGTGGCAAAGAGGACGGTCGTAATTGCGGAAAACGCTCAAAAAAGAGAAAAAAGTGCCTTTTTGAGGTCAAAAAAGCGGATTAACATTTATTCGCTTTCAAGTCTCTTCTAAACCTGAAAAATACGTTTTATACAATAAGGTCCCCAGGGAAGTTGAAAGTTGAGAGTTAAAAGTTGAAAGTTAGAAGAGCGCTCTTAAGTACAGACCTTCAGATTAGAATGGTTTATCGCATAAAAAAACAGATGAAGAATCTACTTTTTTCCTACTTTTGTACAAGGATTTATTTTTTTACTTACACGAGAGACAACAATGAAAAGAAAAAAGAAAATACTGACAATTATCGCCATAATTGCAGTTACACTGATATTCATACTTCCGGCTATCGGATTCAGCATATTGAACTGGGGTGTGCTGCCGCCAGAGAAGCTGACACCGCTGGTTGTCGAGCAAACCAACAAGTTTCTCGATGCGCATCTGGATTGCGAACGGGTGGAACTGACTTTTTTCGAGACATATCCCTATCTGGGGATAAAACTGACTAACGGGCACCTGATTTCGCATACCGCCGAAGACTCGACCGCCCATGAGGAAGAGTTGGCGGTCTCTTCCGACTCGTTGCTGTCGTTCAACCGTGCGACTGTCTCCCTGCAACCGCTCGACTATCTGTTCGGGGGTAAGATCACCATCAAGAATTTCTCGCTCGACCACCCGCGTTTCTACGGTTTCGTCAATAAAGACGGACGGGCAAACTGGGATATCTACCAGAGTGAAGCCGATTCGGCGGAAACGGATGCAGATAAAAAGCCACTCCCTCCCATCGACCTACAGCGGGTACGCATACGCGGAGGGCATTTCACGTACGACGACCGCCAGGCAGACCTCTTCGCCGAGGTAAACGGTTTCTTCATGCGTCTCGACGGTTCGCTTGCCGGAGGGGCCAATACGTTGGATTTTGAAACGGGCTGTTCTTCCATATTGTTCAGCAATCCGGCTTATACATTAAAGAATGACCTGGCGCTCCGGCTCAAAAGCCGCCTGGTGCTTGCCGACCATTACAATTCGATTATGCTGAAAGACGCCGAACTGATGGTGAACAACCTGCCTTTTACGGCGGACGGGGCTATCCGCAACTTCCCGGAAGACCGGCGTACACGCATCGACATGGATATGGGACTGAAGATATCTGACATGAATGACCTGCTGAAATTCATTCCTGATGCTTATTTCCAGGACCGTGACAAGATATTGGCAGAAGGCTCGGTTATTCTGGAAGGGAACATTCACGGTTTCTTAGCTGACAGTATCATACCGAACATAAACCTTTGTTGCAAGATAGAAAACGGTTCTTATCATGTTAAAGGCGTGAAACAGGGTATAGACACGTTGGCGATGGATCTGGATATCCACTTGAACGGGCCTTATCCGGATTCTTCTTTCATCTCACTCGAACAGCTTAACATGAAGGGACTCAACACCGCGCTGGACATACAGGCAAAAGTAAACAATCTGTTCCGCAATCCGGCCGTCAATGCCAAGATGAAAGGACAGGTGGATTTCACCAAGATGGGACAGGAATTCCTGAACCCGGACACTTTGCTGGTGGAAGGAGTTATGGATGCCGACTTCTCGGCCACATTCACCGTAGACGACCTCCTGGAGAGCCGTTTCGGGAAAATACACGGTTCCGGCAAACTGAGTATTGATAAACTGAAAGCATTCAGCCAGCCGCTCGGCATGGATATTTTCATCTCTGACGCTTATCTGGCAATCGATACGACACACCAGAAAAGCCGCTACCTGGAAGCACAGGAGCTGATGCGAATGACGATGGGCATCGACAGCCTGAACATCAAATACAAGGATGAAATCAGTACGAATATCAGCAAACTGGAAATGCTGGCACAGACATCGCCTGTGATCGACACGACCGCAGTCATACCGATGACAGGACGCTTGGCGTTCGAGCACCTCCGGACACGTATGCCCGATTCCGTCTGGATGGTAGCAGGGCGTACCGAGCTGAAGGGCGGCATCAAATCGTCGGCTTCCGACAAACAAATACCGACGGCAGCAGCTGTTATCTCGGTCGACACACTGAAATATATCAGTGTCCCGCTTCGTACAGGCCTTGCGCTGACAGAGAGCAGGTTTACAATCGAAGCGCTCCCCTACCGGGACGCACGGCGCCAGCAAATGGCAAACCGGCAACAGCGCATTCCAACCGGCAGGCAGCGCGGACAACAGACAGTAAGAAGGAGAGACTCAACCGATAGAAAAACGGCAAACGACAGCACGGATATCAGCGACCAGCTTCTCCGCAAATGGGAGGCACGGGGCAGTATCTCGTTTAAACAAATGCGCGGTTTCAGCCGCCTGTTTCCTCTTCCCATGTGGATGGAGCAGACGACGATGAAGTTTAACACCAACGACATCACATTGACGGATGCCCGCTTGCACTTAGGAAAGAGCGATCTTACCCTCAACGGAGAGGTCAGCCAGATCCGGCGGGCAATGCTCCGAGGCGGCAAACTAAAAGGAAACTTTAAACTGAGTTCGGATTATATCGACTGCAACCAGTTAATGCAGGCGATCAACAGCGGTATGCAATATGCCGCAGGTAATTCAGACCTGGCGCTCCTTAGTGACGAAAGCATAGCGGGGCTCGACGCAACAAAGATGCAGGACAGCATCTCGCAAGCAGAGATCGACACTACCGGACAACTGTTCGTCCTTCCTGCTTTCCTCGACATGGCGCTCCATACCGATGCGAAACGAATCGATTTCAAAGATCTGGAACTGGAAAACGTGACAGGAGAAATTGTCCTGCGCGACCAAAGTATAAATTTGAGCAAGCTCAATATGGAGTCCAATATGGGACACGGAAACCTGACGATGGTCTACACGGCAAGGAACGAAGAGGAAGCGACTGCCGGATTCGACCTCGATATGGAAAACGTACAGGTAGAAAGGCTGATCGCGCTCTTCCCGTCCATCGACACACTGGTCCCGATGCTCCGTTCGTTTGAAGGTGTGCTGGGCTGCGAGGTCACGGCTACCTGCAAGATAGACTCGACTATGTCGCTCGTCATGCCGTCGATCAATTCATCCTGCTATCTGCACGGGAATAATATGGTATTGCTGGATGGCGAGACTTTTGCCGAAATATCCAAAACGCTGATGTTTAAGAACAAGAAACGGAATGTGATCGACAGCATTGCGGTTGACCTTGCGATCAAAGATAATAAGATCGAAGTCTTTCCTTTCCTGGTAGAGATGGACCGTTACCGGGTAGCTGTCGGGGGGACGCATAATCTGGACATGACGTTCAATTACCATGTGTCCGTACTGAAATCGCCTGTTCCCTTCAAGTTAGGAATCGACATTACCGGCAATCTGGACGACTTCAAATACAAGATCACGAAGTGTAAATACAAAGACATCTTCAAACCGGCCAAGCAGGCGGAACTCGACAGCACACGCAAGAATATCCGGAAAGATATCCGCGACGCCATCCGCAAACAGATCGAAGAAGCGGCTCCGGAGTTAGGGAAGAATCTGGCATTGGCAAGAACGGAAACAAAAAAGGAGGCAGGGGAAATTCAAGAATCCCCGGCCTCCTTCCAAGAAGGGAATTAGGTGATTACCTGTTCCCGTACATTTCTTCGTAATACTTCATATAGTCACCGCCGGTAATATCTTCCACCCATTTCTGGTTATCCAGATACCAGCGAATGGTCTTGACGATTCCGACCTCAAAAGAAGTTTCGGGCGTCCAGCCTAATTCGTTTGTGATCTTCGTCGGATCGATCGCGTACCGCTGGTCATGCCCGAGGCGGTCTTTGACAAAGGTTATCAGGCTTTCGTTAATCCAGTCGATAGAAATCTGTCCGTCGGCGCCAATTTCCTTTTTCTTCAGGATTTGGCGGTATTCCGGTTGTTCGGTCATCAGGTTGCGGATCGTGCCGATTGTCAATTTCACGATTTCGATATTCTGCTTTTCGTTATGACCGCCAACATTGTAGACCTCTCCTGCCCGTCCCTTATGGATCACCATGTCGATAGCCTTGCAATGGTCTTCGACATACAGCCAGTCGCGCACATTCGTACCGTCACCATAAACAGGGAGTGACTTGCCTTCAAGGATATTTTTAATAATCAGCGGAATCAGCTTTTCCGGGAAATGATACGGACCGTAGTTATTGGAACAACGGGTAATGCTGACCGGCATTTTATACGTTTCGGAATATGCCTGCACAAACAAGTCGGCACTCGTTTTGGATGCACTGTACGGGCTGCGCGGGTCCAACGGGGTAGTTTCATGAAAATAACCCTCGGCGCCCAGGCTGCCATACACTTCATCCGTCGATACCTGATGGAAACGGACTCCTTCACGCCACCGGGGATAACCGGTCTCCGCCTTGCCCGTCACCCAAGCCTTGCGGGCGGAATCGAGCAGGTTCTGCGTACCCAATATATTCGTAACCAGGAAAAGCTGCGGATTCTCGATGCTGCGGTCAACATGGCTTTCGGCTGCAAAGTTAACGACATAATCGAACTGATATTTCGCAAACAACTCGTCCGTCAAGGCACGGTCGCAGATATCCCCTTTCACAAACTCGCAACGATCTCCGTCGATATCTTCGGCAATCGTTCCGAGATTGCCGGCATAGGTCAGCAGGTCCAGGACAACGATCTTTATTTCAGGATACTTTGCCAACATATACTTAACGAAATTGGCGCCGATAAAACCGGCCGCTCCGGTAACCAGGTAAGTCTTCATATCTGTATGTGTAATTATAAATTCATAATTCAAAATTCATCTCCGCTTCCCCCAATAAAGGAGCGTTTCGGTCCTTATCCGATAAATTAAGGATGGAAGGGTCCGTAATCCTCCATTCCACCGCAACCGCAGGATCGTCAAAACGCAAACCGCGTTCATGCGTCGGCATATAAGGATTATCGACTTTATAAGTGAAGACCGCTTCCTCGCTCAACACATGGAAACCATGGGCGAACCCCTGCGGAACAAAGAACTGGCGTTTGTTTTCGCCGGACAATTCGACAGCCACATATTTCCCGAACGTAGGAGAACCTTTACGCAAATCGACAGCCACATCCAGCACGCATCCTTTAATCACACGCACCAGCTTGGCCTGTGAATAGGGCGCCAGCTGGTAATGCAAGCCTCTCAATACACCTTTCGAGGAACAGGATTCGTTATCCTGCACAAATTCCACTTTACCGATATGTTCTTCAAACTCCGCCTTTTTCCAGGCTTCCATAAAATAGCCACGCGCATCTTTAAACACTTTCGGTTCAATGATCCACACGCCGGGGATTTCTGTTTCAATATATGTCATTATCTTATTGTTTATGCTAACAGAAGGCAAAGTAACTTCTTTTTCCTTAGTTCTCCAAGCCTCCAGGAAAACAAAAAGGGAAGAAAAGATTTGCATATTCCAAATATATTCTATTTCTTTGCACTCGCAAAACCGGAATGGTTCTTTTGAAAACATATTGGTTCCTTGGATGAGTGGCTTAGTCAGCGGTCTGCAAAACCGTCCACGGCGGTTCGAATCCGCCAGGAACCTCTTGGTAATTGAAAATTCAAAATGGAGAACTGAATATTACTTATTATTCTATTTTGGTTCCTTGGATGAGTGGCTTAGTCAGCGGTCTGCAAAACCGTCCACGGCGGTTCGAATCCGCCAGGAACCTCAAAAAAAAGCTTGTAATCATTAGACTACAAGCTTTTTTTATTACTCCTATCTGTAAATCTTCGCAGCCCAACCGCCACCCGGGGCCATCTTGACTTTCACTTTGCGGTCGGCGGGAACCGGGATGATTTCCTTCTTATAGTCACGGGCGGCACGATCGGCATTGATTCCGTCGCGGAACAATTCCATCTTATAGTTGCCGTCGCCCAGGAAAGAGAGGTCGAGCTCCACTTCGCGGGCATCCCAGTTTGTCAATGCACCGACATACCAGTTATCGCCATGATGGCGGGCAATGGCAACATACTCTCCTATCTTACCGTCCAATGCAACCGTCTTGTCCCATACGGTCGGGATATCGGCGATAAATTCCGTACATTCGGCCTCGCGTCTGTAGTTGGAAGGATTATCGCACAGCATGTTCAGCGGAGATTCAAAGATCACATAAGTGGCCAATTGATGGCAACGCGTACCCTGGCTCATCGGCTCGGTATTGATCGGGGCGTAGTTTTTACGAATCGCATTGCGCATGGCACCCTGCGTATAATCCATCGGGCCGGCCACCATACGGACAAACGGGATCGTCACGTCGTACAACGGCATATCATATGTATTAGCCGCCCATTTCATATTTTCCAGACCATGCACGCCTTCATAATTGATTACGTTCGGATACGTGCGTTGCAAGCCTGTCGGTTTGCATATACCATGATAATCCACCATCATCTTATATCGGGCACAAGTTTCAGCGCCCCGGTAAAGGAAGTCAATGATCTCCTGGTCGTCACGGTCCATAAAGTCGACCTTGAAACCTTTCACACCCATATCCGAATAATGTTTCACCACTTTCTCCATATCGCGGTCGAAAGCATGATAGCCGGCCCAAAGGATAATGCCGACATTCTTAGATTTGCCATAGTTGACCAGCTCCTGGATATTTATTTCCGGGATCACCTGCATCAGGTCGGCAGCCAGGTTGACAGACCAGCCTTCATCCAGGATTACATATTCGATACCATGTTCGGAGGCAAAATCGATATAATATTTATAAGTCTCGTTATTGATGCCTGCGCGGAAATCCACCCCATAGATATTCCAGTCGTTCCACCAATCCCAGGCAACCTTACCCGGCTTGATCCAGGAGAAATCCTGCACGCGGCAAGGAGAAGCCAAACGATAGACCATATCGCAATCGGCCAATTGCTTATCATCTTCCGACACGACAAACACACGCCACGGGAAAGCACGCGTCCCCTTCGTCTTGGCAATGTAGCCTTCACGTTCTTCGACCAACATCTGGAGGTTGTTATGGCCACCCTGTTTCTTCACCTTAGGATAAGGAGCAAAAACAGGCTTCAAGGCCGGTTTGTCAGTCAAGTTATTCAGGAACATACCCGGATAGTCTTCCAAGTCGGCTTCCGTGATGCAGAGTTTCTTACCGCCGTCCAGTTCGACCAGAAGCGGAAGAATCATCAACCGTTTGCTATCCAGTTTCGTGATCGGCTCATGTACATAAGGCTGCTCGAAAGAGTTCATGAACTGTTCCTCAAAAGTCGCCTTTTGGCTGTTCACATAAGGAGCGAACGTCTTATGGTCGGAAGAGAAATTATAGCCGGCTTCTTCGTTCACCACGATGATATCATTTTTCATCTTTGTGGTAAAGCGGTAAGCCATTCCATCATTATACAGACGGAAAACAAGACCGTAATTACCGCGGAACGCGAATGTCATCTCGTTATACGTATCCTCTATTTCCGTCTTTTTATAGAAAGGAGAAGGAATAGTTTTATCCACTGCCGCCTTCAAGACCTTCGATACTTTCGAATTGGCCCCCAAGACGGAGCCATCCTGCAGTGTCATGGAAATTGGCGAAGCCGCCAGAACCTCTGTCCCGTCATGTGTCAGGGAAAAACGGATATCATCACCCACAGTAACGACTACTTGCAGTTTTTTGTCCGGCGATTGCAACTGATAGCTTTTCTGAGCCATCAACGATACGCTCCCCATCAGGAAGAGCATAATAAGAGCTTTTAGTTTCATGGTTTTCAAATTTAATTAACTGACGGCAAATATACGGGAATAAACAGGAAAAGCTTTTGCAAAATTGTCTTATCTTTGTTGATATTGTATCATAATACAGCTATAAAAGGGACTATTTGTATGAAAAAGCTTATTTGTTTACTGTTTTGCAGCCTTCTTTTCCTTCCGGCTGCCGCCCAATGGAAATGGCATAATCCGATGAAAGCCGGTTTTCCGGTTATCCAAAACCAGGGATTCACAAAGGAAATCGGAAACACTTACACCCGCTTGCCGGAACGTGCCAATGGCGTGGTGAGCGAACCGGTCTGGAACCTGTCGCGCCATTCGGCCGGACTTGCCATCCATTTCTACAGCGATGCGCCTCAGATTAAAGTCCGCTATACCGTAACCGGCAGCCTGAACATGCCGCATATGCCCTCGACCGGCGTTTCCGGCGTCGACCTCTACAGCATCGACAGCGACGGAAAATGGCACTTCTGTTTCGGCGGCTATTCGTTTCAAGATACGATTACCTATACATATAATAATATAGGTAAAGACCGCTATCATAAACAAGGGTTTGAATACCGGCTCTATCTCCCGCTGTACAACGGGGTGAAATGGCTGGAGATCGGTACGCCCGAAGACAGCCATCTGGAATTTATCCCGCTTTCTCCCGAAAAGCCGATTGTCCTCTACGGGACTTCCATTGCGCAGGGAGCTTGCGCCTCCCGTCCGGCAATGGCGTGGAGCACGATCCTGCAACGCTCACTCGACTACCCGTTGATAAACCTGGGATTCTCCGGCAACGGCAGACTGGCAAAAGAGGTGTTGCAATTTATCAATGAGACGGACGCGCGTCTGTACATTCTGGACTGTATGCCCAACCTGCCCAACCAGGAGGAAGAAGAGGTGACAGCCCTTGCCATCGCCGCCGTCAAGCAGATCCGGGAGAAGCATTCGGCTCCTATCCTGCTGATCGAACATGCCGGATACAGTAATATGCAGACTGACTCCACCGAATACAAACGGCTTATGAAAGTGAACCGGGCTTCCCGTAAAGCCTACGAGCAGATACAGACCGAAGGGATTCCGGGCGTCTTCTACCTCACCCGCGAAGAGCTGAACATTCCTGCCGACGGCTGGGTAGACAGCGTGCATCCGTCCGACTTGGGCGCACAGCAGCAGGCTACGGTTGTAGAAAAGAAGATACGCGAAATCCTGCATATCCCTCTCGGTTCCTTCGCAACAACCATCCCCGTCACCCAACGCCGCGAACCGCATATGTACGAATGGCACGCCCGCCACCGCGCTATCTTGGAGCAAGTACGCAACCATCCGCCCAAAGCTGTCATCATAGGCAACTCGATCACCCATTATTGGGGAGGCGAACCGGAACACCGGAACAAGAACGGAAGGGAGACATGGGAGAAAGTGATGCGCCCCGCCGGCTTCCAAAACCTGGGCTATGGCTGGGACCGGATAGAGAATGTGCTTTGGCGCGTGTACCACGGCGAACTGGATGGCTATGACGCCGGCAAAGTAGTCCTGATGATCGGCACGAACAACTGTGGACTGAACAGCGACAATGAGATTGTCGAAGGCCTCCGCTTCCTACTCTCCGCCATCCGCCAGCGTCAGCCGAACACCTCCATCAAAGTCATCGGAATCCTTCCCCGCCGCAATCAGGAGCAATGGGTGAAAAACATCAACATCGATATCAAAGAAATGGTGGAAACGGAAGGCTTCGAATTTGCCAACCCGGGAACAGCCCTGCTGCAACAAGACGGCAAAACAAACGAAAGCTTGTTTATCGGCGACGGGTTGCACCCGAACGAGGAGGGATATAAACTGATTGCAGGAGATATATTATAATTAAAACAATCATTATAAAAGAGGGTACACCAGAAGCTGCTTATCCCCGCGCTAAACGCAGGATCGCAAAAAGACAGGAGTTATCAATTTTCTGATGTAATTTCCACATCAAGAACGAGAATAAAGCTCTACTGTCCCCTCTTCATTTATCAATCAAACTTTCACTATCATCTGAATGCATTATGTTTTTCAATACACATTCCCGACTGGTATTAGCATAACAATATACACAGAAATGATGGCAAGTATTATACATACCGATATCCTTACTCACCATACAGCCACAAACCTTACGTTGTCCTTTGTCTTTTAAGTTCTTTCGTTTGTCTGGCATAACAGGAAGCATACCGAAAATATCCGGTTCGGGCAATTTGCCAGTCTGAAGATAATACATCAATTCGTAGTCATCACCGAACACACATTCCATTAATTCACCATCAATACAACGATTATGCTCAATGCCATAAGTATCCAAATCAACATCTTCAGCACAAGTAGCAAGTACTACATTCCATCCGGCAGATGCCCACGTTTCACGAAGCTTTACCAATCCTTCTACCATTTCTTGGCGTTGTGTCGTATTCATCTCTGCCCCTTCGACATTGCTCTTAGAAAAATAATGAGTCTCTTTAACAAGGTTATTCTGCACTTTGCGGTAGGCTTTCACATCCACAAAACTAAATACAAGTTTATCAGTATAACCTTTCAAACAATTACCAATCTTCCACATACGACTAAGTAAAATGCGGGGAGTAATAGACGGAGTGATAATAAGCGGGTCAAACCGCCAGATTATCCGTTCTTTCCCTATCATTTCCGATAACTGACGAAAAATACCCACTCGTTGCTCTACACTTGGAACATTTGGCTCAAAACCTTCATCAGTATAATCGTTCAATGTCACTTGGAAGTAATAATGAATGCCCCGTTCATCAAGTTCATGCAGATAAGGCAATATTGGTTTCGGATTCTTCGTCCAAAACACAATGACTTTACACCGCTCGAATGAGACATACATTTTTTGCTGATTGAACGGATTATACCATACACAATAACCTCTAGCCAAACGATTGAAGAACCATTTAGCATAAAAAGCCGGGATATCCGTTGATCGGCTGGCGGAGATAATAACGGGAGCCACAGCCTCTACTTGCTCGCCGAAGTCGGTAGTGATAAAAATTTTATCCATAACTATTGCTTTTATTTAGGCTCTTATTCCTGCAAATTTTCTAATACATATAAATCAGAAAAGCACATATCCGCACGATATGCCATCCCGTGATGAACTTTTATAGCGATTATAACAGGTCTATTATTATCTTGGACCAGGTAAATGCCTTTCTTATTCGGTATTGCATTTACCTTTACAACACTTCCTGTTTGAATGATAGTATTGAATTTTACTGCAAGATAGTTTAAATATTTATCTTTTCCTTTCATCTCTTCAAGAACCCATTGTGATGAATAAGTAAAATCAGGAACAAGATATGGCTCAATTATAGATACATCTTTCTTATTCCAAGCCTCTTCAAAAGCGATTATAACATTACAATTATTCTCATAACTATTTTCTCTCACTCCTGCACTTACGACTTCTTCTAAATCTTTTTTCTGATATTCTTCTACAAATCGAATAAGCGAAGGATATGCGATCTTTGCAAAATAATTAGTTGTACATCCTAAAAGAAGTAAAGATAGCTCATCATTGGACAGATCAATAAATACCATATCTTCAATGAAATTATCAGTAACCGGCATCCAATATTCTGAAAATTGTTTAGCTAAATCAGAATCAAGTTTATGAAAATGTTCAATCCATTGATCATAACAAACCTTTGCTTTATTAGCAGAAATCACATGTTTAGGAAATTCCACAAGGGAAAAACATCCTAATATTTCAGAATACTCTGCATATAAAGGGAATGACACTTCGTCCAGATACTTCCAAGCTTCAGGTTTATTATTAAAATAGGAAATGATGTTTATAGCTTGTTGCACCCGATTACTGATTATTTTATCTTGAATCATATTCATTTACATTAAAATATTAAAAATTATCATTGAATACCTTTCTTAATCTAAAGTAAAAAAAGCGCTTAACACAAAAGGCCAGAATATCTGTCAACCAGTTGGTAATGATAAAGATTAAAGCTACGACCTCTATTTGCTCACCGAAATCGGTAGTGATGATTACATTTTTTTTCATTCCTGATCTCTTTCAGTTCTTTCTCAACCCTCCTAGCCAGTTCATCAGTGAACAAATTTAGAAGCTCTTTATGACTCTTAGATTCTCCACGACTTTCTTTTTTACATAAGTGCAAGAAATAATCAATATGTTTATCGCTCATACAGTCATATCCTTCCGCCGTATAAGCCCAATTATCATTTAATCTTTTTTCAACTTTCTTATTAGAAGAACGCAATTTTTTCAAAGATTTCAAATCCGGCAATTCTTCCTTTGGGAATAAGGTTAAATCCTTATCCTTGTTATTTCCTTTAACTCTCCGGTTCTTTCCTTGAGTTGGATTGAGTTTTTTCTCTAAATACTTCTGTACGGTTTTCTGAAGACCTTTTCCGCTATTAATGCGTGGATCTTCTTTTATATCTGATAAGAAATCAGCACTGATTCCTCTATGTCGGACACAAATTTCCATATATACAGATATATCCTTTTTAGCACCCGAGCACCCACAATCACGAAGAAATTCATTTATCTGATCCTCGTAGGAGAAATCAACCTCATCTATAGATGTCTCTTCATCAACCATCACAGATTTATCTTTCGGCAGAGTAGGATCAGTCCCTAATAATTGACCATATAATTCTTTATAAACATCTGCCACATATTTTTTTTCATCAACTCCTTTTTCATCAACGTTTAGCAAATTATCTGTAAAATCCCTTGTCAGATTAGCAAAACCATTCAACTCGCCATAGAAGGCAAAAGCAAGGCGATAGTCCGAAATGGATTTACTTTGCATAAAAGCAAGCAACTGTTCCCAATCATTTCCTTTCGCTATAACGGCTACAATAGAAGAAACTAACAGATTATCCCACCTGAACATATTTTCCTGTCCTCTCACATATTTACGCATCTGATTCAATAATAGCTTCGCTTCACTGCCTTCCCAAGTATCTTTATATATTTCCTTTGCTTTTGTTGTAACTTCATCGGAGATTTTCTCCTTAAAAGAACTAATCTTCCCATTGTATGCCCTTGATAACAACACCTCGTTCACCCAAGCGATTATCAAGCTGTTTTCTAATCTTTCACCCAAAAGTTTATTTGAGATCTTGCTTAAACGGCAATCTGTTATAATGATCTCCTCAGCTGAAGGTTCCAATCGCTTCTGAACCTTTCGAACTTGTTTTTGTAATACATCTTGTTGCTCTTTCAACCAATCAATAGCAGGATTATTATTTTCGGGAGAATACCTCAAATATCTTATAAGTTCTTCCACATCAATTATTCCTGGATACTTCATCCCCGATTTAATCCAATCCTCTATCTCTTGTATAGGCATCCTAAGTTCCAACAAGCGTACTATAAGTGGATTATACTTTTGCAATCCTGTAAATAAAATATTTAGCCTCTCATTCTGGACTGTGGTAAGAAAATGATCTTCTGATGACAAGACGGAGAAAAAAATATCTTGTAACTCTCGTAGTATATTCACCTTTCGAGTAACCTCAGGCGTAGAAGAAAGCGAAGCTCCTATATAATAGCCATACAACAAGCCTTTCAATTTATTAATACGATAATCATATTCAATTTTCTCATTATTCAAGCCGACATTCAATTCCATTTTAGGAATATTACCCACTGTCGGACTCTCTACAACAAGTCTCTTGCGATAAAATTCCACGAGTTTTGTTTCCTGACTGCTGTCAGATAAAGACAATGCGACATGTTGATCTTGTGCCGAGAAAAAGATGAACCGAGTTCGCCACGGTGACAGATAAATAGTATGATCGCTATAGAATACACCCTCTGCGACCTGTGGAAAATCCTCATCCGTACAGATTTCGACAAGCAAAGGATGATCCTCAATATCACTACTCGGACGAGTGAATCCGATAGGCCTATCATAAAGGAGAATCACATTATCAATGTTATTCTCCGGTATCTCCAACCAACGAGAATAACCAAACCCTCTCCGTTCATAAAAAGCTTTTGGAGAAATACTTTCACTCGACAATATATTATTGAAGTTGAAAGTGGAAGTAGGAATATATAATTTTTTCATATCGTTCAAATATCTTCTATTTCTTCTATTTCTGAAATTTCATACAAATCCGGGGATATATCTGATAGAGGTTTAGGCAACAATCCACTATACATTATATATAAGTTCCTATACGTACGCGTCATCGCCACATAAAGAGATTTTCGTTGAGAACCTCCATCATCACTAAAATCCTCTATACATGGAAGGAATACAGTCTCAAATTGCAATCCTTTCGCACTATGATAAGTCATTACTTTCGGATTGGTAGTCGAAAAGTTCAAAGAATCTTCACTATTACGCCAATTCTCTTTATCTGAATAACGTAACTCAACATTCAATCCTAAACATTTCAACCTTCCTCCTATATCTTTAACCATTTCATTATGAGGCAACAAGACTGCGACATCCAACAAGTCATTCCTTTCAATAATACACTTTACAGCAATTAGTTGACTTTCTATATCATCATATTTCAAAATATGTGGCATTACTGTTTCCTGACTTTTGTACGTACTTTCTTCAAATGGTGGCAAATCAACACCAACCGACTGTACCAATTTTGCAACCGGTATTGGCAAGCGATAATTACGGTATAACTCCCAAACCTTTGGCCTTTCTCCTCTAGGCAAAAGATATCCAATATCTTCCACAGGTAATGTGTCTTTCAATCCTTCATAAATAGATTGTGCAGTATCACCGAAAAAAATGAAATGCTTCTTTGCTGCATCAATAAACTCTCTTATTTCCTCTTCTTCAAAATCCTGTATTTCATCTACGATAATATAATCAGCAGGACTGCAATTTTCTCTATTTTTCCATGCCCAATAATAAAGGAAAGTATTTTTTAGCCCTAAACTTTGCCTCCCTGCATTCATGTATTGACAAAGAGCTTTCGTAAACACGATGATTTTATAATTATCTCCTCGTTCCTTTTGTATACGTTGCGCTTTTATTAAAGCAAGTACAGATTTACCGCTACCAGCACACCCAGTTACGATACACGATTTATCAAGGACAGCCATTAATACTTTAATCTGATCTTCATCTAACTCAGATTCTTTTATCATCCAATCCTTTTTCATGATTATATAAATTTTTGTATGATTCTCCATGCAACTTTACTCACATCTCTTTTCCTTCTGGAATGAGACACCGTAAACGTCTGATTATAGCCTTCGTTTCTTCGGATCACTTGGCAGTCAGCCTCCTCCAATCCTTTATCCATCATTTTGGGCAACCATTCTTGAGAAACATTATTATAAGATGTAACATCCACAAATAACATGATTCCTTCCGAATTTAGCTTAGGCAACAAATTTCGCACTATATAATTATAAGCATTTTGTTGTTCAAATCGTTCTTTCGTCACAAACTCACAAATTGCTTTAAATGACATTATAATGTCAAAACCATTAGGGATAATAGAATCAAGTATATTCAAATCGTAGAAATCATCAATCACAATAGGAATTATACGGCATTTAATCTTAACATTCGTCCGTAAAGAATAAGCATCCACCACTTTCTCAAAAAGACGGAGAGCATACGAATTCCCATCAAAAGCACATATATTAACAAACTTCATATTTGAAAAATAAATTTTGAGAGCCTCCAACAAGCCAATAATCTCACCACCTGTTCCACATCCAAAATCAAAGACGGAAAGTTCTTCTTTATCATACCAATCCCCTACATGATATCTAAAGAAATCACTGTAAATGCAAAAAGCTTCTGCATAACTACGTGGAAAATAAGTACCAATATAGTTCAATACATCATTTCTATCCCAATCAATAACTGTCATGTCAGAATTGGAACAACAATAAGAGCCATGTAATTTCGTGAATATATATTCGTCAAGCCATTGCGGGAGATACACATCTGTTATCATAGGATTCTCTCATCATATCTTCCGTTGGCTACCTTAGCGGGAGGTTAACATTATAACAATCTCATATACACAAAAACGTGGAGCCAGTCCTGTCACTCGTTCCACGATTCAAAGGCTCTCGCATGCCCAGTTTGTCGAAACGAGCAACGTCGAAAGCCCCACGCCGATGTGATTATATAATCTACCACTCATCGTTCCTATCGCAATGAAACGACAAGATACAATGAGGGCTGTATATAAACATCCCACGGGACGTTCCCGTTGCTTTGTTCCTGACAAACTGTTTAGAATTTGCGAGATTCTTGAATCGTCAAAACCAAAGCGTTCAGTAAACGCCTTTATGTATATGTGCCCCTCTACCGCATCACTATGAATGACACCAGCGTGAGAGGAAACATTGCAAATATAGTAATTTATTATTTTATCTCCGGTAAGAAGTGAATCATTATTTATAATTCAATACTGACAAGTTTCAAATCTCCTGCAAACCTAATGGATTACAATAACCCCCTTTCCGGCGATTTTTCTATTTCGTCCAAAATTCTGATCCATTTTGGATTGACTCTTTTCATTGTTTATCCCTTCCTGTCTGACAATAGGTGGGGGTGAGGTGCGCAGCCCGTTTTGAAAAGTATTCTTTTTGATTGTCGGAAGGCAGAAATGCCGACAAAGTGATAAAGCTTAACTCCCAGAGAATCGAATATTTCAAAATAAAACGGACGGCGTTCCAAATATCCAAAGGAAATTCAGGGGCTTTTTTGCCTTTAAGACGGTCCTCTTTTCAATTACGACCGTCCTAATCTCCATTATGACCGTCCTAATCTTTGCGAGCTACCGAGTGCACTACACATTAGAACAGTCGTAATGGCAAAGAGGACGGTCGTAATGGCGGAAAACGTTCAAAAAAGAGGAAAAAGTTCCTTTTTGAGGTCAAAAAAGCGGTTTAACATTTGTTTGAATTAGATCCTCTTTTTGGCCGGAAAAATGCGTTTTATACAATAAGCCCCCCGAGACAGTTGAAAGTTATAAGGGATCATGAACTATCCTGTTTCGCACTTCGACGCGGGATCACAAAAGAACCTGCCGTATCCACACATAGATGCAAATTTATCAAATACGATCTCTCCAAACTTTCAACTCCCGGGGGGGCTTATTGTATAAAACGTGTTTTTCAGGGTGAAAAAATATTCGAAGCCGAACAAATGTTAATCCACTATTCTGCCGTCAAAAAGAGGCTTTTCCCTATGATCTGGCATCTCGCTTCCGTGAAGAGGGACTTTATTGCTCTGATCCGGAACTTTGTTGCCCTGAAGTCGGACTTCATATAACACGAAGTCAACCTTCAGAGCGATGAAGCGTTACTTCACGGCAATTTTCTGCGCACTTCACGGCGACAAGCCCCCAAAATTTCCTTGGGATATTTGGAACGCAGTCCGCCTTCGTTCGCAAATATTCAATTCTCCCGAAGTTAAGATTTATCACTTTGCCTCTGTTTCCAGTTTTCAGTAACCAAATTGCACGCTTTTTGGAATAGACTCAGCACCTCATTTCATCTACAGTCATCCGTAAAGTCCAAAACCGTGAAAAGAGTCAATCCAAAATGGATCAAGATTTCGGACGAAATAGAAAAACGTCCGAAATAGGGGTTATTGTCTTTTTTCCAATTTACAGAAAGGTCAAAACTAAGAAATAAGGAGTTTCAGCACGAAACATGCAACCCGTCATAAGCCAAATGGACATGCGGCGGCAGTTCCTTCTCGACCTCGGCATGGAGGCCGATGCGGTGGCTCATGTGGATCAGATAGGATTCTTTCGGACGGATGCGCTCGATATTGGCGAGTGCTTCTTCCAGAGATTCATGCGTCGGGTGAGCGCCTTTCCGGAGGGCGGTCAGGATCAGCAGGTCCAAACCTTCCAATTTGGCATATTCTTCTTCCGGCAGATACTTCACGTCCGTGATATAAGCCATATTGCCGATACGATAGCCGAAGATAGGCAGTTTGCCGTGCATCACCCGGATAGGCGTAACCGGCAAGCCGGCTGCCATAAAGGGCTGGTCTGTTATCCGGTGCAGCTCCAGGTTCGGAACACCGGGATAGCGGTGGGCACGAAAGGCATAAGGCATACGCGTTTCGATCGCTTCCGCCACATAGTCTTCGGCAAAGATGTCGACCCCTTTTTCCCGGCAAAAAGGACGAAGATCGTCCAGTCCGCCGACATGGTCATAATGTTCGTGCGAAATCAGGACCGCATCCAGCTGATAGGTCCGGTTCTTAATCACCTGCCAACGGAAGTCCGGACCGCAGTCCAGCAAAATCCGTTTCCCGTCGGTTTCAACCAATACCGACGTACGCAAACGCCAGTCGCGCTTATCCGTGCTTGTACACACCTCGCACTGGCAACCAATCTCGGGGACACCCGTAGAAGTCCCCGTCCCTAAAAACGTAATTTCCATTTAACCGACATATTTAACTTCTGGCATGATCTCGATACCGAACCGGTCATTGACTGCCGTACGGATGCTTTCGGCGACCAGTGCGATTTCATGCCCTCTTGCATCTCCTAAATTAACCAATATCAACGCCTGCTTCTCATAGACTCCGACCGGGCCGTGCGATTTGCCTTTGAAGCCACATTGCTCGATCAGCCAGCCGGCCGGGACTTTCACCTTCCCCTCGCCTGCCGGATAAGACGGCATCTCCGGATACTGTTCTTTCAGCTTCTCATACTGCGCAGCCGGGACGACTGGATTAATGAAGAAACTGCCTGCATTTCCCAACTCATCCGGATCGGGCAATTTCTGACGGCGGATCGAGATCACGGCGTCGCGCACTGCCTGCAATGTCACCTCCGGATATTTGGCCAGTTCTTCCTTCAAATTGCCATAACCGACAGAAAACTGAGGCCTTTTGCTGAGACGTATATATATATATGTAACAATATACGGATCATTATGCTCATTTTTAAAGTAACTGCTCCGATAACCATAGAGGCATTCTTCGTTTGTAAACGTACGCTTCTCGAACGAAAGCTGGTTATAAGCCTCCACCGCCTCGATCACATCTTTGATCTCCGCCCCGTATGCCCCGATGTTCTGGATTGCGGCAGCACCGGCTTCTCCGGGGATAAGCGAGAGGTTTTCAATGCCGCCCCAACCTTTGGACACGGCATAAGCCACCACGTCATCCCATTTTTCGGCGGCACCGATACGAAGCAGGACGGAATCGTCTGTCTCCTCCGCCACGGAAATGCCTTTTATCTGCGAATGCAGGATGATCCCGTTGAAATCGTTTATGAACAGCAAATTGCTCCCGCCACCGATATGAAGCGACAGGCATTCCTGGAAATATTCATCCCGGAGGATACGTCCCAACTCTTCTTCACTTGCATATTCCATGAACCAGCGGGTCTTTACCGGGAGATGGAAAGTATTATGTTTTTCCAACGAATAATTCTCTTCTATTCTCATTTTACGTTCTGTATTATTTTTCATGACAAAAATAACTATAAATATCAAATTCATCAGTACATCCACTAAAAAGCCTTTCAAATATCGAAACCGAGAGACCATTAACATTTTTTGTTTCGCAAAACGTAACAAACGCACGCAAGCGTTGTTAAATAAGAAATGAACGACGTTTTCTTTATATGCAAAAAGCAACACAACATATAGACAAAAAGCGTACATTTGCCTTGAAAATCATAATTAAATAGAAACATTCATGAACAAAGCAGAATTGATCGAGGCCCTGGCCCAGAGATCGGGATTACAGAAGCAGAAAGCAAAAAAAATGTTGGACGCTTACATTGAGATTGTTACAGAAGCGATGTCTCACGACGAAGAGATTGTATTAATTGGTTTCGGTACATTGATACCGCGTCCGCAGACCAGCCGTTTGGCCCGTAACCCAAAAACTGGTACTCCAGTTATGATTCCGGCCAGAACAACCGTGAAATTTAAACCGGGAAAATATTTGTTGGATGCAATCAACAAACCCGGAGAAAAGAAGTAAAAAAGACTTTTTGCACTATCAAAGAAGGCAGCCTAAAAAAGGTTGCCTTCTTTTTTGCGATCTGTGCAAATTATAACTAAATTCGGCACCGGAAAATAACAATTTAATAATGAAAATAGTTAATCTTGGAGAATCGAACTCGGTTTTAAACCGGTTTGTCGCCGAACTGCGCGATGTGAATATACAGAAAGACAGTATGCGTTTCCGCCGGAACGTCGAACGGATCGGCGAAATTATGGCTTATGAGATCAGTAAAGATTTTACTTACAGCTTAAAAGGCATTCAGTCACCTTTAGGAATAGCCCCGATGAACACACCGGACGACCGGGTCGTTATCAGTACCATCCTGCGTGCCGGACTCCCCTATCACCAGGGATTCCTCAGCTATCTGGACAATGCGGAAAATGCTTTTGTTTCCGCCTACCGCAAATACAAAGACCGCTTGAATTTCGACATCCACATCGAATATATCGCCTCCCCCCGGTTAACAGACAAAACCCTGATCATAACAGACCCGATGCTGGCAACCGGCAGTTCGATGGAATTAGCTTACGAAGCCTTGCGTACAAAGGGACATCCGGCCCATATCCATGTCGCTTCCATCATCGCCAGTAAGCAGGCCATCGAATACATCCAACGCAAAATGCCGGACGATATCACAACCATATGGGTCGCAGCCGTTGACGACAAGCTGGACGACCATTCCTATATCGTTCCCGGATTAGGCGACGCCGGAGACCTCGCCTATGGTGAAAAAGAATAAGAGATTGTCTTAGCGGGGTAAAGTAAACCAGAAGCAAGAGCCCTTGCCTTCTTCGGACTTTACTCCGATATGTCCTCCCATCTGCTCTACGAAACTTTTGCAGATGGAAAGTCCCAGACCGGTGCCCTGCTTAAAGCTGTTTCCTTTATAAAAACGGTCAAACACGTGTTGCTGTATCTCGAGCGGCATCCCATCTCCCGTATCCGTCACAGAAAATTCCACGCAATTCTGGCGTAAACGGTAATCAAGCGTAATCACTCCCGCATCGGTATGTTTGATCGCATTATTAACAAAATTGGACAAGACCTGTGTCAACCGCACTTTGTCGCAATGGTAGACATAAGGAGGCAGATCCGGAGCCGCGCAAAGCGTAACACCCACCGGCACCTTAATCTTCATCGACACAACCAATTCGTTATACAGTTCCTGCAAATCAATATCGGTTGCCTTCAATTCGATTGTTCCGGATTCGATCTTGGCCAGGTCCAGCACATCAGAAATGAGTTGCAGCAACAGTTCGTTATTTTTTTGGATGATATCCACGAACTGTTTCTTTTCTTCCGCATCATCCGTATCCACCAGCAAAGTAGAAAAACCGACAATGGCGTTAAGAGGCGTCCGGATCTCATGGCTCATATTAGCAAGAAAAGCAGATTTCAGGCGATCCAGTTCCTCTGCCTTTTCGCGTTGTTTTTGTGTTTCCTTCAGTTCGGTAATATCGTAGTTCACACAAATCATTTCTAACTTATCCGCATCGACGGACTGCATATTACGCATAACATTCACACGGGTCCATTTCCATCCATCGCCATTTTTGATTCTCAATTCCTTCCGGAGGCTGTTTACCTTTCCCTGTTTTACACGCTCAAAGAAATTAAGCATCACTTTCCGGTCTTCCGGATGAACATGATTATAAACGCCGATTATCTTCGACAAAGGCGTTCCCTCTTTTTCTCCCAGGTTCTGATACCATTGATTAATGGCATAACCGTCACGCGAAAGCAAATCAAACTTCGCATATCCGACTTTTGCAAAGCGGCTGACTAAGCTGAAAAAGTGCTCGAACTCTTCGATACGGCTATAAGCCACCGCCTTATCGGTGTTATCAAGATTGATGAACAGGTAATTTATAAGACTACCATGCGCATCATAAAGCATGCTGACCTTTGTAAAAAGGTCGATTGTTCCACTTTTCTCTGTCGGGTAATAATCGTCTTTCCGGATTTCATTAAAAGAATAAGATTGGCGGAAGGAAACAGGTTCACGGGAATGCAGCTTTTCCCGTATCTCAACAGGGATCATCGGATTGTCAAAAATATTAACCCCAAAAGCCACCTCTTTGGCAGGAATACCGAATATCTCGGCATTCAGATTATTCATATCCACCAGATAGCCGTCTTTATCATACAATTCGATACCGACAGGAATATTTGTATAGATATTACGGAGCAGTTTTTCACTATGATCCAACGCTTCGTTGATTCGTGCCATCTTTGTGATGATACTGATTATATTGGAAAGGGACGAGAGCCATTGATAATCTTCCAAGCTCCACAATCGGTGTTTATCTACAATATCGACTCCCATATACCCCCAAGGTTCACCCTTGATTATCAAGGGAATCAAAATCGATGAACGAACACATCGCTTCTCCAGATAACGCTTTTCCTCCGATGCTTCGGCCGGCAGTTCATCTAAATTATTAATCAGAACCGGATATAAGCTCTGTATTTTCCGTGTGGACCAGGGCAATGTGGAAATCGGAATCTTTTGCAGGGAAAGACGGACAGGCGTAACCCCTTCGCTACAAACCTCGTATGTGCAACTAATACTCTGTTCGTCGTCATATTCCATAATATAAACACGTCCTCTCGTATCTATCGAAAACAAAATCTCCGTCAAAGCCAGATGAATCGATTTATGCAAATCATTTGTCTGTATGAAGGAGTGCAAGGCACGCGAAAGACTTCCCAAATGCCGGAGGATACCATCGATCTGGCTGTTTACAATCGGTTTGTTTTCTTCGACTTCGCTAAACGGAATCAGCTGCAAAATCCCCAATACCGTTATTTTTCCGTTTGCATCTTTTTCACGCTTACAGATCTTAGTACGGACAAACTTGACTCCAAAACAGGTCTTAAGCGGAAATATTTGTTCATATATACCTATTTCTTTAAAGAAAGCAAATTCATTGGCAATACGGTCTCGGTAATCTTCACGGATTAAAGCAAGGAAATCACGAATAGGCAGTTGTGGACCATCCAATTCTAACAGACTAATCAAAAAGTCCGAGCAGATATAACATCCGCGTTCAAAATCAGCTTCCCACCAACCAACCTGGGCATTATCTAATAATAATCGATACTGGTCTGTCTCCATGAGCACTTCATTAGTTAAATATGACACAAAATTCGTCATTATAAACCAGATCTACAAATTTATTCATGTTAATATTCAAGGCTTTTCAGACAAATAACCAGCATAAAAAAATTGCAGTATAAACAAATAAATGCTTATACTGCAATTTAACAATGTGATACAGAACTCTTACTTCAGTTCTTTAATACGGATGTTACGGAATTTAACAGGAGAACCATGTCCTAAGAAGCCGATATGTCCCTTCTTATTGAAAAGTCCCGGATGCTCCTTATGGTCGGGTGTTCCGTTCTTGGTCGCCTCACGGATATTACCATCCAGGATCACAACACCGTTTACCGTCACACGGATATTATCGCCATCGGCAACAATCTCCTCATAATTCCATTCGCCCACAGGTTTGAAGGCGCTATGATGATCCGCTTTAGCCGGGATAATACCATATACGGAGCCATGATGCTGCAAAGGAGTTATATCCTTGTAGATCGGATGTTCGCAATCCAGAATCTGGATTTCCATTCCGACATAAGCGGCATCTCCTTCCATCGGAGTACGGATTCCGACACCGTTATTGGCACCCGGAGTCAACTGGAATTCGAAACGGTAAATAAAGTTGCCGTATTCATTCTTCGTATATAAGTTGCCACCGTAGCTCTTGCTCGGAATCATGGAGATGGTACCGTCTTCCAATGTATAGTCGACCGTATTGCCTGTCCATTCATGCATATTCGTTCCGTCAAACAAAATCTTGAAACCTTCTTTCTCCTCTTCGGCGGAAAGTTTGAACGGTTCCTTGCGTTCCAATTCCTTTACGTAAATGTTACGGTAATAGACTTTACTGCCGTGAGCCTGCAATTCGATCTGTTCAACGGGGAAGATCGGAAGCTTACGATCCCAGTAGTTTTCAAGGATCACATCGTCCACCACTTTTTCTCCGTTCAGGACAACCGTTACACGGTCACCCACCATCTTAATATAGAAACTGTTCCATTCGCCTAATTTATTGTCGGCCACTTTCGACGGTTTGCTTTCGTTCACCTGGTTGTTATACAAACCACCCGAACCGACCTGTGCGCCTACATTCACACGGGAAGTATCCCAGATCTGAACCTGTGGAGTGCCACGCAGGTAAATACCGGCATCCGCTTCGGGACCAGCCGGATCAAGCATCCAGTCTACATACATTTCGAAATCGCCATATTGTTTCTCCGTACACAAGTTATCATAACCGGAGCCTTCGAATACCAACAAGCCATCTTCGACTTTCCAGTCCCTGCGCATGTTCTCATCCGCCTTTTCCTGTGCTTTCGCCAATTGGGCCGGTTTCATCTTCGCACGGGCGATCGGGTTCTCGACAAGCCCTTTCCAGCCAGTCAGGTCCTTGCCATTGAAAAGAGAGACGAAGCCTTCTCCCTGCGGCATTTCAGCCAGATGCTTCTTGATGGCTTCCTTCTGATAGCCGGCGTCCGGGTTATCGAGCACTTCCATTACCTTATTCAACAAAGCACGGACATTGGTGCCCATATACTCCTTGTTGCCCAAAGCAATGTTCATGACGGCATTGGCAGCAGCTTGCTGTACAGGCTTCTGATCCAGAAAATCACCGGCGTATAACAAGCCGAGGAATGTGCCGGTCTTTTCAACCTGCCGCAAGATTGCGATCTTCTGTGCATCTGTCTGTGCAATTTCCATTGCCTTACGCAGGCTCAACAAGCGGTTTTCACCGGTCCGTTCCGGAGAAGATACCAATTCGACAAAACGATTCAATGCAGCCGTTCTAATTTGCGAGTCGCCCGATTTGGCAATTTCATACAGATAATCGGCAGCACGCAAATCTTTCCATATTAACAAGGCACCTACTGCAGCATCTTTTACTGCACCATTTCCCTTTTCACATCCTTCGATGATTAAGTCAAGCGCACTCTGCTCACCAGTCGAAGCCAAGACAAAATAATACAAATATCCTTTATCACCGGCCTGCAACATACGACGTGTTACCGTTTCCACCTGCCCAGCGGGTGACAATGATGATAAGGCAGAAATCACCGCACGCTGCATAGGAGGAACAGCCAAGGCATCAGCCGTTTCCAGCATACCGCACATATTTGTGATATCACGTTCGCCCACCACATCTTTCAGCGCCACATATGCCGCTGCTTTTACCTCCGGAGAACCGGACTGTATCTGTTCCAAGACTGTGTTGATATTAGCAGTCGCCTTACGCATAGCTAACAACTCCAACCCGGCAATCTTACCGGCATTGGCGGCAGAAGAAACCGCTTTTGCCACAGCTCCGTCGATATCCCCCGGGAAGGCAGCCAAAGCATCCTGGCCCAGCAATACAATCTGCTTGTCGTCATTCTTCAGCAATTCGGCCAGCGAAGGGATATAGGCCTTATCGCCAATCTTAACCAATGTCCAGGTAGCAGCCTGCTTCACATTAAAGTCGGCATCGCGAAGTTGTTCCAGCAGCACTTGTCTGGCAGGAAGATCAAAGCGGATTTCCAGATCCCGGATAATATCATGCTTGGCGGGCTTTTTAGCCTCACGTCCGATCCAGTTCAGGATATCGACTTTCAGTTCCGGTTTAGCTTTCGGCAGCATCTTCACCAGTTCGATATACAAATCCTTATCTGCAAAACAAGAAGCATAATCCAATGCGGCATTCCGGTAATTCTTGCTCGGGTCCTTCATGGCCGCCACTACGATTTTAGAAGCTCCTGTTTTATCGGCATCTTTCCCCTTTGCTTGTTCTTTTTGCTGTCCGATTGCCAACTCTGCCGAAATCATAGCTTGCAAAGCTGCTTCACGTGTCTGCTCCTGCCCGGCTTTAGCGGCATCTTTCTGCAATTTCTTTGCAGCCTTTAGAGCATCCGTATAATTTCCCTGTGCAATCACTCGCTTGATCAAGGCTATATAAGCTTCGTTCGCACCGGTTTTTTCCATCGTGTACCCGGCATTTGCAGCAGCATCCGCCAATGCATCCAGCGATTCGCGGCTTCCGGCACGGCTCAGTGCATAGAGTACAGCCTTCTGCATATTCGGATCGGAAGCACCCAGCAAAGCTTTCAAGACCGGCTCGGCTTCTTTCACCTGTGCATCTGCAATCGCACGGATCACGTCTTTCTGCGTTTTCGGAGAACCGGAACGGCTCTTCAATGCAGCTACCAAAGCCTGTCCGGACTTTTCACTACCGATAGCAGCCAAAGCACGTGCAGCAGGTCCGCTTAACGATTCATCATTCAGACAGGATGCCAGTGCGTCCACACATTCATCTTGTCCTAAAATCTGTAGTTGACGGATGATAAACGCTTTTGTTTCGCGCTCATTCACCATTTCCAATGCTTTCAGATAAGCATTAGCCGTTGTCAGGCGGGCACTTTCCTCCCCTTTCGCCATGACATAATGCGTCAGGCCGCTCAAGGCGTAATCCACATTCGCATTGCTGCCTTTACCCGGTGCATTAATCATATTAACCAGCATCAGGACACCTTCTTCGCCGGTAGAACTCAGATCGCTTATCAGTTTATTATACTCCGCTTGCTGTGCCGCAGGCATTTGAGCCAACACATCGGCAGCGGTCGTTTTGGCCGTACGGTTGGCCGGTGTCTGCGCCATCAGCATGCTTCCGCATAGCAGTAAGGCAGCTATTGATATATATGCTTTTCTCATATGTTTTTGAATTTTGAATGAATTAAATATTCCAGGGAGCTCTCATCGGCTGATCCAACAAACGATTCGCAGCCTCATCATCAATAAATTCAAGTTTCACAGGATCGAAATTCAATGTCCGGTTCAAGCGGAGCGCCGTTGCACCCATATTGACAATTGTAGCCGAACGGAATCCGTTGCGTTCGTTCAGAGCAAACGGCTGACGGGTTTTCACACATTCGATAAAATCCGTAACCTGTGGTTCCGGTTCGGGATAATCGGCAAGTTTCTTCTCCCAATCAGGAATATCGCATACAAAATTCTTATAAACATTACCTTTCGGACCGGCAATATACGGCGTATTCGGATCTCCGAAATCGCCTCCCCAAAGCACGATCTGGCAACCATCGTCATAGGTATATGTGATCGAGCGCCATGTACCGACAGCATCCGGGTGCTGTTGCGGGGCATCTACTTCCACCTTTACCGGGCTGGTTTCGTCTTTGCCCAATATATATTGCACAGGGTCGATGTAGTGCTGTCCCATATCGCCCAGTCCACCGCCATCATAATCCCAGTAGCCACGGAAAGTCTGGTGTACACGGTGCGGATTATAAGGCTTGTAAGGAGCCGGGCCGAGCCACATGTCATAATCCAGTTCCGACGGAACGGATTGCGGTTCGAGATACTCTTTGCCTACCCAATAGAATTTCCAGTCGAAACCGGTATGTTTACTGATCGTCACCTTCAACGGCCAGCCCAGCATACCGCTCTGCACCAATTTCTTCAACGGCTTGACCGGCGTACCCAACCCATAGAACTGGTCGGTAAAGCGGAACCAGGTGTTCAAACGGAACATACGCCCGTATTGCTTCATTGCTTCCATCACCCGCTTGCCCTCTCCGATCGTACGTGTCATCGGTTTTTCGCACCAGATATCCTTACCGGCTTTAGCAGCCTCGACCGACATAATTCCATGCCAGTGGGGAGGCGTCGCGATATGGACGATATCGACATTCGGATCCAGAATCAAATCGCGGAAATCATGATAAGCGGCTATTTTATCCTTCACCAGGTTTTTCCCTAACTCCAGGTGTTTCTTGTCTACATCACAAACGGCAACCAAACGCGTACCGCCGTAATTCACATGGCCTCTTCCCATACCTCCGGTACCAATGATACCTTTAGTCAATTGATCACTCGGAGCTATATACCCGTTTCCCAATACGTTACGCGGCACAATTGAGAAAAGAGCTACACCTCCAAGGGTTTTCAGAAAACCTCTTCTGCTTGTTCTCATAGTAGAAAATAATTTATATAGATTAGCAACTATTTCTTTAAAAATATAAACAATATCAGACAAAGATACTAATTATCCAATAGTCCCTGCAGATATTCACGAGTTTTAATAACATAATCATGCCGTGCACCGTTCAATTCGCATTCAATGGTCAGTGCTCCCTGGAAACCTTGTTTCTTCAGTTCTGCTATAACAGCGGGAAAATCGACTTCTCCTGTTGGGATCGGCACTTCTGCGCCTAATTCATACGGATTATTAGGATCCGGATATTTACCGTCTTTTGCATGAAATTCCTTAATCAGATTTCCGAACTGTTTCACGGCATCCAGAGAATTGGCCTTTCCATACATCAGTAAATTAGCCAAATCGCAATTAATAAACACATTACCCGTACCTATATCTTTAATTGCACGGATCAAAGTTGTCGGGGTTTCCTGCCCTGTTTCAAAATAGATCATGACATTCCGCTCTTTCGCATAATTGGCCAAATCCTGCATAACCCGGATAAAATCCTTATATTGTTCGGAAGAGGGATCTTCCGGAATAAAACCGAAATGAGAATGCATGGCCGGCACTTCAGCCATTGCGCAGAAATCGATCATTTCATGATACACCTTGATTTTTTCAGCCCGCTCTTCTTTCGGCACCAGGCCTATCGTCGCCGGTCCCTGACGGAAATTCCAGACACTACGGCTTCCCGGCACACCGACAACCGTAGTTACCTTAATATTATGTTTCTTCGACGCCGCCTTCACTTTTTCAGCAAACTCTTTGGTCAGCGTATTGTTCCGGTAACTCAGTTCGCAAGAACCGAATCCCTGGTCATGCAAATCCTTAAAGCTTTTATCTATATTGCTCAAATCATACTGAATAACGCCGATCGTGATATTATTCTGAGCCTTTGTTTCGGAGAACACAAATAACAAAGCAAAAATCAATAAAGAAAGTTTAGTTTTCATCGCCTGATACAGATTAAGTTTATAAATAAAATGAAAAGAGGGACAACCAAAGGGTTGTAAGTCTTTTGGTCTCCCTCCTTTGAGTATAAAAAACAAAAGTAATAATTTATTCCATTGTCGGATTGAAAGTTCCGCCCCAATTATTATTTTGTTCAAGATTCGGATTCTGATCGATATTACTCTTTTGAATCGGGAAGAAATAGAAAGATTCTTCAATCACAAATTCCCTTTCTGCAGCTTCCGTATAAGGAACCTGATGAATCACATAGCGAAAATCACCTGTGGTCAATTCGTTGTTGTTTATCTTTGTTCTTGCCGTATTCAAACTCATATCAGTTCCATCCGGATTGATAGCAATCGCCTCAAGACCGTGTTTAGTCCAACCGGCCAGCTTCATCATGTTACGCGTACGGCGCAAATCCCAAAAACGATGACCTTCAAAACACAACTCGATATTACGTTCATCCAGAATAGCCTGGCGGATTTCTTCGCGGTTGCCGACATTCAGACCATAAAGGCCATCGCTTCCTGCTTCAATTCCGGCACGTTTACGAATTTGTTTCAACATTTCGACTGCCACATCCGAATGTCCGGTTTCATTGGCTGCCTCAGCATAAATAAACATTACTTCTGCAAAGCGCATCAAGATGTAATCGATATCATATGTCATTACCTTATCTTGAGTCAACGTCAAATCCGCAGCTTTGTAAATATAGAAACCTGAAAAAATATCGTTATTCACAGCATTGGTATGCGCAGCAGGATTCACGCCATACTGGTCGTCCGGGCTACTCACACCCAGTGCGTTATATTGCCGGTAATCAGAAGGTTTCCCTGCCACCGGATATTCACGACCATTATATAAGCACACATTATTAAAACGGGGATCCCTATTCACCCAGAAAGATTTCAGCAAAGCCTGTTCATCACCCACATAATATTTACTTGTCGGATCATCATAGCGCTTGCCATCCATCATCGGGAAACTTTTCACAAATTCCCAAGTCGGATTACTATAAGACTTATCACGACTGACCGATGCCGGACGAGTCGTATATTCCCAAGATGAAATTTTGTTCGGATTAGAATTTACTACGGGGAACACCACTTCCGGTCCCTGCTCCTGTATCCAAATATTTGCGTATTCAGGAGTTAACGAAATACCTTTAGCCACGCAAAAATCATAAGCCTCTTTTGCTGCCGTATAAGCCTCTTCCCAATAAGGATTACCATAGGAGTTACTCGGATTGAACTGAGGAGATGCCTTCAACAACAAAGTCTTTGCTTTCCAGGCTTTCGCAAAACATTGGTCGATACGACCATAATCTGCAGAACTGCTTGCAATCTTTTCAGGCAGTAATGATATGGCATGATCCAAATCTTCCACCATGAACTGGAAACATTCCGGTGTGGAATTACGTTTCACATACAGATCATCCTTATCTTTATCCTGAGGAATTTTAATATAAGGGACACCACCATGATGTATAACCATCCAATAATAGGTATAAGCACGCATAAAATAGGCCTGGCCTAACAACCCATTAGCCGTTTTGCTATCCAATAATCCCTCTTCCAAGCGCTTGATGGCTTCATTGATATGACGGATCGTCGTGTAATCCCATTTTTTATAGGCACCGCCTGTTTCCGTAATAGTGCCTAAATACCAGGGCATACCGGTCACTTGTTCCGAATTATTATCCGCTCCGGCATTCCAGTTGCCAAAACACTCCGAATAAAGATTATTCACATAAGCGGTTGCCAAGCTGGCATCGTCCCAGACCATAGATTCATCATAACTATTCAAGTTATCGATATCCAGCGTATCACAACCGGTTGTCATTCCGCCTAAAACGAGAACGGCACTTATTATTGCATATTTAATTTTTTTCATTTTCATATTCTTTCTGATTTAAAATTAGAACGAGAAATTAAGGCCAAAGGAAAAAGTTTTCATCAATGGATATGAATCATAATATTTCTGTTCAGGATCCAAGAACTCTGTTACTACTGAAATACAGAACAAATTGGTTGCATTGGCAAACACCTGAGCACGCGAAATACCTAACGGACGAAGAATGCCCATTGGCAAATCATAGCCGATGTTCAAGTTCTTCAAACGAAGATAAGCGCCGTTACGCATCCAGTAACTGGTGTTTCCGGCTCCGGACTCATACCAACCAGAACCTACGATACGCGGATAAACACCATTCGGGTTACGCTCCGGATCATATACTTTGTCGCTTGTCCAAATCGGGAAATAAGGACGGACAGCACCACCATGCTGGTAGAAACCACCATCGACACCACCGACAAAACGATCATACTTGCCGACACCTTGGAAGTGGACATCCAGAGTAATACCTTTCCACTTAATATTACCACCAAAACCGTAGTTAATACGTGGCGTTCCGTTTTCACTCAACAAGTTATATGCGTCATTTCCATCGATACGTCCATCAGGACCTTCCGTATATCCGTCACCACGCGTATCTTTATACAAGATTCCGCCCAAATACGGATCACGTCCATATTGTTTGAAACCTTTCGCTTTCAAAGCGTCGACTTCAGCCTGGTCTGTCAGCAAGTGATCGGCAATCAAACCGATCAAGATACCATCGGCTTTCCCTACAGGTGATAGGGCATGAAGATTTCCACCTTCCTGATAAGTAGCAGAAACATCCAATACGTCCCATTTATCACGGGCAAAACCCAAATTCACATAGGCAGAATAATCGATTGCCCCGTTAGCAGCCTTATCCATCCAGGTTAAAGACAGTTCACCACCTCTCCATGAACGCTCAGCATAGTTTTCCGGAGCCAAGCTTTGGCCATACGTATTCGGGAGTGTCACTGTACGTGGGCCCAAAATATCGACCTCCTTACGATAGAAAGCATCGAACGTACCGGACAAACGATTATTAAAGAAACCGAAGTCCAAACCACCATTATAAGTCGTGGAAGTGGCCCAAGTCAATGTCGGGTTAGGAGTCGCACCGGCTGTAATTGTATTGGCTAAATTACTGCCGAATATATATGTGCCACCTGTATTATATTTCTGCAAATAAGAAAATGCTGTAATCTTATCGATCGGGTCCTTACTCAAATCCAAGTCATTACCAGTCGTTCCATAAGATGCACGCAATTTCAAATTGCTCAACCAATCGGATGTCTTTTCCATAAACGGCTCCTGACTGATACGCCATGCAGCAGATACAGACGGGAAGAATCCCCAACGGTGTCCGTCCGGGAACAAGGTATTGCCATCATAACGGAAAGAGAACTCGGCAATATACTTCTGATCGAACGTATAATTGAAACGACCTATCCAGGAAAGACGTCCACCGGTATATTCTTCCGCATCTCCCCAACGGCGTTCCGCATCTTTTGAATAATTAAACATCTGATCGATATTGGCAAGCGGTTGTTCGCCTTTAGCCTGTACCCATTCACCACCGTTGGCAGCCTGTTCAAAAACGATCATACCGCCGACGTCATGTTTGCCGAACGTATTTGCATAGTTTACGAACCAGTTGAACTGCTCTGTCCATAACTGCTTGGCACGGTAATCCAGGTTTTCATAATTCTGGGAAAAGTTGAATGTATTATATTCATTCAAATTCAACGGAGCCGGCAAAAAACGGTTTCCTTCCGGATCAGCCTGTTGGAATTTGTAATTTTTTTGAAAAGTCATGAATCTCTTACGGGAATAGTCATGGCCGATATAACTTCCCATAATCTTCGTACTCAAGCCTTTCGTGATAAAGTCAAGATTGAAATCAAATGAAACAATACCATTCATATTACGACGGCGAGTCTTCAAATAACGGTCACCCACAACTTGGTCAACCGGGTTCCATCCCTGCCATGAACCATAGTCCTGATAGATCGGGTAATCCGTAATAGTAGCAGATGGAGTTCCATCCAGGTTAGAATAAAAAGGCGTTGTCTTCATCGCATTGAACGTACAACGATACAAGTCGTAAACAGCCTGGTCATCATCGTCCGAGAACGGCCAATAGAAACGTTTGTCATTCGATTGGTTTGCATCCAGGTTTACATTCATCTTGATATATTTGCTCAATTCCATCGTCAGGTTCGAACGCAAAGAAAATTTCTTGTTTTCCAAAGAGACATAAGAACCCTCTTCCGCCAGGAAAGATCCCATTACATAATATTGAACCTTTTCACTACCGCCTGTCACACTCAGAGAATGTTTCGTATTCCAAGGATTCTGCCAAATGTAATCGTTTACATTATAGTTAATATTATTATCGCGGAAATAAGCATATTCAGCTTCACCGTTAGGTTCTTTCGTCCCTTGGAAACGTGCAACCGCATTTTGATAATCCAAATCATCGATAGCTGTCCATCTGTCTGCGAACAATTCCTGGGTAGACTTGCTGAAAGCATAGGAACCCTGGTAGTTAAACACAGGTTTTTGGTTCTTGACACCCCCTTTGGTCGTCACCAACACGACACCATTACCGGCAGCTGATCCATAGATAGAAGCCGATGCGGCATCTTTCAGGAAACTCATCTGGTCGATTTCGTACGGTTCCAGGTTATCAAACGCTTCTTTATCGCGGATAACACCGTCTATAACGAATAACGGATCGCCAAAACCACCACGCATACGGATTTCGGAAGAAGCTCCCATCAAACCGGAATTACCTGTAATAGTTGCACCGGGAGCGCGTCCGGCCAAAGAGTTCGACAAGTTAGTATTCGGAATAACCGAAAGTTCTTCTGCTTTTACATTCGAAATAGAACCTGTCATATTGACCTTCTTTTGCACACCGTATCCGACAACGACAACTTCGTCCAGTTTCTGGGTATCTTCATGCAAGGTAATCTGAAACGAGCTTTTATCACCTGTCACCTGTATCGTTTGATCCAAATATCCGATATAAGAAACAAGTAAAGTCGCTCCGTCAGGAATTCCATCCAATGTAAATTTACCGTCGGCATCCGTCACCGTTCCGACACCGGCACCGTCTTTAAGGATAATATTCGCCCCGATAACCGGCAATCCCGTATCGTCGATAACGACACCGGATATCGCTTTTTTCTGTTGCTGGGCCATAGCCACAACCGGCTCGGGTTGGACATATTGTTTCACACTATTATCTTTCAGAAATACGCGGTTATGAACAATCTTGTAAGAGATACCGGTATTCTTAAAGACCTCTTTCAGAACTTTTTCAATACGTTCATTTTTAAGGCTAACGGAAACTCTGGATATTTTCTTATTCAACAAGGCTTCGTCGTAAGAAAATTCGTATCCGGTTTGTTCACTAATACTTTGTATCACTGCACCGACAGTTGTACTATTCAACGCCAGTTCCAGATTCACATACAAAGAATGTGCATCCCCTTCCGCCATTGCGGGCGATGCAGCTGTCAAAAACATTGCTAATGTCGCAATTGATGCTTTTTTAATCATACATGTGATTCAATAATGTTAGTACTAAGTTTTTTTAAGTTACAGTTTTCTTTTGTTGTGTGTGTTTTCTTTTTCCTGTCTGTTATTTCTTCATAGGCATTCCATTTTTATTATTCATATATAAATATTTCTTTCCCCTCTATCCTATACCGGATCGGGGCTAAATACTTCAAGAGGTTCAGAATGTCAGGCAAGCTTTCATCCTCATTGATCACACACCGGAACTTACGCTGGGCAAGCTTCGATGATTCCAGATTTATGTTCACATTAAATTTTACGGAGAGTTGATTGACGATTTCCCTAAGCGTGACATTTTCAAAGACAAACTGGTTCAGCCGCCACGCTGTACTTATATTTACATCCACAATCTCTGTGGAATATTCGTTCTTATAGCTATTATATGTCACCTTTTCTCCCGGTGACATATCTAAAACGGCATTTCCCTGCTTATCGAGCAGAGCTACTTTACCCCTTGCTAAAACGGTTTCTACATTTTTATGCTTCTCGTCTGTTTTTACATTGAAAGCCGTTCCGAGAACTTTGATATTTACATAATTCGTTGAAACATATAGTGGAAATTGCGCATTCTTTGCAACGTCAAAGAATGCTTCTCCTTGCAAGGAGAGTTGACGATTGTTTTTGGCAAAAGTTTCGGGCATCTTCAAGGAAGCCCCTTCCTTCAACCAAACAGTCGACCCATCTGCAAGCATAATTTTTTTCACATCTTCCCCTTGCTTAACCGTAATCGTCACATAATTTTCAGGTTTCAGATATTCCCATCCCACATAAGAAAAAGAAACAAACAACAAGATCACAGCCGCATATTTCATTACAGAGCGGACAATGTCAAACCGCCTTCTACGATTTATCTTGCCATTCACTTCATTCAAAGCGCTTTCAATATGCCCTGGGGTATTATATCGCATAAACTTCCATGAAACACGAAGGTTTATCAATTTGGAATAAATATCTTCATTCTCAATCGACCGTGCGCGCCACTCCTTCACCGCCTCCATTTCTTCCGGAGAAAGTGTGCCGACCAAATATTTTACTAAAAGTCTATAATCAAAATCCATTTTATTTCCTTTCATCTATAGCAAAACGAACAACTCGGGAAAAATACGGAGCAAAAAAAGTATTTTTTCACCTTTTTACTTTATAAAAAGCGATAACCGGATTATCTTCTTCCGATAATGAATGTAATTTTTCAGGAATAAGTTCCGGAAACTTATCTTTTTTGCAACCTATTACTTGTGATGATATTACCGAAAAAAAACGATCCCTGTAAACACCATCAAAAGTCATATCAACTAACAAAGACGTTTCCATTTGGTTTTTACCTATATTGACGGCTCGATTTTCCTTCAAATCATAAAGTCCCCAATAATAATAACCATCTTTCGAAAATAAAAAACTCAATACATCACCGCAAAGATAACAATCCGACAACAGCCAAGAATATCGGCTCTTTACCAATTTCATCGGATTTGGTTTTTCCTTTACAAGATCTAACGGTAACGGTTCGGGAAGATGGATATCATATATGGGAATAATCCCTTCGGAAGACAAACTATAAATCACATGATCAAAATTCCGAATATACAGGATTCGTCCATCATTATAGTAAAAAGGATGACTCCTTCCATAATCAAACATATATTCTGCAATTTCATCATGAGAAAAAAAACGTCCGTCTATCTGTTTTCCGGCAACTGAATATAAAAGAGAATAATGCATCTCCGGATGTGTGGCATAATTATAATGATCGGGAGTATGGAAAAAGAAATGTCCTTTATCCACTGCTATACGGCTTGGAGCCACAAAAGATATAGAGATTGAATATTGATAACTACCTGTTTTTATATCATAAGCCGCCAAACGTCTCTTTGATGAATCATACAACCATAACTTTTCTGCTTTCCCACCTAATCCGAAATCGACTATCGTACCAAATTCTTCCGGACCTTCTCCTTGTGAATTTATCTCATAAACCAAATCGCCTTGCATATTAAAGCAAACGATTTTCGGAACTTCATCCAGTATGAATATATAATCATCCCAGACTAACGTTCGCTTAATTTCTCCAATTAAAGATTGATCTGATAACACCACATAAGAATCCAATTCAAAATACCGATCCAAATTAAGCGTATTTTCTGTAATTGCAATATCAAGATATCTAACAGACACAGAATCTGCGACAACCAAGGCCAAATCATTCTTCTCGCTTTTGCTTTGACAAGAAAAAAAGAAAATAAGCAATATATAAATTGAATATTTCATATCTTAATTATAAAATGCTTCACCACATGCTGTTTGGGTACAACTACATGTCGGACAAACAAACTGATTATGACAAACCCGTTTAACGCTATTGGTAAAACCATCTCCTGTATATAAAACACAAGACTCCGTTGTCGCAATTTTCCCCGGTTCCACCGGTTTATTTGGATCCGGCCACGAAGTATTGATGTCACCAGTCGTAGCCAATATCTGTATAACCAAATTATCAGCCCAACCATAATCGTCCAATGCATACTGAAGATTTAATCCCATGCCCAAAAGTAACATCGTCAAACCCGATATTAATACAAGTTTTTTCATTCCATTCTATTTTTATTGTAACCAAGCTATATACCAAAATTGATAAAAGGAGTTGTATCAACATAAACCTTTTCATCTTTGAGATTACACATACAGTAATAAGTTTTAACAGGCTTATCAAAATCGGTCTTTCATTATAAAAACGGTATCTGATATGGCCAATATATTCATGTCCAGAAACTATTTTTTTGTATAAATCCAACTTTATTTCTTTATCTCATATAAAATTATTACTGGATTATCTTTCAGAGATAAATTCCGTAATTTTGAATGTTTCAATAAAGATGGAAAATACTCATATAATATTCCTGCATTTATTTCTTCTATTAAATATCTGCCATCTCCCCAACGTGGAAAAAAACGAAAATCCGGTATTAGATCATTACTTACAAATCCTATTTCTTTCTTATTACTCAATTTGTCAAAAACACAAAAAGCACGTTCACCTTCAACAAAATAATCAAATATCAAGAAATGATCTGATACATAATAATTATTCTTAACTATAAATTGAAAATCCGGACTATTAACATCTTGCTCTTCGATATTTATGTCATCCGGAAATCCTTTCCCTTTAAATCTTATATGATACACAGGTTGTAAATCTTCTCCCTTATAGATATAATTGTCATATACAGGAGATATATACAGATCATCACCATTTAGAGAAAAGACATTAGATTCATTATAATTAAATAGATTTTCATTTTCCGGCCTTATCAATTTATCTATAATTTTCTCTCCTTTTTCATTAAAAACCGAACATTTATAATCATTTCCTTTCTTTGATTTCAAATTATATAAATATATCAGATCTTTATATGCTGAAATTTGAGTAGAGTAAGTTTCATACTGAATTTGGCCTAAATAATTTAGTTCACAATCATATTTCAAAATACGAAGTCCTCCAAAATCTAATACAAACAAGACATTATTCCGTATATCAAAATCCATTAATTGCAAATATTCTCCTGGTCCATTTCCTACCCTAAATAAAGTACGATGATGCATTCCATCCATACCATATACATATATTGCATTATTCATATTATCTAATATATAAACTTCATTATTTGATATTTTTATTTTATCAATCTGAGCTATTAAGCATTCGTCCTTTGTTTCCAATGGTATAACTGTATAATTCTTAATAAAAGAAGATAGTAATAGTTCTTCTTGTTTACGATTAGTTGATATCTCAATTTCACAAACATTACATTCATTGAAGTCAAAACAAGAACAAAAAAGAAATACAGCTATAAATATATAATATTTCATATTCTACATTATTTAATATTAAACAAGAGAGTACATTGAGCGTACTCTCTGTATTACAAACTATTTACAAGCATGTGGGGTACATGAACTTTTTAACCAGGCTGATAACAAACATATCTTTGTCCTGTTTTCTGCCCCCATATAAGCAAAACGAATAGATTGAAAAAAATACGGAGCTAATATCATAGTTTTTTAGTTTGTTCTGCTTGATTTTAAAGTGTCCAATACCAATCCACCACACCAGAGGATATATGTTCAAATAATACAATAACCCCCTTTTCGACTATTTTTCTATTTCGACCGAAAAGTTGATTCATTTTGGATTGACTCTTTTTGCAGTTTAAGCCTTCTTTTCTGACAACAGACGAAATGAGGAGCCGAGACCGTCCCGAAAAGTATGCAATTTGATTGCCGAAAGCCGGAAACGCCGGCAAAGTGATAAACCTTAACTCCTGGAGAATCGAATATTTGAAAATTAAACGGACGGCGTTCCAAATATCCCAAGGAAATTTAGGGGCTTTTTTGCCATGAAAACGGTCCTCTTTCCAATTACGACCGTTCTAATTGCCATTACGACCGTCCTAATCTTCGCGAGGTGCCGAGTGCACTACACATTAGCACGGTCGTAATGGAAAAGAGGACGGTCGTAATGGCCGAAAACGCTCAAAAAAGGCGGAAAAACCCCTTTTTGACGTCAGAAAAGAGGATTAACATTTGTTTACTCTCGGATGTCTTCCAAGCCTAAAAAAAGCGTTTTATACAATAAGCCCCCTTTGAAAATCGAGAATAAAAAAATAAACCATTCGATATTATTTAGCCATATATGATTTTTTGGTAACGACTTTACCATCCAAATCAAGTACGACCAGATTCATCTGATTGCCATCAGTAGACACAGAAACCACACTATTATTGGAATTTACCAACACAGGGAATTTGATCCCAGTACTCGGCTCTTCATATTTATTTCTATGGAGATGTCCGCATAACATCAGGTCAACTCCGAGATCATTCAGAATAGGGACAAATTTCTTCAACACATCTTTCTGACCATGCCAGATATTGAGGTCAGCAGAAGGAGGCATATGCGCAATCACCACTTTAAATTTAGCTTGTTTGAAATCCTCATTTTTATAAAGTCCTTTCATCCATTCCATCTGGTCCGTCCGATAGCCGTCATAGTCGGTAATACCACTATACTCGATATCGGAATCCGGCTTATCTTCTCCTGTATCCAACATGATAAAACAAACAGGCCCCTGTCTGAAAATATAATACAGGAAAGGTTCTTCCGGTGAAAAATATTTCTGGAAAGACGTAGCAAATTCGCCGCGAGTTTCATGGTTTCCACGTGCATAATACATCGGTTTTTCAGATGCAAACAAGTCGATACTTTCCTTCATAAACCCGTTGAAGATTGTTTCCCGATCCTGAAATACGGAAACCATATCACCATTGAAAATAATAAAGTCCTTATCTTTATAGCCGGCAGCATTCAGTAGTTTTGTAATAATACCTTCACGCCCATGAATATCGTTGATCATCGCAAAACTTGTCTCTTTCTTCTGCGAATCACAAGTCGTAAATGTCAATGCTTTCTTTTTGTAGACATCTGAAGCAGCTACGCGTCCGTATATAACAGAAATACCTTCGTGCGACAATACTTCCTGTGCATAGATGCGATACCGGTATGTCGTACCGGGAGTCAATCCTTTGACCTTTACAGTATGAAGTAAAGAGGTGTTCTTTACCCCGTTAGTCGTATCGAAATATTTGGGTCTTTCCTCACCGTAATAATGAGTCCCATCATCAGGAGCCAACTCTACCCAACCGACAGAAGGCTTATCTGCCTCCCAGACAATGGTTGCTTCATTCTCTTTTACATTCTGCAAATAAGGTCCGTAAAGGATTTTTATCTGCGCAGTTGCCACCTGAGTGGCAACTGTGAGTAAAAGTGCATATACTAAATTTCTAATGTACTTCATTGTAAATAAAATTGATTGATCTATTAATAGCCATCATTCTGAACTAATTGAGGGTTCGCATCCATCTCGGCTTGTAATATCGGCAAATGAAATTGCTTCTTGTCGAAATAACGGACTTCAATCAAACGGTCTTCAGGAGTAGCGTTCACATCGATCACGGCACGACGATCCGGATCCGGTTCGTCATAGTTGACAGTACCGCACAAACGATACAAGTCACCCGGCATAACGGCTTCCGCCACTTTTCTTCCGGTCTTGGCCCCGCTTTTGTCATATTCGTCCCAGCGAACAATATCTTCATAGCGGAACCCTTCGCCTGCCAGCTCTATCGTACGTTCCCTCCTTACCAGTTCCCGCACTTTTGCTTGCGTGTTGTATTTGGAACGATCGACAGCAATATGTCCTCCGCGTACACGCAACCGGTCAACAATATTCATTGCTTCTTGCAAATCCTGATTCAACTCGACCAAACATTCGGCTTTTGTCAGCAGTATTTCCGCATACCGGAAGATAATCGGGCACAAGGCATCGTCATTCATGGAAGTGGAATATTGCCCCTGGTTTGGATACAAATATTTAGCCCACAACATACCGGTATGGGAGGCATTGTCGGCCGCAGTATAATAATCTTTATTCGAAGAACCGTTCGGCAAAGTCTTATCAAGAGTATTGAATATGCGCGGCACATTATTACGTCCCACCCAATCCAATCCGGAATAGATAACCGTATTTTTCAATCGAGGATCACGATTATAAAACGGATGGACAGGATCATAGCCGGAGCCTGCTTCGTCAATCATCTTGCCGTCCGCCATTTCAAACATATCGACCATGTTTTGAGTCGGGACAAATGAGGCCCAACCACCATCCGAATTGTTATAGAAACGGATTACACCGCCATAGGCATAAGTAGTTTGGACATGCTCATACGTACAAATAATTTCCTTAGAGTTTTGCCCGGCCATGGAAAACATATTCAGGAAATCAGGATCCAGTTCATATTGGTTCAGCGCAATCACTTGATTAGCCGCATCCAATGCCTCCGAATAATTGCCCCACAGCAAATTGAAACGGGCAATCATCGAAAGAACCGTACCTTTGGCAATACGTCCTTTCTCTGCCGGTTTCTCCGCGATATGTTCGGCACTCCACACCAGATCATTCATAGCATGTTCTTTCACTTTCGCTTCCGGCTCACGCGGCAGTTTGGCATCATCTGCCGTCGCGGGAACAAAATCCATAATAACAGCATCCCCATACCAAGTTGCCAGATAAGCATGGCTATAACCTCGAATTGCACGTACTTGTGCCAGGAAATCATTCTTTTGCGTTTCCGTCATTGCCGAAGCCGGCACCAAATCTATATTTTCTATGACAAAATTACAACGGCGTATCGTCTCATACTGTCTCCAATAATTCGGAGCTGACGTAGGAGAAACGCTGCCTCTCCCCATATTCCTCATATTAGAGGCATTCGTATAATTGAAGCCGATATCCGAATAGCTGTCTTCATAAAAAACGAACTTCGATCCGACATAATTATTAACCCACCAATTGTATGCTGCCGTTACAGCCGCATCGACATCATTGGAAGTATTCCAAAATGTGTTTGTTGTCAACTGATCTTTCGGATTCAGATCAAAGAAATCATCACACGAAGTAAAGGCTCCTGCTCCGGTAAGACAAAGAACAAGACTTAATATTTGTTTCAGTTTCATATTTCAATCATTTAAAATGTTACGTTAATACCGAAAGAATGGCTTTTATTGATCGGATAAATATCCAAGTTTCCGGAAGCAGACTCCGGATCTGCGTTAAAGGGCAGACTGTCAAACGTGAAGAGATTCTCACCCGTGTAGTAAACCTTCACGTTGGCTATACCCAATTTATTCGTAATCGACTTCGGTAGTGTATATCCGAAATTGATATTCTTAATACGCAGATAGTTGGTATTCATACACCAGAAAGAAGAACGACATTTGTTAGGGGCACTGACTGAGCTTTCTTCGAGGAAAAGACGCGGCCATTCAGCATTCGGATTCTCGGGAGTCCAGGCATCCAGCCAGTTGCTACTGGGGTGAGATGTATCACCAATGAACGAACCGACCACATCACGTGCGAAATAACGGCTTGTACCTGTCACACCCTGGAAAAAGATAGAAAGATCAAAATTTTTCCATCCGCCACTCAGTGTGACGCCATAAGTCGTTTTCGGCTGTTGCGAACCTTTCACCACGCGGTCTTTCGATGTCAGTTTCCCATCCCCGTCCACATCTTTAATACGGAAATCACCTCCCTTGAAAGGAGCAGACCAAGGATTGCCGTATTGCTTTTCATAAGCGGCAGCTTCTTCGTCACTCTTGAATAAACCATCTACCTCATAAACATAGAACGATTGGTAAGCCTCGCCCACACGGTTGATGCTGTAATCATCGATGATCTCATTGACACCAGCCAAATCAATCAGTTTATTCTTGTTATAGGAGAAGTTTGCGTTTACCCCCATTCGCCAATCTTTATTAAAGGAATGATTCCAGGCAAGACTCGCTTCCACACCGCTGTTACGCAATGAACCTTTGTTGTCCTGATAGGTTCCTGATATACCAAATGTATCGGAAACTGGTATATCCATAATAATATCGGATGTCTTGCGGTTATAATATTCGGCGCTCAACATAAACTCATTCAAGAAATTAGCATCAAACCCAAAGCCCCAGTTCGTCGAGTTTTCCCACGAAATAGTTGTAACCTTATGGCTCACAACTGTGATACCTTGGTGAACCGTTCCCGCAAACGGGAAGTTTTTACCGATATACAAAGTCGGCAAATAAGGATAATACTCGTCCTTCACCGCATCCTGGTTTCCAAGCAACCCCCAAGATCCCCTGAACTTCAGAGACTGTAACCAACCTCTTGTGTTTTCCATAAAATCTTCTTCCGAAATACGCCATCCGGCGGAGAAAGAGGGGAAATATCCCCAACGATACCCTTTTGCAAAACGGGAAGAAGCATCGGCACGGAAATTAGCTTCCAGTAAATATTTGCCTTTGTAGTCGTAATTGATACGTCCGAAATAGGACAACAATGCCAGTTCACGGGAATAGCCACTGTTTGTCTGTGTGGATGAATCGCCACCGTTCAAATCAGTTACTTCGCTGTTCGGAAAACTTTTCCGGAAAGCAACCAGTTCCCGATAATCATACTTCTCAATCTTATAACCGGCCAGCGCTTTGATATGATGGTCCTGGTTAAAAGTCTTGTCATAATTCAACAACGCATCCAATGTATAACGGCTCCATCTCGAAATCGTTTCCGTCAACTGGTCCGGCCCGTGGTAATTAACGTCGTCATACCAGCATTCTTTACGGTAATCCTTTGTTTCTTTTATATTCGTCACATAAGCGCCCTGCAACGTGAATGTCAACCCGTCCATAATATGATAATCAAACGCTAACAATCCGGAGAAATTCTGCTGCAAATGATTCTTCCGGCTATTGATGTCTATCCAAGCTGCCGGATTACCATCCGATATCGAACCGTAAGAACCGTCTTCTTTTTTATAGGGAACCCAAGGTGCGATACGATTAGCCTGCCATATAAGTTGGTTCGAACCACCTCCATAGGAAGCATTCGGCTCGGAATACTGATTATGGATAAAAGCCATATTAGTCCGCATCGTAAACTTATCAGACAACTTAATATCCAGGTTCGTACGTAGATTAAACTGCTGACGATCGGAGTTTTTCATTGTTCCCTCCTGGCCTAAAAATCCGGCAGATGCCATATACTTCACATCATCGGATCCCCCGCTGACATTGAGATTGTGTTTATGCATGAAGCCTGTCCGGAAAATATAATCTGTCCAAACTGTATTCGGGTGAGCGTAAGGATCCGTCCCATCCCTGAATAGACGAAGATCGTCGTCTGTAAAACGAGGAGAGGCTCCATCTTGCGTCAACAACTGGTTATATAAACGGGCATAATCGTAAGAACTCAGACGGTCAATCAAAGTTGACACATTCGAAAAACTGACATTACCATTATAAGAGACTGTTGCTTTACCGGTTTTCCCCCGCTTGGTCGTAACCAAGATTACACCATTGGCAGCTTTAGAACCATAAATGGCAGCCGAAGCCGCATCCTTCAGAACCGAAATAGACTCGATATCATTAGGGTCAATCGAATCAAAAGTCCCGGTTTCGATCCCATCCACCAGAATGTAAGGATTAGCATTATTCAGCGTACCAACCCCACGAACACGGATAGTCGAACCGTCATCACCCGGCCTTCCCGTGCCGGAAGTTACCGTAACACCCGGAGTCAATCCCTGAAGAGCGGAAGAGACATTCGTTACCGGACGGTCGATCAATTCGTCTTTGCCAATCGTGCTCACCGCCCCTGTCAGATTTACTTTGGTTTGTGTACCATAGCCGACAACTACGACTTCATCCAGATTCTGCGTATCTTCGTGAATTGTAATTTTGTAATCGTTATTTCCTTTCGTTACAGCCACCTCCTGGTCTACATAGCCGATATAAGAAATCAATAATATGGCGCCATCTTCAACACCATCCAGTGTAAAATCGCCATCGACATTTGTCACCGTACCGACTCCGGCACTTCCTTTAATAACAACATTCGCCCCGATAACGGGAAAACCGGTATTATCTATAACCGTACCTTTGATTGTCTTCTTTTCTTGTTGGACAACCGCTAAAGAGATGTTTCCAAAAAGGCTGTTCTTTGTCTCTACATTATCTTGCAGAAATATCCGATTATCAACAATCCGGAAAGAAATCCCCGTGTTTTTAAAAACTTTCTTTAAAACCGATTCAATACGTTCATTTTTTACACGAACAGAGACATTGGATATTTCCTTACTCAAAATCGACTCATCATAAGAAAATTCATAACCTGTTTGTTGACTGATACTTTGTATGACCGTGCCTACTGTTGTCTTGTTTAAAGACAATTCCAAATTCACATACAAAGTATTTGCGTCATTCACCGCCATGATCGGCGATGCTGCGACTAAAAGCATTGATAATGTAGCAATAGATACTTTTTTATTCATATCATGTGATTCATTTTTGTTAGTACTATAAAAATTAGTTAACTTGTTTACCAAGCAGCATTTTTATTAACCGCTGCAAAGGAATATTCCTTATATTAAAGGAGTATTTACATTCGATTACATTTTAATTTCCCATAGACATTCATTTTTTTGTTTGTTTTTCAAATATATAGATCTCAGAATTTTCTATTCGGTAGGTAATCGGCGCCAAATAGCATAGTTGTTCCAGAACATCCGACAAATGTTCATCTTCATTAATCACACAACGAAATTTGCGTTGGGCCAGTTTTAAAGACTCAATGTTCACACTTACGTTATATTTGGCTGATAATTGATTGGCAATTTCACGAAGAGTTATATTATCAAAAATCAATTGGTTAAAACGCCACGCAGCACAAACATTCACATCTATGCGGTCCGTAATATAGGTATTGTCGTTCCAGGCATAAGTCACTTTCTCCCCTGGATTCATTTCCAAAATTCTCTTACCCTTCAGGTTTTGTAAATCGATACTGCCTCTTACTAAAACCGTTTCAACAGATTTATTTTGGGCGTTAACATTGACACTGAAAGAAGTCCCATGTACTTCTATCTTTACATAATCCGTAGAAACTATAAATAGTGATGAAGCATTCTTTGCGATGTCAAAGAATGCTTCTCCTTGCAAGGAGACCGTTCGGTTTGCCGCACTGAACGACTCCGG
>NZ_QREV01000014.1:75630-102685 GCF_003363715.1 Parabacteroides acidifaciens
TATTTTTAAAGCAGAATTTCCTCTTAACCAAACTGTAGAACCATCTTCCAATGTAATTTTCTTCACCTCTTCCTTGTTTCTTAATGCGATAGTCACATAAGTTTCCGGTTTAAAATACTCCCATCCGGAATATGATAGCGAAACAAGCAACAAAAGGACAGCCGCATACTTTAACAACGGACCAAAAACATGAAAACGCTTTGTCTGATTAATCCGCACATTTATCTTTTTCAAAGCGATATCGATCCGTTCATTATCTGCATATTTTGCAGCATTCCATGAAAGGCGCAACCGGAACACTTCAGAAAAAACAGTTTCATTCTCTTCAGACAAACTACGCCATTTCATGACCTCTTCCAGTTCTTCCTGAGAAAGTTCATTAATCAAGTATTTTGCTAAAAGTGCGTAATCAAACTCCATTTTCTCTCTTTAATATATAAGCTAAACGATCAACAACTAAAAACTACTGAGCAAAGACTAAACTTTTTTATTTGCGTCAAGCATATATCCCGCGTGAAAGAAGAAATAAACAAAGTAGGTAGTAGTCATTCTTAGACATGTGTTTCTTCAGGAATTTGAGAGCTAAATAAAGATGGCTTTCCACCGTACGCTGCGGCATCTGAATCTGTTCGGAAACCTCTTTGGCTGTCAAGCCTTTTATATAAGCAAGAACAAAGACCTCACGACGCTGTTCGGGCAGCAATTCCAGCAATTCATACAAACGCCGGTAAAAATCTTTCATGCTAAGTTCTTCGATGACGGGATTGTCTCCTTCCAACAGGTTTTGATAATCTTCCAGATATTTCTCATATGTGTGGGAGTGGTATTTTTCTACGGAGAGATTTTTCTTGAAATAATCCAGGCAACGAGTGTAAGCGGATTGGAAAAGATACGAATGGAAACCATCGCTGACATACAACTTCGCGCGATTCTCCCATACATATAAAAAGATATCCTGGACAATATCTTCCGCCACTTTCTCTTCAACCATAGAAGCCACGTAAGCCATCACCCGGGGATAATAATATCGAAAGACGCCGTTAAAGGCTTCCCGATTCCCTTTTTTCAATTCATATAGCAAAGAAACGTCGAACATACTATAGCGATTTTAAGACCTCCCAACCGTCATCTCGCCTACAAAAATAATAAAATATTCACAATTACTAACTATCCAAGCCTATATATTTACTTTGAGTCTAATAGTTGTTAACGTTCCGGAGAATATTAAACAACAGTTCCCTGCCAAAAACAACGATCAAAATTTCTTTATCAGGAAAGATGGGTTTACACGTAAGTAAATACCGGCAGAGAAACTGGTTTTAGTTGATGTCTTAAATCCATCTTGTCCCGCCCCCTGCAAGGTAACAGGCAGATGGGCATAAATATCCAAATCTATACCGAGCGAAAAGCCTTTTGCCAAGACGCGCGAATACTCCGCCCCAAAGTAGAGCATGGAAGGATTATCAAAGGTCAAACCCTCATCAGAAGTCGAAACCGCACCATAGAACGGACTACCGAACAGGGATATGAATTTGTGGCATTTCCAATAGGAAGTCTTTACACGGAAGTCATATATATCAGCCGAGGCACGCGCATAGACGCCATAGCCGTTATCGAAAGGCCACAGTTTACCCGCCTGCTGATAATAACCGGTCGCATCCAATTCTAAATTCACATTTTTGAATATCTTGTGTCCCGTGTTCCAAACGCCACCTACACCGATAGCCCCGTTCATCAGGGTTTGGACGGAGTTACTGAAAATCGTGTCGATCTCTCCTCCCCGATGTTGTACCATTCCCTGCAAAGGCGCATAGAAATGGAAACGGGATTCCGGATCGTTAAATTTGAAACGGGTGGATAAACCGACCGTGAAAGCCTCCTGGTGAAAATCTTCCCTGAAAATGAAACTTTCCCAGTTCACCCACATATCCAGATCGAACCGACGGGAGTTATAGAGCAACTGCAAACCCATCTCCGGATCTGCCATCATATTCAGCTCGGGGCTGTATAACGGTTCTATCAGATTATGGTTAGCCGCTCCATACAAGTCACCTAAAATAATATCCACATGATCGGACAGAGCGACTTGCGCCCGGAACCAGGGAAGGACATGGAAACCTTTCTGATATTGGTCTCCTTTCCAGCGGGCAATATCCTGATAGGCCATATTCGGATAACGGTTTGCGCCCCAGAAGCGCAGGAAATGCACACCTGCTTCCAGTTTCAACATCTCCAACGGATAATAGACCGCCTTCGCCTGCAACCAAAGCCCGGGCAAAGTATAGCCTTTCATAAATGCCCCTGAATATTCATCATCTTTGAAAAAGCTTAAGTTATCTATTTCGACAGAAAGTTCCCTGTTCTTTTCCGGATCAATCCGGTAATCCGTTTTAAAAACACGCTCAGGTATCTGGGCTTCGAGGGGATGGACTGCTGAAATCCCTGCTGCAAACAGCAAGAAGAAAAAGACTGAACGAAAATATCCGTTATTCAAATAACTTTTCATTAATCGCAAATTTTGAATGCAAACGTAACAATTAAATAGGAATAAACGAAGAACGGGGATATAGAATCTTGTCTATATCCCCGTTACTTTATGCTTTAATCGGCTTACTTAGCGTCTCGGTGTAGCTTCTTTTACTACCATCTGACGGCCTTCATATTCTGCGCCGTTTAATTCTTCGATAGCATTTTTTGCTTCGTTTTCGTTAGGAAGTTCTGCGAAAGCAAAACCTTTAGAACGACGAGTGTCACGGTCAATGATCAACTTAACTGAGTCTACTGTACCGTACTCTTCCAAAATCTGTTGCAAGTCTGATTCTCTAACCCGATAGTTCAGGTTACCAATGTAAATATTCATACAAAAACTAATATAAAATAATTAATAAAAAAAATTGAAACAATAAAACGTAAGGAAAGATCCATGTCTACAAAATTCTATTCTGAATGAATATCACGTCGGAGATAAAGAACTATACAAACAGTTTTGCTTGTCGGTACAAAGGAAAGCATTAAAATCGAAATAACATCATAAAAATGAAAAATAAATTCATGAGCGTTCAAAAAAATGTTTTTCCATTCATATCATAGCTTATTTTTCAACTACTCAAATCCGTCAATATGCGAAACAGGCATATTTTATAGTATTTTTGACCAATTAAGCCTATATCTGGCCTTTCCGGTCTCAAACAGAAAGGCTAATTTTGCCCAATCATTTTTGAACTTAATTTGACATGGAAAAAATCGAAGTTAAAGAAGCCAATGGAAAACTTGGCATTCTTGTTGTTGGTGTAGGTGGTGCAGTAGCCACTACAATGATCACAGGTACGTTGGCTGCACGTAAAGGATTAGCAAAGCCTATCGGCTCTATTTCGCAATTAGCCACAATGCGTTTGGAAAACGGAGAAGAAAAGGCGATTAAAGATATTGTACCTTTAACCGACCTGAATGATATCGTTTTCGGCGGATGGGATATTTTCCCCGATAACGCATATGAAGCAGCCATGTACGCAGAAGTTTTGAAAGAAAAAGACCTGAATGGCGTGAAAGACGAACTGGAGGCTATCAAGCCGATGCCTGCCGCATTCGATCATAACTGGGCAAAACGTCTGAACGGTACACATATTAAAAAAGCGGCTACCCGCTGGGACATGGTGGAACAGCTTCGCCAGGATATCCGCGATTTCAAAGCGGCTAATAATTGCGAACGCATCTCTGTCTTGTGGGCTGCAAGTACGGAAATCTACATTCCACTGTCAGACGAACATATGTCGCTCGCCGCATTGGAAAAAGCCATGAAGGAAAACAATACGGAAGCTGTCTCTCCAAGTATGTGCTACGCTTACGCAGCCATCGCAGAAGGTGCTCCGTTTATCATGGGCGCTCCGAACCTGTGCGTAGACACTCCTGCCATGTGGGAATTCTCCAAAAAGATGAATGTGCCTATCTCCGGTAAGGACTTCAAGAGCGGCCAGACATTGATGAAGACAGTTTTGGCACCGATGTTCAAAACCCGTATGTTGGGTGTTAGCGGTTGGTTCTCCACCAATATCTTAGGAAACCGCGACGGCGAAGTGCTGGACGATCCTGCAAACTTCAAGACAAAAGAAGTCAGCAAGCTGTCTGTTATCGACAATATCTTCGAACCGGAAAAATACCCGGACCTGTATGGCGATGTATATCATAAAGTACGCATCAACTACTATCCTCCCCGCAAGGACAATAAAGAAGCTTGGGATAACATCGACATCTTCGGATGGATGGGCTATCCGATGGAAATCAAGGTAAACTTCCTTTGCCGCGACTCCATCCTGGCCGCTCCTATCGCTCTCGACCTCGTGTTGTTCAGCGACTTGGCCCTGCGTGCAGGCATGTGTGGCATCCAGACTTGGTTGTCATTCTTCTGCAAGAGCCCGATGCACGACTTCGAGCACCAGCCTGTACACGACCTCTTCCAGCAGTGGAGAATGGTTAAACAGACATTGCGCGACATGATCGGCGAAAAGGCTCCTAACTATCTGGATTAAAAATTCAAGGTATATAAATTTAGTTTCATAGGGATGAAACTTTTGTTCCATGCCTATGAAACTTTTGTTCCATGCCTATGAAACTTTTGTTCCATGTGATGGAATTCACGATACAACTTTCTCCCGGATAAGGAGAAAGTTGTATTATTTTTATAACTTTGCACATATTTTACAGACAGGATGAAGAAAGTCCCTCTTATTCATATTATCATAGCAACAGGCTTTGGTTCCGGTTTTTCTCCGTTTGCCCCTGGTACGGCGGGTGCGCTGTTGGCCACTTTAATCTGGCTGGCATTGTCCTGCACCGTCTCTCCTATTTGGTTGCTTATCATAACCGCTTTACTGATTATTGTCTTTACGATTGCCGGAGTTTGTTCGGCAAACGCAGTCGAACCGATCTGGGGAAAAGATCCCTCACGGGTCGTAGTAGACGAGATGGTAGGCGTATGGATTCCGCTGTTGGCGGCTCCGGCAGGAGATCGTGGCTATGCATTTGCGGCTTTTGTGCTTTTCCGCCTGTTCGACATTTTCAAACCGTTGGGCATACGCAAAATGGAAAGCCTCAAGGGAGGAGTTGGAGTAATGATGGATGATATTCTGGCCGGTATATACAGCCTCATCCTGCTAATCGGTGCAAGATGGTTGATTGGATAAAAAAAAGTGCAAAGGCTTTTTCGGAGAAAGGCGGGATATTCATGTTCATACGGGCCCAATTTTCTTCGCAGATTGCCAGTGCAACGGACTTTTTAGTCACCATTTTATTAGTCAAATTATTCGGTGTCTATTATGTATATGCAACTTTCATTGGCTCTGTTTGCGGCGGAATCGTGAATTGCATAATCAATTACAGATGGACATTCAAATCCAAAGAATGCAAGAAATGGCACATCATGATAAAATATCTGCTGGTCTGGATCGGCAGTATTTTACTGAACACCTGGGGCATCTATTTAATGACAGAGACAATCAGTCAGAATCCTTGGGTCAGGGAGACTCTGAAGCACTATATCGACGATTTGTTCGTCTTCTCAAAAGCGGTTGTTTCCCTGCTTGTCGGATTCCTTTGGAATTACAATATGCAACGCGTTTTTGTCTATAAGAATTGTAGAATCAGAGGCCGTTTTCAAAGAACAGGCTCAAAATAAGAAACAAAATAATAAGATATGAAATTCAAAGTTTTAAGAGATTGGCTACAGCAGATGATCTATAAGATCATCAATCCGCTTGTGCACGGAATGATCAAAATTGGGATCACTCCCAATTTTATTACGACGACAGGATTAATCCTGAATATTGTAGCGGCTTGTATATTCCTTTATGCCGGCATGAAGGGAGAACGGGAAGATTTCTATTATATCGGCTGGGGTGGCGGCATCATCCTGTTTGCCGGACTGTTCGACATGATGGACGGCCAGGTGGCACGAATCGGAAAAATGAGTTCCACTTTCGGGGCGTTATACGATTCGGTTCTCGACCGGTACAGCGAACTGACTGTTTTCTTCGGTATCTGCTTCTACCTGATCAACCAGGGATATGTGATCAGCTCGATCGTTGCCTTTACCGCCCTCATCGGTTCGCTGATGGTGAGTTATGTACGTGCCCGTGCGGAAGGGTTGGGACTCGATTGCAAGGTGGGATTCATGCAGCGGCCTGAACGCGTGGTGTTGACCGGATTAGGTGCGCTCTGCTGCGGTATCTTCGCTCCCATGATGGAAAACAGCGAGACATTCGAACCGATCATGATATTCGTAATACCTTTGCTGATTGTTGCGATATTCTCTAACCTGACAGCATTCGCTCGTCTGAACCATTGCCGTAAACTACTGATAAATAAAGACAACGAATGAAAAAAGCCTTTATACTCCCGTCTAAGAAAGAGACTGTAACAGTTATTGGCCTGATGATCCTGTTCCTTCTGCTGACAGCCGTATGTATCGGACTGCGTTCGGAGCATATACTTATTGCCGGTTTGTACCTGTTCCTCTTTTTTGCCGGCAAGACAACCCGCAAATTGGCTGTTGCCTTGTTGCCGTTTGCCCTCTTCGGCATTTCGTACGACTGGATGCGCGTTTTTCCGAACTACGAAGCGAATCCGATCGATGTGGAAGGTTTGTACAACCTGGAAAAGAGCCTTTTCGGGATAAATGACAACGGAAACATATTAATACCTTGTGAATATTTTGCGATTCATAATTGCCAGATAGCCGACTTCTTCGCCGGTATTTTCTATCTCTGCTGGGTTCCGGTCCCGATCGCATTCGGACTGTGGCTTTATCTGAAAGGCGACCGAAGCTTGTATCTGCGCTACTCGATGGTATTTCTATTCGTCAACCTGATCGGTTTTGCCGGATATTATATCCATCCGGCCGCTCCGCCCTGGTATGCTATAAACTATGGTTTCGAACCGATTCTGAATACTCCCGGTAACGTTGCCGGGCTCGGCAGGTTCGACGCGTTGACAGGACTTTCCATTTTTGACTCCATCTATGGCCGCAATGCGAATGTATTTGCAGCCGTTCCGTCGTTGCATGCCGCCTATATGGTAGTGGCACTTTGTTATGCGATCATTAACAAATGCAATAAATTCGTGATCACCCTTTTCGCAATTATTATGCTGGGAATCTGGGGAACAGCCGTCTATTCGTCACATCATTATATTATTGATGTAACATTAGGCATTTGTTGCGCTCTCCTGGGCATCCTGATCTTCGAAAAAGGCTTGATGAAAACCGGCTGGTTCAAAAACTTCTTCAACCGGTATTATACTTATATCAAATAGTATCGGAATGCTATTTGATATAAGTTATTATTTCTTCGAATTGGCACATTATAAACCATCATCCATTACATCTTGACCTTTTTTCTCGCGGCGAAACAACCTAACTTTGCTTGAAGATAAAAGCAATGATGTCATGTTTAAACAAGCTTTACCATTATGCCTTTGCATACTACTGTCTGCGTGTGACCTGATCGACTATCACCCATATGACGGGCGACTTACGATATCCGAGCGTAATATCAACGAACAAAATATCCCGCTTATTGAAGCTGCCACAAAAGACAAGGACACGATCCGGTTCGTCCTGATGGGCGACACGCAGCGCAGTTATGACGAAACAAATGATTTCGTAAAACATATCAACAGGAAAAAAGACAGCATAGACTTCATCATTCACGGAGGAGACTACACCGAATTCGGAATGAAAAAGGAATACGAATGGGCTGTCGATATCCTTTCCAAACTCGATATTCCGTATGTAGGACTGATCGGGAACCATGATATAATCGGGAATGGCGACCAGGTTTATGAAAAGCTCTTCGGAAATGAGAACTTCTCTTTTATTGCCCGGGATGTCAAGTTTGTCTGCCTTAACACCAATGCAATCGAATATGACTACTCGCATCCTGTACCCGATTTCGGTTTCCTGAAAGAGGAGTTGGAAGACAGTACCCGCCAATACAGCCGTACGGTCGTAGCCATGCATGCCCGTCCCGGAAGCGACCAGTTCGACAACAATATAAAAGACGTATTCCAGCTTTACATCCGGCAATTTCCATCCTTGATGTTCTGCTTGAATGCCCACAACCATCAATTGCAGATGGATGATCTGTTCGATGACGGGATCATCTACTATGGTTGCAGCAATATAGCCAAACGCAATTACATATTATTCACCTTGACACCAGACAGCTACACGTATGAAGTTATCGATTTTTAAATGGATGACGCTATTCCTTCTCCTAATCGGCACATTACAGGCACAGGAAAGCAGCGAAGATGAAGCACGTTACACAAAACGTGTAGAAAAATATATATCCAGATGGGAAAAACTTATCCCCCGTTACAGTAAGATCCAATATGCCGGTTCAATGGGATTGATCTCACTCGGCACTGGTTGGAATTATTATCGTAACCATTGGGAAACGGATGTTCTTCTGGGACTCGTCCCCCGCTATTCGGATCGCCACGCAATGGTAACAATGACACTCAAACAGAACTATTACCCTTGGAATATCCCTCTCTCCGACAAGCTCTCTTTCGAGCCTCTCGCCTGTGGTTTTTATATCAATACATTGTTCGACCGTGACTTCTGGGGAAGGCAACCGGATAAATACCCAAAAGGCTATTACTGGTTTTCAACCCGCATCCGTACGCACATCTTCGCCGGCGAGCGGTTCACCTTGAAACTGAATGAAAACAAAAGCTGGCACAAATCCATCTCTTTCTTTTATGAACTCAGTACCTGCGACTTGTACCTGATAAACAAGATCGGCAACAAAAGCCTGAAACCCAAAGACTACATGAGTCTTTCGTTCGGCCTTAAGCTGCAGATTCTATAATACAAAAAAACGGAAGGTGCCACAAATGGCAACCTCCCGTTCCCCATAAACTACATAAAACACTTAAAAGAACAACTCTTCTTATTAAAATGCAAGACCTAACCGGATACCCCAGTTATTCAACCCATCGATCGAATAACTCAAGACGTCTCCTTTATTGGTTGCATAATTATAGTAGGCAGCAATATGTAAACCGATCTGTTTCTGAGGAGTAAAATACATATTCATACCGATTTCGGGAGATACATAGAAACCCCAGTTACGGTCGTATACTTTCATTACATTCATATAAGTCGACATTTCACTGTAGCTTGCCCCTAACTGTAAGCCTGCATAAGGCTGGAACTGGCTTTCAGGAGCAACGTTATAACGGAAAGCTGCACCAAAAGGCAACTGGAAGATAGAGTGCTGCTGATCGGAAGTGATGGCAGAAGTCGAACTTACCGGCAATGTCTGACGATCGATATATTTATTGTTAGTGTGATAAGAGATAAACGCACCTACCGAGAAATTAGGGACGAGATAATAACCGGCTTCTGCATGTGCACCCCAACCACTTGTCTTATCAGAGAATGTCTGGCTGAACGGAGAATTAAGCTGCCAGTCGACATTAAAATACATGTTCTTTACAACCTGGGCGCCAGCCAGAGATGGAATCGCTAAACAGGCGACAAGTAAAGCGATTAATTTTATTGATTTAGTTATCTTTTTCATAAGACTCAAATTTTCTTTTAATTCGCGTTTAATTATTTCTTTAAGTACGGTGACTGTACAAAAGCCTGCTCGATAGCACGAGTTGAAAGTGCAATATTTACTTTGTCAGAACCAGACAGCAGACCAGTCATGTAAGCAGTCCAAAGAACCGGAAGTTTAGCATCGGTAGCTTTTGGAGTCGGCGCTTTCAGGTCGACCAGTTCAACCAACAGGGAACCTACGCTATAGCTGTAGACAACAGGATACGGATAATACCATCCATTCCATGCACCGGTCCAGTTACCCCAGTAACCATACCACCAGTTATATCCGGGATATCCCCACCACCAGTAAGGATTGTCATGATAGTTAGTAAAATAATTGACATTTTTCACGAAAGAAACCTGCAAGCCCAGGTCTGCAGATTCTTTATCTGCGGCACGTGTAAAACCACGGCCTTCCATGCCATTGACTAAAGTAGTGACGATATCGTCCGCTTCAGTAGCACTCCAGAATTCCGGCTTTTCACTGCTACCGATTACCATTACACTATCCGGGATGTAGAAAGATGTAAACGATCCGAAATTAGCATCCTTACTGTGATCAGTAAATACTACAAAATCATCGCTTAGTTTAGACATGTCCGGGTCTTTCTGGCAAGACGCCAGCAAAAGAACCAATAAGAAAAAAGGAAGAATCTTTTTCATCTCATTCAACGTTTAAAACAGTTTATACTATTATTTGTGCACTTATATATAAGTTACTATTTAAACAACATCAACTAAAAAAGGTTTGCTTTCCTCCCGCCCCCGGAGTGTTAATTAACTTGTCTGAAGATTTAGGAACGGTTATAAACGACCGTTAAAACACAGAAAAGGAGAGGTTTCCTGATGGAAATCCTCTCCTTTTCTACAGATAATATATAAACAATTATTCAGCTACCGTATTGCTATTTTATAACATTCATCTCCTATCAGGACAATATATATTCCGGCTGACAAACGGATAGAAGACGTGCCGGATATCTGCTTTGCGTAGATACAATAGCCGGACAAGTTGTAAACTTTCACATTTGTTTCCAATGAAGACTGAATCCATAGCTGGCCATCCGCAACACGAATCAGCGGTTTGTCAACAGTTATTTCCATATTGCCGACAGAGGTTCCGGATGTTTTCGCTACCGTAGTATTCTGTGCCAATACGATTGTCTCACTGCCCACCTGCTTTACAGCTGTTGTTTCTATATAATAAGTCGAACCGGCTTCCAAGCCTTTCAACTGATAAGAGAAACCGGTAGATTTCATCTGACCGTTGGCATCAAAAGTATAGGTGGCAATCAATTCCGTTTTAGCAGCATCCCGATAGATTTTAAGGATATAATCAGTCGCTTCCTGCACAGGCTCCCAGGTGACAGTAAGAGAACTGTCGGTTACCTCTTCGATATCCGATTCAAATCCTTCTCCCTCTTCTTTAATATTCTTGAAGGTTTTCCAACCATCGGCTTTCAGGTAGTCTTCTTTAGAGCCTTTTGGAACATAAAGGACACAAATATCGCTTTTATCTCCATAATAAAAGAAAGCATATTCAGGGTATTCCCCTAAAGAAAGAGGTTTTACCATTTCACTGTGTACTTCTTCCAATGTATTGCCACAATGATCCACGATTCCCAATCCGATGCTTTTCAGACTGGCTGGCAGAGTAAGACTCTTTAGCCCCGTACAAAAATCGAAAGCATAATCACCAATCGATTCCAAACCATCCGGCAACACGACCGATTTGAGATTCGTACAGTAATAGAAAGCACCATTTTCAATTCGCTTCACACTACTGGGAATTATGTAGGAATCACCCCGCATATTGGGACAAACAAGAAGAGTAGTCTTATTCTTATTATAAAGAACACCATTACTCGATGTATAATGCTGATTGGCTGAATTAACAGCTATACTGGCAAGTTTGCCGCATTCATCAAACACACCTTCTCCAATAGAGATGACACCGGCCGGTATCTCCAAGTTCTGCAAGGAAGAACACTTCATGAAAGCACCCTCTCCAATCGTCTCCAACGCACTGCCCAATAACAGATTCGTAAGTTTCTCACATCCTCTGAACGCTTCTTTCCCAATCGTTTTCAGAGGCATCTTCACCCTTTCGGGCTGGAAACGAACCAAATTACGACAGTCGTCAAACGCTCTATCTCCCACGGCCGTCACATTATAGGTCGTACCCTCATATGTCACACTTGGCTTGATATCAAAATACTCGGGAGTCTTATCAGTTACACCGGTAATCATGACCTCATTGGCAGCCGTCACTTTATATTGTAACTGTCCGATGGTGAAAGATACGGCAGTCATCCCTCCTTCTTCAACGATGTTTTTAAAGTCCTTCCAACCTGAAGTCGCGGCATATAAGGATTTTGTGCCTTTGGGTACATAAAGTTTGCAAGTATTCTTGTCGACCGTAGCTAAAGGATCTCCGGTCATTTTTATATTTGTCGGAGTTTTATGATTACTATGTATCTCCTGAAGAGCACAAACATCATCCTCTGTATAAGGCGTTCCGAATAAATAACCGCCCATTTCTTTTAGTGTAGAAGGAATCGTTATCGACTTCAGTGCTTCGCAATATTCAAAGGCACCTTCTTCTATCACTTCCAGGCCTTCCGGTAAAACGAGACTTTCTATAAACTCACAATGCGCCATAGCATTGTCAACGATTCGAACGAGGCCGACCGGTAATGTCACACTCTTTACCGGATATTCTGTCGGGCAGAGCATCAATATTGTTTTCGCTTTATTATACAAAATACCATCCACAGAGGCATAAACTGTATTATTAGGCTGTATGTTGATTCGTTCCAAAACACCTATATCAGGATCATTCCAACCATCTTCCATAGAACCGAGAAGCTTTACACTGGCGGGAATCGTGATTTCCTTCACGCCACACTCATCAAACGCACCTTCTCCAATTTCCTTCAGACCTTCATGCAAAGTAACCCGTGTCAACTTCTCATCCATATCAAAGGCGTACTGTCCGATCGTTTCCACTGATGCCGGAATATCGATAGAAGTGAGAGCCGTACAATGTTTAAATGCATTTTTCGATATGGTTTTCAAACCGTCAGGCAATGTAATCTTTGTCAGTTTCTCACACCCTAAGAAGGCAGACTCGCCAATAGTCGTCAGGTTATATCTCTTACCGCCATATGAAACAGTAGACAGGATCGTACAATCGGTAATGGATGCACCATCTTCGAGATCTAAATCGATAAGCGAGACTGTCGTTTCAGAAAGAATTTTATATTGAAAGCCATTGGTAATAATCGTATCACCGAGAGAAACAGTCGGTTGATCTGGGGTAGAACCACTAAACGTTATATATGTCGTTACATCTTTCGCAGGCAAAGGTGTATCATCCTGATCCCGTAAATAGAAAGAGAAACAACAGTTTTGCAGCGCTTCGGTCATCTTAACTGTAAAATTGTATGTTGCATCTTGCAGTGTAATGTTTACTTTCGCTAAATTGTTGTTATTAAATACAACGGTTTCACTTTTCCCATCATGCACATAAGATAAGGTAGTATTAGCAGCTGTGACAGAAGAAGACGACAGTATACTTAAACATCCCCGCTGTCCACTGAAAATCCCGGTATTGCTGAGCTTCACTTGCAATGGTGCCGCCTCATCGACTTTAGCTTGTATGTCCGGAACTTCCATCACGATAGGCGTAACTACATGGAAAACACCTTCTTCCGTGAAACATTCTTTTGTTTTCGTCTCATCATAAACAGATATCTGATAATTCATTGTCCCTGCCTTTGCAGAGGTAATCCACAAGTATTTTTCTGCATTAACCCCAAACATCGGAATCCAGCATACACCATTGTTATCAAAGGTACAAGAACTTTCCCCTTCTTCATACGAATCTGAATACTCCATTGTTATTGCAGAACTCCAACTCTTGTCTTTCAGCTGGAAACGGATATATAATTTAGCCTTTGCATCTGACTTTTTATATGTCACCAAACCTTGCCACTGTTCATTTAAAGAAATATATCCTCCATTCAATTCATCGTAATCGCCTTTTGTTACAGTCAACGAAGGATCAGCAGTTCCGGTTTCTCTCAAATTAAATTGGCTCCAATATTCATGATTCTGATATGCCGCCAATGAACCTTTAGGAACCCAAACAGTTGTAGCCTTAAACTTCGTATCTAATTCCGGTGGAGTCGCTATCAGAAGCGTCAGGTTCGTAAACTCAGCATCCATGATTCCATCTCTCAACAATTTAGTTACTGATGAAGGTAAAGTAAAATCACCTATCCGTCCGAACGGGTATTGCTGAAGCATTGTACCGTTTTTGGTGTATAAAACGCCATCGATACTCTTAAAATAAGTATTGTCATCTCCTATCGAGATAGTCTGGATTGTCTTCGATTGACGAAAAACATCGTCACCGATAGCAGTAATGCAGGACGGCAATATTACCGTTTCCAGACTTTCCATCGGCCACCAGCCTTCTGCAACAAATCGATCACCCCCTTGTCCATAGCGAGAAAAAGCTTGATCAGGCAACTCAAACAGAGGATAGTTGGATACATCATCCTTATCAGTCCCCATACCACCTGTCAACCCTGGTTTCTTCCATGTTCCGTCATAACCATTATACTCATTAATACTTGTGACACCTGATAAATCAATAATCTTACACTTTGGCATATTATCCCGTATCACCTTAAAATCCCGGGCATCAAGCGTACCATTCACTTTCAGAGACGTTATTTCTGAAAGTGTATAACTACTCAATGCAGATGCTATATTTCCGGATGTTGTAGTAACTTCGACACTTCGCCCCATCGCATCGACCGACAGCAGCCAAAAACCAACTAACGCAATAAGACATAGAATTCTATGTCTTGTTTTTATACATAAAAACCTATTCATATTTAATATTTTATTACTCAACACTATTATCTCATTATAGCATAATCCGTATGGATATTATAAAACAGCTCGACTGCCTTGCTGGAATTGAACTCAAATTCCGCATAAACATCGTTATTTGCTTTTTGTAAAGAGGTATTGACCAGGACAACACCGAATCGTCCTCTCACAAAAGAAATTCCATTTATAAATGGAGTCTCCAAGGATAAAGAAGACACTGGGGTCACCTTTCCTTGTCTGTCTATCAAATTATGTTGACGATCTATCTGCACATAAGCAAAATCATTATTCAGAAACAGGCTTTCGTGACTATATCGACTTCCAATGGCTTGATATCCAATTTTCATTTCCCCCTTTTCATCACACCAATCATAATGTTCCATATCGTATATTTTATTATTGATTTTTCATCTTTCCGAGTATCCGTTTAGCACAAACATTACTACCCGATAGCCCGACAAAACAAAAAAGAAGGGAGAAGCTACCTTTAAACGGTAGACCTCCCTTACTAACTCAACATTCCATAAGGAATAGACTTAAACCTATTTTAGATCAATTCTAAATAATCAATCCATTCCCACTGTCCCACTGCAACCCAAACCACAAGCAAAACAACCACATCCTGCCATGATAGAAATAAGTTCCTCACTAACTTCTTCCACAACAATTGCAGCTTCTTCCAATAAAGAGTCTGATACTTCCATAATTTTCCTCCTTTTTTAATTAATACTATACTTTATTTGAATTAAGAATCGGCAAGAAGTTTATACGTTCTTAATGCAGCTTTTAACTTCACCTTTTCCTCTTCCAATAAATTTTCTTTCTTCTTCATATAATATTCAATCTGAAAAGCACTAATTACCTGTGCTTCTGCAAACAGCAAACCACACATAGACTTATCCCGTTTTCTGACATCACCTCTCTTGAAATAGTTAAACCCTAAACAAGAGGGACATATACGAAACATTTTACAGCGTTTACAAGAATCATCAACCAACTCATTCGGATCATGAAAATCAATTTTAGCAATCTCTTCCCTGGCATCTACTCCTAAGACAAGAGGGGCGAACATATGGCATGGATATTTCTTCCCTTCCACATCATAGGCAACCATATTCGTCCCCGTACCACAAAACTTTAATGGAACATTATCATGCAAAACTTCGCCATAGTAGCGAGTAAATAATGAACCGGGGAGATAATTAGGATTTTGCAAATAGAATTCAGCGATCTTAATCAACTCACGTTTATAAATGGCATCATCACCAGCCTTCCAGCTTTCACCTTGTGCAAGACGGCTTTCTACCAAATATCCTTTTTTACGAAGGGATATTATACCTTCTGACAAATCTGGCAATGTGTTGCTTGATATCGTCATTTTTAATGCTTGGTCAGGCCAAAGTTCATGAGCAAATTCCATAGGTAATTGTTCCACTCTGCACCCCCTATTTTCCAATTGCATTGCAGAATCACCATCTACTGACATCACCAATACAAAATCATCTTTATGCATTCTAAACCATTCCTGCTTTTCGGCATCAAGTAATGTCCCATTCGTTGTGGCATAAATGATATAAGGAATTTCTATGTCTTGAGCCCATAGCCATTCACAAAATTCCCTGATAAAAGAGAAGTTTAGAAGTGGTTCTCCCCCAAATAAATCTATTTTCATAGCATCATTTATGTTGGATTCTCGAATCACTTCAAACTCTTTTAATATGATATCCTTCGCCAACTCTAAAGGCATTTTCTTCCGCGCATCTTTATATTGTTCAAAACAATATACACAATTTAAATTACAACCATATGTAATAAATAGAGTGACAATTTTTGCTTTAGGTAATCTCCTAATCATATGAAATAGAATTTATTTTCTTAAACCAAAAGGCGTAATCGTGAAATTATGACTCCCTTTACGCCGGAAATAGCAATTTTCATCATCTGATTCCAAATGAATAATCAAATCCTGCGAACCACTACTAACTATGGCTGTATACGGTCCTCTTCTATCCATTATTGTTTGAATGGGAGAAAAACCTATAGATGTACCATTATCCCCTTTTATAAATAAAGTATCTCCGTCCACAGTAAAAGAATTTCTTCTGCTATTCAAGAAATCTTTTAATGGCGTAAGAAGAAGGTTCTTATAATAACTATCTATACGACAAACATTTGGCCAATCCTCGTAATTGAGGTAATGGTTACAATCTTTGATGACATATTCTATCATCCATTGTGCATCACTTGCATCCACACTGTAATTTCTCATGATTTTTTTATTTATTAGTAACCTGAAGTAAATTGTTCACATTTATTGCATTGCCAGACTTCAATGCCATTCTCTTTTTTTGTCACCGTCGTATCATAACTACCGCAATGAGCGCATCTATGACCATCGGAAGATTCAGCATGACCCAGAAATCCGATTAAGAAAAAACCAACTATAGCCCCGATCCACCAAGAAGAAGCTATACCGACCAGAAGACCGCCTCCTATACCTACAATCCAAATAATAGCCGGCCATTTCCTTACAACTACACATAACACTCCATACAAAAAAGCCAGGACGATCAATCCGACTATAATACTTATGATTACTTCCATAACTATATATATTCTTTAAATGTACAATTATCGAAAAAAGGTAAACCTTTTCTATACTCAAAGACTCCCTCCTTTTCACCGTAAAAAACTCGTTTTGCTTTAAAGGATATTAAGATCGGAGTAAAATTCAACTCTTCATCTTCATGTCGCTGCTGTTCAAAAAACTCGTAAAAATTTGCCCATCTTTTTGTTACTGATTTACTAATCGTCAAAGAGGGATAAGCATTTCTAATCCGCCTTCGTAAAAAAGGAGATGACACTTTACTAATATTGCTTACATCCATAAAGGGAGAAGCTCGTCCGGAGATATAAAAACGAATATAACGTTCCGGTTCAATAGAACTTCCGACGAAACCATCTTCTACCGTTAACAACCCACCTTCATATCTAATTCGGTAACGATCGTTTTCTTGATCACACAATGCAGCATTCAACATATCATATAATTGTTGAATCATATCTTTGACATAATTACAATGAGATTTCTCAATATTCCATGTCTCGAAAATCGGAAAGATAGAATCTTTGATTATCTTATCCATGCGTTCGTAGGCTTCCATAATTGTAGCCCTTTGCATATCGAATGTGTTTTCTTCATTTATTTCCATAAATAACAAAGCTATATTTGTCAACTCAATAATTCTCTATGGTATCAATCAAAGACTATGTTTCATGCCATTTGTTCCAACATTCCCTATTGACTCTGCAAATCTATATTATTCATCATTATTAAATATTAATATAGAACAAGACTTGACGTATTCATCGGAAAACATAAATACATTTGCACCAAATTATTGAACACACGCACAAATGGACATCAAAAATCAATCAATCTACGCCTGCATCATACTATTGTTCATGGCCGTTTCGTGTCATGAGTTGGATCCTGAACCAGATGCTCCGCCATCGTATGAAAACGACACACTTCCGACAATCGAGATCGACAGCATCGTCCCTCTATCCGGACAGACAGCCACGCTCTTTTTCAGCGTGACGGCAGATAAGCCGGCAGCCATAACCCACCTGTATGCTTGCATGAGCCAAAACGATCTCAAGCCAGACACAACAATGGGCCGCACAATGGACCTTCTTCCTTTATTGCGTGAGGGTAAACAATCAATTGTCATCGACAAACTATATTTCGGTACGACCTACTACTTCCGCTTATATGTAGCCACACGGACTGCTTCGGCCTATTCTGAGACATTTACTTTCCGCATGTCTCCTCAAACCAATGATGCAATGTGGACCCAAGTGGCAGAAACACCTCTGACATCCTACTATACGTTCAGAAGCCGATTCGTTTTGAACGACAAAGTCTACCTTCTGTCCGACTACGATGAGATACTTGATGCCGGAGGAAGAGCTTTATGGGAGTTCAATCCGGCCACTTATGCATGGAACCGGAAAGCTGATTTTCCTGGGACATTACGTTCTGGCGGGGTTGCTTTTTCTTTAGGTAAAAATGGATATTTCGGAGGAGGATACGAATACGACGAGGATGTCGATGGGCTTGCTCATCAACTGTACGATTGGTGGATGTATGATCCGGTACAAGATGTATGGAGTAAGAAAAAAGATATACCGGGAAGTATTACAAACCGTTTTTTCGCTTTCAATTCTGACACGTACGGATATATCCCGGAGACCTCTTCACACAAAGAAATCTTGCGCTATGATCCGAATATAGATACATGGGAAAGACTAAAAGGATATCCCGGAGATAAAATACTCCATAACAGTTGCACCATCTTATACGACAATGACGCATACGCATTTGGTGGGGTATATATAGGAGAAAGTACCACGGTATTAGCCAACTGCTGGAAATACTCAATAAAAGAAAATCAATGGAGTGCTATCGCAGGCTTCCCAGGAGGCCCCCGCTACTATATGGTAGCGATTGTTTTAGGGAAGAAAATATATGTCGGTGGAGGATTAAGCCCTATAACTGGAGGCAATGGCAAGAGTGAAGAGGTATGCGACTGGTGGTCGTACGATCCTGAAAAGAATGAATGGACAGAAATCCTCGGTTATCCTTACTACCAGGCACCCCGCTTAGGATTCACTATCAATGGGAAAGGTTACCTACTGGCAGGGCAAAATATATATTGTTTTTCACCTGATAACTAAAAAGAAAAGGCGGTGTGTCAAAACACTCTTGTCCCCGCGCTTGACGCGGGGCCGCAAAAGAACAGACCTTATCAATCAGTTGTTTATACGGTCGGTTTTAATGCGATCCCGCGTCAAGCGCGGGAACAGGGCAGTTTTGACACATCCCCTTTTTCTTAGCTCTTAATATACAATTATCTCAATGTTCCCTGTTGGGCCTCCTCTACCATTTTCTGGTTCGGAAGTATGATAATTTCTACGCGGCGGTTCAGAGCACGTCCTTCCGGAGTATTATTGTCTGCAACCGGCTCGTGGATGCCTTTACCTTCGTATGTCATACGCTTGCTGCTTACACCCTGATCTTCCATCAGATAATCGAATACGCTCTTTGCACGTTTTTCCGACAGGGTCTGGTTATAATCGACCTTTCCCGTATTGTCCGTATGACCGATAATCTTAATATCCGTGTCCGGGTTTGCGTTCAGGCTGGTAGCCAAATTACGCAAGGCGCTTTTAGAAGCAGCGCTGACCGTACTCGAGTTGGTAGCAAACAGGATTCCGGAATCGAACGTCACCCGCAGGGCTTCACCGTCATTGATGGTTTCGACAGTTGCTTCTTCCGGCAGCGTAGCTTCCAGTTCCTTCTTCTGTTTATCCATCTTCTTACCGATCAAAGCACCGGCTGTACCACCAACCGCAGCACCGATAATCGATCCCAATGCTGTATTGCCTGCCAGAGCACCGACACCGGCACCTACAGCAGCACCTCCACCTACTCCGATGGCTGTTCCTTTAGCCGTATTGTTCCAGGTTCCACAACTCGTAAAAACAACTGCCATACAAAGCAGCAAAACTGATAACAATTTAAAATTTCTCATCTTCTTATTCTTTTATAAACTATCTTGTATTTATACAACAGTCTATTAATCGAACATGTTGATGGAATCGCAATATTCAAGTTCTCCTTGTACAATAAAAGTTATATCTTCTTCTTCAAACTTGCCGACACCGTCTTTTTGCGCATTCTTTACAACAAACCCGATCAATTCGTCTTCATCAATATCAATTTCCGCATTATCATCGGTATTCTCATCCAGAAAACCCTTTGACTCATAAAATTCATAAATCAGGTCTACAATGTAGTTAATATCGTCATTGCTGAATTTACCTTTCAATTCCTGTGGAAGATAGTTCTGGATAAATGCTACAGAATCATCTTCATCGTAAATCAAATCGTCCTTGTCACTCATAACTATTTTTATTTATTGGTTAATAGATACTGCAAAGATATTGGAATAATTGAGACGACAGCCTTACCGGATGTATTTTTTATCACCTCCACAGGTTTACTCTTTCCGTAAACAATTATCGCAATACCCGCACCGCGTCCCTTCCATGCCGAAGTATTCGGATATAAACTCTTGGCGGCAACCGGTCGTTTGCAGGTATTCTGCGACTTTTTCAATTCGCATTTTAAATGCGGACAAGCGATTTTCGTAGGATGCGGTTGTGATTACCAAACGCTCCAGGGGGACACGGATCATCTTGAAGGTAATCCGGGGCTCCTTTTTGGATGGAAGATAATAGAAACCGATATTCCGCAGATAGCCTAAGATTTTGGCTACCTCCCGGGGCTGGAATCCGGTCTTTCTTGCCAACATATCCACACTGACAGATACACCGGCCGAGAAAAGCCCCTCGTAATTGCGTAAAACCTCAATGGTGATCTTGGCGGCCGGAGAGTCTTCATTCAGGAAACGGTCCATCGTCCAACGCGGCTGGTCGTACCTGAGATAAGGATGCGTATTCGGATATGGCTCAAAATCGAGATAACCGGACAGAGATAATATTTCGAGTGAAGAACGCAGGCGGCCTTTGTCAAAATGCCAGTCACGCAGAAACTCCGGTTCGTTCAGGTAGACAGACACGCCTTCCCCGTCACCTTCCGCAATCTGGAAACGGTTGCACAAGGCCTCATAAACCCGTTTGATATATTCGATTGTAGGAAAAGCATTGGAGGGACGTCTTTTTATATCCGTAATATCCTGCGGGCCCAACAAGGCCACCGCATACGCCCGGTTCCCGTCACGTCCGGCTCGCCCGGCTTCCTGATAATAGGCTTCCATCGAATCCGGGAACTCCGTATGGATCACCAAGCGCACATCTCCCTTATCGATACCCATCCCGAAAGCATTGGTGGCCACCAGCACGCGAGTATTCCCTTTCAGCCAGTCGGTCTGCCGTTCCGTCTTGATAACCGGGTCCAACCCGGCATGGAAGTATTCGGCCGAGATGCCTGCCGCCCTCAATTTACCGGCATATTCTTCCACACCCCTGCGGGTCCGGCTATAGACAACAGCCGAACCTTGCACGGACGACAGGATATGGCAAAGTTCATTCAGCTTATTATCCGTCTTGCGGACAACGAAAGAAAGGTTCTTCCGTTCAAAAGAGGTCTTGAACACCCGGTAGCCTTTACGGAAATGGAGTTGCTCACAGATATCGGCAACCACCGCAGCCGTAGCGGATGCCGTCACGGCAATCACCGGAACACGAGGGATAGCATCACGGATATCGGCTATCAAACGGTAATCCCGGCGGAAATCATTTCCCCATTGCGAGATACAATGCGCTTCATCCACAACCAGCAGATTCACCTTTTCTGATAACGGTTTCAGCTTTTCCTGAAACAGATCGGAAGAGATACGTTCAGGGGAAATATACAGAAACTTATAATCACCCAAGATGCAATTGTCCAGCTGCTGCAAAATCTCCCAGCGCGGCATTTCGGAACTGATAAAAGCCGACAGTATCCCGCGCTTCTGAAGGTTCTTTACCTGATCCTTCATCAAAGCGACAAGCGGACTGATCACGAGGCAAATGCCCGGCTTAGACAGAGCCGGGACCTGGAAAGTAATTGATTTACCCCCACCGGTCGGCATCAAAGCAAGCGTGTCGTGCCCCGACAGAATACTGTCGATAACCTCCGCCTGCCCCGGCCGGAAACTGTCATAACCCCAAAACTGCTTTAGTACCTGTATCGATTTGTACATTGTTTCTGTTGTATCTCGTACAAAGATATATCTTTTCCACTAAAAATAAGGTGTGGTTCAGTGGCAACAATGAGTCTCGAAGACTTTCACTGTTACCCAAAATGTAAATCCTGCTTGTTATGCAATGCGTTATGTCGTATCTTATAATCTAACTCGTTCAATACTCCATCCAATCTTTTTCTATAGACCAAAGTGGTATATCCTTTCTTAAATGAATCACGCAATACAGCAGAACCGTTTACACGTATATATTCGACATTCGTGAACCAGTCAATGTCTCCTATGATAATGATACAGTTTTTTAATTTATCTTTATCAGAATATGGTTTGATATCTGTTTCATGCCCATTTTTATAATACCAGATTCCCCGTATGGCATCTATCGGTAACTCTTCCTGCTCAAAATGAGTTTTACTTATAATGCCTTCATCCGAAAATATAACATCGGTAAACGCCGGTTTATAATACTTGTAAGTAAACCATATCACACTTACGACCGATACCAGCAAAATAAGCACGGAGATAACATTAAGTGCATTGGCAAATAGAAGTACCAAAAAGATGATCAATAAGACTATAGTCAAAATAGCTATAATGATTTCGAGAACTTTACCTCCTGCCATGTGGCTGAATTTTTGTGTACGCATATTGTTTTATTTTAAGTTTTTATTCTTCGTAATAAGTAAAGACACGCTCAACATAAGGTTTCAATATACGACCGAGTCCTGTGCCGAAATCAACATAATCTTTGAAGTTCTTTGTTTCAATCCAGTTGCCATGCGTATCATAGCCATAGTCCTGAAAGTCTTTGTAGAGTATTTCAAATCCAGGCCGCTCATCAATCGGCCGCCCCTGTTCGTCATATTTTTCCTCCAAGAAACCATTGCGGACAACAGCTTTCAGTTTACCATTTGGATAGTATTCACGTTTACACCAAGATTCCAACTCTTTATTGCCTTCACCGTCAATCCTATATTCTTCCACAACATGGTTATTGTCGCTATATTCATAGATGAAATGCGTTTCCGGCATATCACGACTCAACAAATCATATACTCGAGTCTGAGCCAACAAATCATTTGCACCGTACTCATAGACAGTCTTGCCCGATAACTCTCCTATATTATAAAACTCTCTCTTCTCGACTAATAAATCGTGTTCGTTATAATCATATTCGATCATCGCCGGTTTGTGAACCGTTCCGTCGATCTGTTTCGTCCGGATAAGATTTCCTCTGTCGTCATAAGTATTTATCTCCCCATAAAGATTATCATACACAACTTCCAGCAGCTTCCCGTCTGTATTATATTTGCGGACAATCGTACTGTTAGTTCCCGGGAAGCTGAGTGTATGTGTATATCCCCAAGCCTCATAGGTATAATCGGTCTTTCGAACAGCATTTTCTTGCTTATCGTATTCGTTATATTGAACAAGATTGCCATCGATATTGAAGCGTAAATGATAGTGATGTATTCCGTCCTCTTCCCATTTCCCACCTTTTTTGAATTTCACGGAGAAGATAGATGATACTTTTTCCGGACGATAATAATAAATATCCAGCGTTTTGACTTTTCCATTTAGCCCCATCCGATCTTTATCGTTATTGACCGAATCTACTACCTGGGGAATATATTGGGGAGGAGACTGCTGACATCCTATAAACATCGACACGATTAAACTCCCCAAAATAACAAGTACAACTATTTTATTCTTCACGTTTTCTTTGTATTCGTTTTGCTATGAATTTCAATGTACAAAAGTATAAAAAGGTCATTACCTGCCAAAAAAGAGACAACTTTTTATCATAAAAAAGCCCCGCCCCAATTAAGGAGCAGAGCCTCTTGCTTATATATCAATCAAACCAATACCTGATCAGTTTTTAAATACCAGGCCGTTGCCGTCGCTGTCTATCGTGATCGGGTGGTCTTTGTTGATTTTACCGCCCAACAGTTCTTTAGACAGTTCGTTCAACACATACTTCTGGATCACACGCTTCACAGGACGGGCGCCAAACTGCGGATCGAAGCCTTTATCGGAGATGAAGGCCAGGGCAGCATCCGTAAAGTCCAGAGCAATACCGTTCTGGGCCAGCATCTTCTTCACGCCATTCAACTGCAAAGTAACGATCCGGCGGATCTCTTCTTCGTTAAGCGGCGTAAACATGATGATGTCATCGATACGGTTCAGAAATTCGGGACGGATTGTCTTTTTCAACAATTCCAACACCTGGATCTTCGTTTCGTCGACCACCCGGTCGTGTGTTTCCGGCGTCATCTTCTCGAAGTTTTCACGGATCAGGGATGAACCCATATTGCTGGTCATAATGATGATCGTGTTCTTGAAGTTGACGACACGCCCTTTGTTGTCGGTCAGACGACCGTCGTCCAAAACCTGCAAAAGGATATTGAAGACATCCGGGTGAGCCTTTTCGATCTCGTCGAACAGGACAACGGAATACGGTTTACGACGAATCGCTTCCGTCAGCTGGCCGCCCTCATCGTAACCGACATATCCCGGAGGCGCACCGATCAGACGGGTCGCGCTGAATTTCTCCTGATACTCGCTCATATCGATACGGGTCATCATATTCTCATCATCGAACAGATATTCCGCCAACGCCTTGGCAAGCTCCGTCTTACCCACACCGGTCGTACCGAGGAAGATAAACGAACCGATCGGCCGCTTCGGGTCCTGCAATCCGGCACGGCTACGGCGCACAGCATCCGCAATGGCGCTGATCGCCTCTTCCTGCCCGATCACACGCGTATGCAGTTCAGATTCCAGATGAAGCAGTTTTTCCTTTTCGCTCTGCATCATCTTACTGACAGGGATTCCGGTCCAACGGGACACCACATCGGCAATATCCTCGCTATCGACCTCTTCCTTGATCATGGCGGCAGCTCCCTGCATCGTCTTCAGCTTTTCCTGAACTTCGCTGATCTCTTCTTCCTTCTGTTTGATCTTTCCGTAACGGATTTCGGCCACTTTACCGTAGTCGCCTTCGCGTTCGGCCTTATCGGCTTCAAACTTCAGGTTTTCGATATCTATCTTGTTCTGCTGAATCTTGTTGATCTGCTCTTTTTCACTTTGCCATTGGGCCTTCTGTTTCGTTTCTTCGTCCTTCAGGTCGGCAATTTCCTTATTGAGCTGTTCCAGCTTTCCTTTATCGTTTTCACGCTTGATCGCTTCACGTTCGATTTCCAACTGTTTGATACGGCGGGAAACTTCATCTAAGGATTCCGGCACCGAGTCGATCTGCAAACGCAGACGGGCAGCGGCTTCATCCATCAGGTCGATCGCCTTGTCCGGCAGGAAACGGTCGGTGATGTAGCGCGTCGACAACTGGACGGCTGCGATGATCGCATCATCTTTGATACGCACCTTATGGTGGTTCTCATATTTCTCTTTCAAACCACGCAGGATGGAAATGGCATCCAGCTCGTTCGGTTCGTCCACCAAGACAATCTGGAAACGACGTTCGAGCGCCTTATCCTTTTCAAAATACTTCTGATATTCGTCGAGCGTCGTCGCACCGATCGAACGCAATTCACCACGGGCCAAAGCCGGTTTCAGGATATTGGCGGCGTCCATCGCACCCTCGCCCTTTCCGGCACCTACCAGCGTATGGATCTCGTCTATGAACAGAATGATCTCGCCATCCGACTGGGTCACCTCATTGACTACGGCTTTCAGACGTTCCTCAAACTCGCCTTTATATTTGGCACCGGCAATCAGCGCACCCATATCCAACGAGAATATCTGTTTTGATTTCAAGTTCTCCGGTACGTCGCCACGCACAATACGGTGTGCAAGCCCTTCGGCAATCGCCGTTTTACCGACACCCGGTTCACCGATCAGAATCGGGTTGTTTTTGGTACGGCGGCTCAGGATCTGGAGCACACGGCGGATTTCGTCGTCGCGTCCGATCACCGGATCTAACTTGCCGCTACGGGCACGTTCGTTCAGGTTGATGGCATATTTGCCCAACGCATCGTACGTATCTTCGGCCGACTGGCTGGTCACTTTATTGCCTTTCCGCAGTTCCTCGATAGCCTGGCGCAACTCGTTTTCCGTTACACCGGCATCTTTCAGTATCTGCGAAGCGGTACTCTTTTCCGTAAACAAGGCCAAAATGATCGGTTCCAGCGAAACATACTGGTCCCCCATCTTGGATGAATAGTCGATTGCTTTCTGCAAAACGGCATTTGCTTCACTCGACAGGTAAGGTTCCCCACCGGAAACTTTCGGCAGCGAACTGATCTGTGCATCCAACACGCGGTTCAGATTCTGGATATTCACACCCAGTTTCTGAAAGATGAAATTGGTCACACTCTCGCCCGTCATAATGACACCCTTCAGCAAATGAACGGCTTCGATAGCTTGCTGCCCATTTTGGGTAGTCAGCTGTACAGCCTGCTGAACGGCCTCCTGTGCTTTAATTGTAAAATTGTTTAAATTCATATAGTTATACTCCTTTCTTTCTTCTTTTTATTTCTAACCTTCACCTATATTCCTACAAAATAGATACCAGAAGCAAATCATGCCATTTTGACATAAGCCATAAAAACATACACGGCGTTTTTTACACGTTTTCGGGAAAAGAACAAAGCGGTATGGGAAAAGGTTTACAAATCAGAGCTATGACTTGACAATAGCTCACCCGATAATCATTTGGGATAAATAAATTCATTATTTGTCATATTTGAACTATCCCGTTCCCGCGCTCCGACGCGGGATCGCAGAGGAACAGGCTTTATCAAAACTTGTAAATGAT
>NZ_QREV01000140.1 GCF_003363715.1 Parabacteroides acidifaciens
AATAAAGTTCCGGATCAGAGCGATAAAGTCCCTCTTCATGGCGATAAGGTGCCTGATCATAGGAAAAAGCCCCTTTTGGGCAGCTGAAAAGTAGGTTGACATTTGTTTGAATTAGGACCTCTTTTAGGACCTGAAAAACACGTTTTATACAATAAGCCCCCGCCGCAGGCTCTCTTTTGCCGTTTCGTTTTAACGAACGGTTTTAGAGCTTAGAGGCAAAGCCGGGAACTTATCAACGGCGGTGTGTCAAAAGTCCCTTGTCCCCGCGCTTGACGCGGGGCCGCAAAGGAACAGGCCTTATCAATCAGTTGTTTATACGGTCGGTTTTAATGCGATCCCGCGTCAAGCGCGGGAACAGGGCCGTTTTGACACATCCCCCAAAGAGAGCCTGCGGCAGGGGGGCTTATTGTAAAAAACGCATTTTTCAAGTCTAAAAGACATCCGAAACAAAACAAATGTTAATCCGCTTTTTTGACCTCAAAAAGGGACTTTTTCCTCTTTTTCGAGCGTTTTCCGCCATTACGACCGTCCTCTTTGCCATTACGACCGTGCTAATGTGTAGTGCACTCGGCACCTCGCGA
>NZ_QREV01000141.1 GCF_003363715.1 Parabacteroides acidifaciens
AAAAATAAGAACTATGCACTATATAACAGGAACAGATCGTAATCAACTCCAGTTGTACACGAGTCTTGAAGATAGTATATCGCCGGAGAATGCGGTTAGATTGATAGATAAGTTGGTAGATTTATTGTATCAAAAGGATCCCGCACAATATATTTATAAAGGTCAATCACTTCGAGGAAGAAAGTCGTATCATCCGACTCTTTTCTTAAAATTGTATTTATACGGTTATTTGAACCGTATCAGCAGTAGTCGTCGTTTAGAAACAGAGACCTATCGCAACATAGAACTAAAATGGCTTATGTGTGATCTTCATCCTGATTTCAAGACAATCTCGGACTACCGAAAGGATAATGGGAATGCGATCAGAGAGATGACGTTAGGCTTTCGTAATTTTCTAAAAAAGGAAGGTTATATTGAAGGCAACAAGATTATTTTTGACGGGACCAAAGTGAAAGCTTGTACATCCAAGGAAAAGATATGGACGGACACAATAATAGCATCCAGAATAACTCACATGGAAGAGCTCTTGGATGGTTATCTATCAAAGCTGGAAGAGAATGATCAGACTGAAGACAGCTC
>NZ_QREV01000142.1 GCF_003363715.1 Parabacteroides acidifaciens
CTTGCAGAACTCGGTAAATTTGTGATTTCAAACTTACCATCCATGTCTGTAACTGTACCAATAGACGTACCTTCTACCAAAATTGTAGCACCAATAATAGGCTCACCGTCATCCGCAGACTTAACCACACCTGTTACCCGCGAAATCTGAGCCGTCAAAAGACCTATGCTTACCAGTAAGTAGGTCAAGAATAACACTAGCTTTCTTTTCATAAACACATTTTTGTTTAGTTAGACATTCAAACTTTGGCGCAATTTAAGCAAAAATATCATAATTGCAATTTTTATTGACAAAAAATACATACAAAACAACAAAAATATGTTTTAGATCATATTATTCATATTCTTATTGATCTTATTTACTTAAAGTAAATCTCGATTTTAGAATATAAAGTGTAATGAATATACAAATTAAAATACTTAAATGTAAAAATAAGCATCGCGAGAATGGGGTTCAATACGATTAATTTTATTAAATAATCAGTTAATCATACATTATATATATATTCAAGATTCGATTTTAAGTGTTCAAACTAACTTACCGAGTTCTGCAAG
>NZ_QREV01000143.1 GCF_003363715.1 Parabacteroides acidifaciens
ACCAAACAGTAGTAAGACTGCGCAGGGAGAAGCCTTCCTATGGAGTGTCTTCTTTGTGCGAACTGTTTGGTGTTAGTCGCCAGTCTTATTATCAACATCATGAAGTTGATTTCGCAAAACTTGCATTTAAGGGATTTGTGATAGAATATATTCGTGAAGTCAGAGCCAAGGCGCCCCGTATAGGTTGCCAAAAACTCTTTGAGATGTGTAAGTCTTATTTTAAAGATAAGTTTACGATGGGCCGTGATGCCTTCTATAATTTATTGAGAGATAGCGGTTTTATGCTGCGTATAAAAAGGCGTAAGGCCCGTACTACCTATGCAGACCCGTATGCTCCCTTGTACCCTAATCTGATCAAGGGAGTGGTTCCAACGGCTGCTAATCAGGTGTGGGTCAGTGATATCACTTACATCTGGACATTGAATGGCTTTTGCTATTTATTCCTGATTACAGACCTTTATTCTCATCGGATAATGGGATGGACGTTCTCTTCTTCATTGAAATATAAGAATGCACAAGAAACGTTAGAACAAGCGATAAAGA
>NZ_QREV01000144.1 GCF_003363715.1 Parabacteroides acidifaciens
TTACCGAGTTCTGCAAGAACTATGTTACATAAAATATAAAAAGCAAGCTTATACTTTCTCGACTTGATCTTAAATAACCAACCTATCCATAAGCTCCTCCCGAATTAACGAATCGCCAGCTTTTCTGTATTCTGCAAACATACTGATCTAAAAAAAATACAATAACCCCCTTTTCGGCCGTTTTTCTATTTCGTCCGAAATCTTGATCCATTTTGAATTGACTTTTTTCATGGTTTTAACCTCCCCGGCTGACAACAGGAAGAATGAGGTGCCGAGGTCGCTCTGAAAAGCCTGCAATTTGATTGGCGGAAAGTAAAAATAACGACAATGTGATAAACCTTAACTCCTGGAGAATCGAATATTTGAAAATAAAACGGACAGCGTCCCAAATATCGCAAGGAAATTCAGGTGCTTTTTTGCCATGAAAACGGTCCTCTTTCCAATTACGACCGTCATAATCGCCATTACGACCGTCCTAATCTTCGCGAGGTGCCGAGTGCACTACACATTAGCACGGTCGTAATGGCA
>NZ_QREV01000015.1:0-6059 GCF_003363715.1 Parabacteroides acidifaciens
GGTGAACAATATATCATACTTTTTATTTAGACTCAAAAATATATATGCATAGCTCCACTATTTTTCGGGGTGATCCAGAAAAAGTGAATCAAAAGAGCAGGCTTCGTAGGGGCAGTTCGCGAACTGCCCGGGTAGCGACAAAGGACATATTTGTTGACACGGAGGGCGGTTCGCGAACCGCCCCTACGAGGTCTGTTTGTTTCATATCTGCCAAATTTTGAACCTCCTGCAACCTAATGAATATTACAATAACCCCCTTTTCGGCCGTTTTTCTATTTCATCCGAAATCTTGATCGATTTTGGATTGACTCTTTTCACGATTTAAACTTCCCTTTCTGACAATAGGAAAAACGAGGTGCGCAGCCCGTTCCGAAAAGCATACAATTTGATTATTGCAAACCGGAAACGCCGTCAAAGTGATAAACCTTAACTCCCGGAGAATCGAATATTTGAAAATAAAACGGACGGCGTTCCAAATATCCCAAGGAAATTCAGGGGCTTTTTTGCCCTAAAGACGGTCCTCTTTTTAATTATGACCGTCCAAATCGCCATTGCGACCGTGCTAATCTTCGCGAGGTGCCGAGTGCACTACACATTAGCACGGTCGTAATGGCAAAGAGGACGGTCGTAATTTGGGAAAACACTCAAAAAAGAGGAAAAAGTCCCTTTTTGAGGTCAAAAAAGCGGATTAACATTTGTTTTGTTTCAGATGTCTTTCGAACCGGGAAAATACGTTTTATACAATAAGCCCCCTCCCGAACACTCGTCGACGGCAGAGATAATTCCATCTACCGGAAAAGCGGTTTCGTCTATAATGGGAAAAGGGCTTTATTACCAAGTGTATCTTCGCCGCATAATCATAAAAAAATATACTTATGCTCCGTACAATTTTATTCATTCTTATCACCCTCCTATTCACAACAACAACTACCGGGATATATTCTTCGGCGAGTACATCGCAAAGATGGGTAAAAAGTGATAAGTCGTCCTTTGATATCCGATAGATTTCCTTATATTTGTCAATCCATTAACAATAAACAATCTTAGCTATGGAATTACAACTAATACAACAAAAGATTTTCGAGATCAGGGGATATAGAGTGATGATAGACTTTCATCTTGCCGAACTATATGAAGTTGAAAACAGAGCTCTAAAACAAGCTGTTCGCCGAAATATGGACCGGTTTCCTCCGGATTTTATGTTCCAGTTAACAAATAAAGAGGCTAACGAAATGATACACATAGGGGTATCACAATCTGTGATACCCCCCAATTACAATTTAGGGAGTAGTCTACCTTTCGCTTTTACCGAACAGGGAGTAGCGATGTTGTCTTCTATCCTAAAAAGCAAAAAAGCAATTGAAATCAATATCGGCATCATGCGGGCCTTTGTCATGCTTCGCGAACTGACAACTGGCTATGCGGAAATAAAAAAGCAACTGGATCAATTTATGCTTGATACAAACCTTCAGATCGCTGATATCTATGATATATTAAACGAAATGGCATCCAAACAAAAACAATTGGATAAACCACGCAACCCTGTAGGATTTGTCATCCCGAAAAAATAAAGTATTATCTTTGCAGCATGGGAAAGAATAAATTAGCAAAGTTTGACGACATGGCGGCTTATCCCCATGTATTTCAATATCCGTTTGCCGTACTTCAGGAAAAGGGTTTCGAGCTGAAAGGACATTGGCATGAACGGTTCTTTAAGAATGACAATCCGATCGTGCTTGAACTCGGTTGCGGGAAAGGCGAATATACGGTCGGGCTCGGCAGATTGTTTCCGGAGAAGAACTTTATCGGTGTCGATATCAAAGGCGCACGTATGTGGACGGGAGCAAAAGAGTCACTTGAAGCAGGCATGACGAACGTGGCGTTCCTGCGTACCAGCATCGAACTGATCGCCAGCTTTTTTGCAGCTGGAGAGGTGGCCGAGATATGGCTGACCTTCCCTGATCCGCAAATGAAAAAGGTGAACAAACGCCTTACCTCCACCCGCTTTATGAAGATGTACCGCGAGATCTTAGCCGGCGACGGCATCGTCCACCTGAAAACAGACAGCAACTTCATGTACACCTACACCGCGGAAATGGTAAAGGCGAACCACTATCCAGTACTGTTCAGCACCGACGACCTCTATCATTCGGACCTGGTAGACGATATCCTCTCTATCAAAACGTATTACGAACAGCAATGGCTGGACCGCGGCCTGAACATCAAATACATCAAGTTTGTTTGTGAAGAACGGGAGCAACTGGTCGAACCGGAAGTGGAGATCGAATACGATCCCTACCGCAGCTTCAACCGCAGCAAGCGGAGCGCATTAGCCTCCGGCAAATAAAGTAAAGTATAATTCATAACTCATAATTTCCAACATGGCAATATATCCCAAACTAATCATGGACGCACTGGCAAAGGTGCGTTACCCGGGAACAGGGAAAGACCTGGTTTCAATGGGCATGGTAGAAGACAACATACGGATTGACGGCAACAAGGTGAGCTTTTCGCTCCTTTTCGAGAAGCCGAACGATCCGTTTATCAAGTCGGTAGTCAAAGCAGCCGAAACAGCGATCCTCACGTATGTAGGCGAAGAGGTCGAGATCAAAGGCAATATCACGGTGGAAGCTAAACAGTTAGCACGTCCCGAACCGGACAAGCTGCTGCCGGAAGTCAAGAACATCATTGCCGTATCTTCCGGCAAGGGAGGCGTAGGCAAAAGTACGGTTGCCGCAAACCTGGCTGTCGCATTGGCCTTGCAAGGCTATAAGGTAGGGTTGTTGGATGCCGATATCTTCGGTCCTTCACAGCCTAAGATGTTCAATGTAGAAGAAGCCCGCCCCTATATGGTGGAAGTAGGTAACCGCGAACTGATCGAACCGGCAGCCAACTACGGAGTGAAGCTACTCTCCATCGGTTTCTTCGTCAATAAGGAAGATGCCGTTCTGTGGCGCGGCGCAATGGCAAGCAATGCGCTGAAACAGTTGATCGGCGATGCCAACTGGAGCGACCTGGATTATTTCCTGATCGACCTGCCACCGGGAACAAGCGATATACATCTGACAATGGTACAGACATTGGCGATCACCGGTGCCATCGTAGTCAGTACGCCGCAGGAAGTCGCGCTGGCAGACGCCCGTAAAGGGATCAGCATGTTTATGGGAGAAAAGATCAACGTGCCGGTATTGGGTCTGGTCGAAAACATGTCCTGGTTCACACCTGCCGAACTGCCGGAAAACAAATATTACCTGTTCGGAAAGGAAGGCGGCAAACGCTTAGCTGAAGAACTGAACATCCCGTTGTTAGGACAGATCCCTATCGTACAGAGCATCTGCGAAGGCGGCGACAGCGGCAAGCCCGTTGCCCTCAACCCGGACAGCATCACCGGCAAAGCATTCCAGGAATTGGCAGAAAACGTTGTCAAGCAAATCGACTATCGCAACGAACATCTGGACCCGACACAGCGGGTGGTTGTGACAAAGAAATGAAAGGATTTATGAATTGTGAATTATGAATTATGGCGACAAGCGGTATTAATTCATAATTCACAATTCATGATTCATAATTCAAAGAGTGTAGCGCCTGAGGAAGGCGACGGTCCGGTGTATCTCCGGATACATGATAATATCCTCGTCTATAAACGGGACTTCTTTGCGATAAGCCTTCAGGAACTTTTCCAATATCGGGGATGTGCGTGCCGGGCGGCGGAACTCGATGCCCTGTGCGGCGTTCATCAGCTCGATAGCGAGGATATGATCCAGGTTATCCATTATCTTAAAGAGCTTGGTCGCGGCATTGGCTCCCATGCTGACGTGGTCTTCCTGTCCGTTGCTCGACACGATCGAGTCGCTGCTGGCGGCATAGCAATACATCTTGTTCTGGCTCACCATGCTGGCAGCCGCATACTGCGGGATCATAAAGCCGGAGTTGAGACCAGGATTCGCCACCAGAAATTCGGGCAAGCCGCGAAGCCCCATGATCAACTGTGCCACACGACGTTCGGAGATGTTCCCTAACTCAGCAAGTGCGATTGCCAGGAAATCGAACGAGATAGCTAACGGCTGGCCATGAAAGTTACCGCCGGAGATTATCTTGTCCTCTTCCGGGAAGATTGTCGGATTGTCGGTCACGGAGTTAATCTCGGTCAGCAGCACACCAGAGACATAACGGATCGCATCTTTCGTCGCCCCATGTACCTGCGGGATGCAACGGAACGAATACGGGTCCTGCACATGCTCCTTCGGCCGGCTGATCAGTTCGCTGCCCTCCAATATCTCACGGAAAGCGTCGCCCGTCTCGATCTGTCCCGGATGCGGGCGCATCTGCTGGATACAATCCATAAACGGATCGATCCGTCCGTCGAAAGCCTCGAGCGACAAAGCAGCGATCAGATCCGCCCGCTTCGATACGGCAAAAGCGCGCATCAGGGCAAACACCCCGTTGGCACTCATAAACTGCGTGCCGTTCAACAGGGCTAACCCCTCTTTACTCTTCAGTTTGACAGGTTTCCAGGCAAACTCGTCCAGGACGCTGATCGCCTCCCTTTTCTTTCCCTTATAATAAACATCCCCCACTCCGATAAGCGGAAGGAATAGATTCGCCAAAGGAGCCAGGTCGCCGGATGCACCGAGCGAGCCCCGGTCATAGACGATCGGGAGCACGTCATTATTAAAGAAGTCGAGTATGCGCTGCACCGTTATCACCTGTACGCCGCTATGCCCCAACGACAGAGCATGCGCCTTCAACAGCATCATCAGGCGGACAATCACCGGACTCACCTCGTCGCCCACACTGCAAGCATGGCTCTTCACCAGATTCTCCTGCAAAGTGCTGAGTTCGTCGGGCGAAATGTTTTTGTTGCACAGAGAACCGAAACCCGTCGTAATGCCGTACAAGGGTTCGCGCTGCGTCTCGATCTTCCTATCCAGATAATCGCGGCAGCGCTGGATGCGCTCCTTCACTTCCTGGGTCAGTTCCAGCTTCATATTTCCGGTCAGTATCTCTTCGATACGCTCGAACGTCAGCGGCTCTGCCCCCACATAATGTACATTTCCCATATCTTTCAACTTTTAACTTTCAACTTTCAACTTACAACTGTTCCCTCACCCAATCCAGCAACTTCTTCTCGATCCGGATTGCCTCCGCTTCCAGGTGATCGGCCTTCTCAGACATCCGTTTGACAAACTCTTCATCCTGAATGGATGTAAGGTTGATCCGGACATTCAGCAAGGCACCTAACACGCAGGTTCGCGCTGCCATCATCGCCACACAGGCGTCTGTCACGGCATTCCGGTTACCTTTATGGGCTACATATATAATCGTTTCCATCACCGATCCGACCTCTTCTGCCACTTGCATCGGAACCATTGCGGCCTCTTTCGTGGCATCCTGGATCACCCGGCTGCGTTCAGCCTTTTCTTCCTCCGTCTCTTTCGGGAGTTTGAAGGCGGCGAACACGCGGTCATAAGCCTCACTGTCGCGATCGATATCACGGATCAAGCGTTCACGGATAAGGGCCGCTTCCGTCGCTATTGTCTTCATCTGGCCTTCCACATCGGCATATTTCTTCTTGCCGATCGTCAGGTTTGCCACCATCTCAGCCAAAGCGGCTGCGATTGCCCCGTTAAGAGCTGAGATACTTCCGCCACCCGGAACCGGTGCGCTACCTGCCGTTTCGGCCAGGAATCCTTTAATTGTCAATTCTGCAAGCATTGTGTTTTTATTTAAGATTAAACATTTTATCCTATTTTCATTTCATTGATAAATGATTATTTATCGGTGAGCAGCAGAGACCCCGTAGGGGCGGTTCGCGAACCGCCCAAATAGCGACGTTGTCTTAGGGCTGTAAGCCCGGCAGATCTCAGCCCAAGGCGTGAGCCTTGGGTTAAGGAAACGCCTCCCTCCCTCTCTTAGCCCTGTAAGGGCGGCACCGGTAACATCCTGTGTCACAATGTATCACCCTTACAGGGCTCAAAGACGGGAGGTGGTCCTATTTAAACCCAAGGCTCACGCCTTGGGCTATGATCTGTCGCCCTTACAGGGCTTTGGGCGGTTCG
>NZ_QREV01000015.1:6070-95593 GCF_003363715.1 Parabacteroides acidifaciens
TCTCTGTTACGCATTGATAAATCTTCATTTACTCGCAATATTTAATTTAATACCAATTCTATCATACGATATAAAGAACACCGTCTTTGATCACTGTATCTACCAGGTTCATGCCTACATGATAAGGCAAAAACTTATAAGAAGGGAACTTCAGCAGAATCATATCTGCTTTCTTTCCCACATCGATACTACCGATCTTCTTGGCCCGTCCCAAAGCAGCCGCTCCGTTAATCGTAAGTGCGGTCAAAGCTTCTTCGGGAGAAAGCTTCATTTGGATACACGCCAGAGCGAACAATAGCGGGATCGAACAGGAGAAACAGCTTCCGGGGTTCAGGTCGGAAGCCAACGCAACGGCACAGCCGGCATCTATCATCTGCCGTCCCGGGGCATACGGTTCGTTCAGCGAGAAGGCGGTAAGCGGCAACAATGTCGCAATCGTGCCGGAACGCGCCAACCGCTTGATGCCGTTATCAGAAATGTGCAACAGATGATCGGCACTGACGGCTTTCAACCGGGCAGCCAGCTCGGCTCCTCCGAAAGAGACGATCTCGTCGGCATGGAGCTTCAGTTTGAAACGGTGTGTACGGGCTGCGTTCAGCAGACGTTCGCTTTGCTCGATCGAGAAAACGCCCTGTTCGCAAAAGACATCGCAGAAGGTCACGGAATGTTCTTCGCGGATATGCGGCAACACTTCTTCTATTATGTAATCGACATACGCATCCGTGCGTCCTGCAAATTCGGGAGGAATAGCATGCGCCCCTAAAAAAGTAGAGACAACATCCAGCGGATGTTCGTCGTTCAGTTCCTTCATGATCCGGAGCTGGATAAGCTCAGTCGCCAGGTCCAGCCCGTATCCGCTTTTCCCTTCGACGGTGGTAACACCCATATCCATCATCGTGTCGAGACGGTCGTACGCATCCCCGAAGAGATCGTCGTAACTGGCCTGCCTGGTGGCGTTCATCGTATTGACGATGCCGCCGCCCCGTTCCATAATCGACATATAGCTATCACCTTTCATCCGCCAGGAGAACTCTTCCTCACGATAACCGCCAAAGACGAAATGCGTATGGCTGTCCACAAAGCCGGGAAGCAACGCACGTCCGGAAGCGTCTACCTCCAGATACTCCGACGCATCGATCTGTTTCATTACCTCTTCGGTCGGCCCTACATGCGTAATCAGGCCACCCGAAACGGCTACCGCCCCGTCTTCAATCACACCGACATCGGACATGGCCGCGCCTTTCTTCGCCTCGAATCCGGAACAGGTCACCACCTGCGAGGCGTTCCGTATCAATATCTTTTCGTCATCCATACCTATTCCATTATTCTGGCTTCCAACACCTGATTCATTGAAAAGTCTTCCAGTCCCAAATAGTAGGAAGCCGTGTCGATCAACGCTTCCATCGGGACCAGCCCGATAATCTCACTTCCGACAACCGGAACCCCGTAACGGCGGGCTTCGATGCGCACCAGCTCAAAAGCGCGGTAAAGAGCCGTGCGGGTATAGTCGGTCATGTTGATCGAAACCTGCACGATGCCGCGTTCCTTCAGCTCCACTCCCATCGCCTTGCAATAGCGGAGGCCGCCACCGATAAAGCGTATCTTCTTTGCAATGTTGCTTGCTATTTCTAAATTTGCCGTACCTAAATTGACGTTGTAAGCCACTAACGGCATACGGGCGCCGATCGCAACTGTTCCGGCTGTCGGATGCCGTTCGGCAGGACCAAAATCGGGTTTCCATTCCGGCAACCTGATCTTCTCTTCCATTCCCTCGAACTCTCCTTTACGGATAGCCGCCAAGTTCTCACGATGGGGAGCCGAAGCGGATTTCTCATAGAGGAAGACAGGAACATGATAGAGGGCGGCAACCTTCTCGCCGACTTCCTTAGAGAGCGCAATCGCTTCGTCCATCGTACAGCCCCGGATCGGGATGAAAGGAACGACATCGACCGCTCCCATCCGGGGATGCTGCCCTGAATGTTTCGTCAGGTCTATCAGTTCCACAGCCTGCCCGACTGCTTCCAACAGGGCATCCTTCAGGGCTTCCGGTTCGCCGACTACTGTCACGACCAAGCGGTTGTGGTCTTCGTCGTTGCTATAATCCAATAGCTTTACACCGGCTTTGGCGCGAAACTTGTCTACGATCTTCTCTATTTTCGCCAGATCTCTTCCCTCACTGAAGTTGGGGACACATTCCATTATTTTGCTCCAAGTACTCATGATTTGTGTTTTAAAGAGGTACGTACAATATGTTGAATTAAATCTTCTTTCGGGATAAAAGGCAAGGTGATATGATAACCGCCGTCATACTTCTCATTAAAGGCGGCACTGGTGGAGAGGGCATTCGGATTACGCGCCCACGAACGGCGTGCCACGCCTCCCATCACATCCCAGATCATGGCAGAACGGAGTATTTCATCCACCCGCTCGCTTCCGTCGAGCACCATGCCGAAGCCGCCGTTTATCGCCTTTCCGATGCCAACCCCGCCGCCGTTATGGAGGGCGACAAGGCTCATGCCCCGCGCCGCATTCCCGGCAAAGCATTGTACAGCCATATCGGCCATGACGTTGCTGCCATCGTATATATTGGATGTTTCCCGGAAAGGCGAATCCGTCCCGCTCACATCATGATGGTCGCGTCCGAGCATAATCGGCCCTACTTCCCCATCGCGCACCATGCGGTTGAAGCGGAGGGCGATATTCAGTCTTCCCTCGGCATCCTGGTAAAGAATGCGTGCCTGGGTGCCGACAACCAAGCGGTTCTTCTCGGCATCGCGGATCCAGTTGTAGTTGTCCAGATCCTGTCCGCGCCGGGTCGGGTCGATACAATCCATTGCGGCATGGTCGGTCTTCACCAGATCCTCATGCTTTCCGCTCAGGCAAACCCAGCGGAAAGGCCCGTAACCGTAGTCGAACAGTTCCGGTCCCATAATATCCTCGACGTATGAAGGCCAGATAAAGCCGTCCTTCTCGTCCACACCGTTGCGGGAGATTTCCGTCACTCCGGCATCGTAAATCGCTTTCATAAACGAGTTGCCGTAGTCGAAGAAATAAGTGCCGCGGGCCACAAGCTTCCGGATCACCTCGAAATGGCGGCGGAGGGAAGCGTCGACCAGCGAGCAGAACTTATCCGGATCGCGTGAAAGCAATTCCGTACGCTCGCCAAAAGAGATTCCGGCAGGGCAATAGCCGCCTTCGTAAACGGCATGGCAGGAAGTCTGGTCACTCAGCAGGTCGATCCTGATAGACTGCGCCTCGGCATATTCCAACAGGTCTACGATATTGCCATGATAGGCAACGGATATCGGTTCTTTCGCCTGCATCGCCTCTTGCGCCATGCGGAAGGCTTCCGCTTTATCGGCGGTTACATGCTGCACCCAGCCTTGCGAATGGCGGGTTTCTATGCGGGAACTGTCTACTTCTGCAATGATACTGGCAACGCCGGCAATGACAGCCGCTTTCGGTTGTGCGCCACTCATGCCGCCAAGGCCGGAAGAGACAAAGAGATGTCCGCGCAAATCCTGATCCTGCGGAATGCCTAACTTCTTACGTCCGGCATTCAACAGCGTATTGAATGTGCCGTGTACGATTCCCTGCGGACCGATATACATCCAACCGCCCGCCGTCATCTGTCCGTAGTTGGCGACTCCCATCTGGGCGGCGACATGCCAGTCTTTCTGGTTGTCGAACATACCGACCATCATCGAGTTAGTGATGATGACACGCGGAGCGTCCGGCCGCGAACGGAACAATCCCAACGGATGCCCGGACTCGATCACAAGCGTCTGTTCAGTCGTCAGTATTTCAAGATATTGTTTGATCAGGCGGTACTGCATCCAGTTCTGGCAGACCTGTCCCGTCTCGCCATACGTAACCAGTTCATACGGATAAAGGGCGATGTCGAAACAGAGATTATTGTCGATCATCACCTGAAAGGCTTTCCCTTCCAGGCAATTTCCTTTGTATTGATCTATGGTTTTTGCTTTCAGGTCGCCTTGCGGCCGGTAACGGTATCCGTAGATTCGGCCACGGGTCAGCAATTCTTCCATAAACTCGGGAGCCAGCGTTTCATGCAACTCTTCCGGAATGTAACGGAGTGCATTCTTCAAAGCAGTCTCTGTCTGTGCAGGCGTAAGTGAATAGCCGCGATCGGGGGCGCGGCGAATACCGGCGATAAAAGAAGGATAATCCGGCAATTGGTTACTCAGGCGTACTTCCATAACATAATCTTTTAAGGTGTTGCTTACAATATGTAAGCAATTATCAATGTAAGAGGCCTACAAGATAATCATTCTCTTTCATCTTGCCAACCGGACGTCTTATGTTTAGAAGCACAAAAAAAGGCCGTTCCCCGAAAGGAACAGCCTTTTTATATCGAATCACAACAATTTCTTATTTACCAGCTTCAGCAGCCGCTTTCTTATTGATCTTTTTCTTCTGCAATTCGTAAGCGATAGGAGTTGCTACGAACAGAGTCGAATATGTACCGATAATGATACCCAACAAGATGGCAAACGTAAAGCTACGGATTGTAGCACCACCGAGGATGAAGATACACAACACAACCACCAACGTTGTCAATGATGTATTGAACGTACGACACAGGGTAGAGTTCAAAGCGTCGTTGATCACCTGGTAGCGGTCACGTTTCGGATACAGACCGATCGTTTCACGGATACGGTCGAATACAACCACGGTATCGTTGATAGAGTAACCGATAATCGTCAGGATAGCCGCGATAAACGTCTGGTCAACCTCCATAGAGAACGGTAATACCTTCCAGAGCAATGTGTAGAATGAAATGATACACAAAGTTGTTACAGCTACGGAAGCGAATGCACCTACAGAGAAAGAGATGTCGCGGAAACGAAGCAGGATATAAGCAGCCATACAGATCATGGCAAAGATAACTGCCAGGATAGCTGCATTCTTAATATCGTCAGCCATGCTCGGTCCTACTTTCTGAGAACTCTGGATATACTGGCCGGTGAACTGATCCAGTGTCGTTCCTGCCGGAAGCAGTGACTTAACGCCTTCGAACAATTTTGTTTCGATTTCCTGGTCAACCGACGGGTCGCTGTCATCAATCTTATAGTTGGTAGAAACACGAACCTGGTCCGGAGTACCGATCTGGATAACGCTAACGGAACCGTCTAACTGTGCATCCAGCATATCACGAACCTCGTCCGTCTTCACATCCTGGTCGAAACGAACTACATAGTTACGTCCACCCGTGAAGTCAATACCGTTGTTCAAACCGATTGTCGACATGGAGATAGCCCCTAAAACGATGATACCGGCAGGAATCAGATAACCCACCTTGCGAGCTGCCAGGAAGTTGATCTTCGGATTCGTCAACAGGTCTTTTGTGATAGAAGTCGTAAATGTCACGTTCTTCAGTTTGTCTTTAGCCAACAGCGCTTCGTAAACGATACGAGTCAGGAAGACTGCTGTCAAGAAAGAAGCAACCAAACCGATAATCATTGTCGTAGCGAAACCGCGGATAGGACCTGTACCGAAGTAGAACAATACAATACCTGTGATAATGGATGTCAAGTTTGAGTCGAAGATAGCGGAGAAGGCGTTACCGTAACCATCGGCAATAGCTTTGCCCAATGACTTACCGGCACGAAGTTCTTCTTTTGTACGTTCGTAAATCAACACGTTAGCATCGACCGCCATACCTAACGTCAACACCATACCGGCGATACCCGGCAGAGTAAGAACAGCCTGGAAAGATGCAAGGATACCCATCGTGAAGAAAATGTTCAACACCAGAGCGCCGTCGGCAATCAGACCCGGAATGATTCCGTAGAATGCGCACATATAAATCATCAACAGGATCAAAGCCAATGCAAATGAAATCACACCGGCGTTAATAGCTTCCTGACCCAAAGACGGACCGACAACGTCTTCCTGTACGATCTGTACGGAAGCAGCCATCTTACCAGACTTCAATACGTTTGCCAAGTCCTTCGCTTCTTCCGGAGTAAAGTGACCGGTAATCTGAGAACGTCCGCCGGTGATTTCCACCTGTACGTTCGGAGCAGAATAAACCATATCATCCAGAACGATAGCGACAGCCTTGCCGATATTTTCTTTCGTCAGACGGGCCCATGCTTTGGCACCTTCTGCGTTCATCGTCATACTAACCTGCTGTTCCGAACGACCTGCCTGCTGAACGAAGTCGGCGTTGGCATCCGTAACAACGTCACCACCTAAGGCAGGCGTTCCGTCACGGTTAGTCATCTTGATAGCATATAAGTAGAAATACTGTTCTTTTTCGTCAAGCGCCTTAACACCCCATTTCAAAGAAAGGTTACGCGGCAGGATATCTTTTACCTGCTTCATGTTCAGGTATTCATTGATCTTGGCAATATCCTTCTTGTCAGCGATACCGACAACCGGACCAGAAGCCAACTGACCGTTATACTGGTTGATCTGCAAAAGTGCGAACAACGGATGCTGTTTTGCAAATTCCTCCCGGCTCAAGGCAGCTTGTGTTTCAGGTTTATCTTCACCAATCTTAGCCAACAAAGAGTCTGCGTCGTTAGTTGTTTCAGCAGGGGCGGCTGTTGTTGTTTCCGTTGTTTCAGCAACGACAGCGTCTGTGCTTTCCGTAGCAGCAGCAGAATCTTCTGATTTCAGAACAGTTGCCAATACGTTATCGGCAGCAACCAACTGCTGGTAGATTTCCGGCAAGTTATATGTTTCCCAGAATTCCAGGTTTGCACTACCCTGTAACAATTTACGTACACGTTCCGGTTCTTTCACACCCGGAAGTTCAACCAGAATACGACCGGCTGTTTCCAGACGCTGGATGTTCGGAGATACAACACCGAAACGGTCGATACGGGTACGCAATACGTTAAATGAATTATCGATAGCGCTCTTCAGTTCGTCCTTCAACACAGAGACAACCTGCGCATCCGTACTCTGGGGAGTGATTTTATCTTTCAATTCGAAAGTACTGAATATGGCGGATAAACGGGCGCCATTATCTAACTTCTTATACTCTTCTGCAAACAGATCAATGAAGTCCTTCTGACTTGTTGCCTGGTGCGCATAGGCCAAATCCAATGCTTTGTTGAAGTTCTCATCCTGGTTGTTGTTTGAAAGCGAGCGAATGACATCGGCCACATTCAACTCCAGAACGACGTTCATACCGCCCTTCAAGTCAAGTCCTAAACTGATTTCCATTTCACGGCACTGCTTGAGCGTATAGCCCAGCCACACCTTCTGAGTAGATAACGAGTCCAAATAAGAACTCTCTTTCACCGGATCTCCACCTGCATACTCAGCGGCTTTACTGTTGTAGTGTCTTGTCACAAACGAGAATGACAGATAAAACAGACAGACAAGCGTAAGTAACACCGCAAAGACCTTTACAAATCCTTTGTTTTGCATTTGAATCTTATGTTTATGTTATTATTCGTTTTTTCACAGGGTGCAAATATAGCCTTTTTTTCTTTGTCCAACAGTAATTAGATTAATTTATTTGTCACACTCTTAGTTTATTTCAGCCACAATTATATATCTTTGCCCGTAAAAAACATAGAAATAATGACCATGAAGCATCTTTTATTATTAGCACTATTTATCCCAAGCCTTCTCTGGGCTCAGGATGATTCCAAGTATTTGGCCGGAGCCGTTCCCGTTGAGAATGGTAAAGTCGTATTTACTCAAGAGATAAACGCCTCCTCTTTTTCTAAGGATGAAGTATATAACAGAATGTTGGATTGGGCCAACGGATTTTTCAGCGAAGACGGCAACCGCGTCGTCTATTCCGACCGTTCGAAAGGAGATATCGCTGCCGTAGGACAGGTTTACCTGGTGTTCCAGAACACAGCCCTGTCGCTGGACCGTTCCATAATGAACTATCGCGTCACAATGGAATGCGAAAACGGAAAGGCGATCATGAAAGTTGCCGGTATCCGCTATGAATATAATGTATCATACCAGCGCGAACCGGAAAAATATACAGCCGAAGAATGGATTACAGACAAATATTGCTTGAATAAGGATAAAACCAAGTTGAACCGCGGCAACGGCAAGTTCCGTACCAAAACAGTCGATTTCGTCGACGAGATGTTTGCCTCCGCATCGGCAGCCTTTGGCATCCAGACAGTTCCGGCCGCACCGGTTGCTCCGGCACGGACCGTAACGCCAGTAGCACCGGTAACAGCTCCGGCGGCCACTCCTGTTGCTCCGGCTCCGGTAAAAGAAGGTTATGTAGCCTTTGCTGCCGACAAAGTTCCGTCTACCATCTTACAAATGTTGCCCGAAAGCGATATGCAGGTTGCACCGGCCGGCAAACCGGATACGAAAGAGACATCTGCCGTCTGGAAAGGCACAGGCAATATGTTCGGCAAATCGATTGCTTCCATCGCAATCGGCAAAGACAGCCCTGTTTATAAGGAAATAGGAGACAACGACACCTACAGCCTCTCTTTCTTCAAGAAAGGCGAGAACGGAGACGCTTGGTTGATCATCGACTGCCGCAAGCAGGGCGAAACAGCCGAAGGACAGCAGATGACTGTCATTGGAGAGATTATTAATGTATGGATGAAATAATTCGGATTATATGAAAAAGCTGATTATCCTTATATTGATTATGTTCCCTGTGCTAACTATGGCACAGGGACATAAGGGCGAAGTCGAAGAATGCGCCCCGATGAAAGACGGGAAAGTATGCTATCGCGACACCGTCCATGTAAAAGATATGAACCAGGTCCAGATATTCGACGTCATCGAAAAGTGGGCGAAAAAGAATTACGGCAAAGACGTATTCCTGTCGAATGTCAACTCCAAGAAGTCCAAAGGGATCATCAACGTTTCTTCCAAAGTCGAATTACTGTTGAACGATACGGACAAAACGATCATCAAATACAAGATGAAGATCTCCTGCCACGACAACAGCTATTCGGCGGAAGTCGGCAACATTGTCTACCAGTACGATCCGGAGAACAATAAGAAGTTCAAGACCTATTCGGCAGAAAGCGTAATTGCCAACAACGGGAAAAGCAATACGGTCGCCCTGATCAAAGATCCGAAGCTCTTCTGCAACGCAACGTTTTTCTTCGTAGAGAATCTGTTCGCCGACATCCTGGATGCGGTGAACGAAGCGGAATAATGACCTTCATGGAGGCTGTTGCTTTTCAATTTCATGCCACAAAGTTACAACAGCCTCCGGAAGCGGAGTTGATTTATGTCGCATAACGTGTAGTTTCTGTACATTAATAGCTCTTAGTTTGTCAGAAAACGCTTAAGCGGTCCCGTCATTGCCTCCGTTTAACGAAATGCTGGCGTGTTTCCTCGTCCATCGGCATTCATATAAGCCCGAGTCTTTTAGCATTCTCGACAACGGCATCTCCCAATTCGATAGCCTCTTGTATTTTCGACTTTCTTTCAGGTTGAGCCGCCCGCGCAAATTTTTTCTTCGTTCCATGATTCGACTGCCAGTAATGGAAACGGCGGGTAAAATCTTTTTTGTGTCCGACAGTATCTTGTTCTCCGCTCGAAACAATAAAATCGCAAAACTCATTCAACTTGCCGGGAAGCATCTCGTTAAACCCGATACCTTCTCCTGATTGCCTGACAGCGGATGCCCGCCAATCTTCATCTTCCAATAATTCATTTTTCCAAATCTCCCATTGCTCGCGCCCACTCGCCTGCGGAACGAACGGAGTGAGTGTAGTTTGATTTGTATTTATTTTTATTTTATTTTCCTTTACTTTACTTTGTGTACTTAAACCCTCTTTTTGGGGAGTTTCCGGGCAAATAACCGGGGTTTTGGGGGAGATAACCGGGGTTATCAGCTCATTAACCCCCATTAATAAATATGAACGCTCCTTGCTGTCGAACATTTCCGGCTTTTTGGTCTTTGCCAGAAAATAACGCTTCTGGACAGACAGAGAAGTCAAAACCCGCTTTTCCACGAATAAAGCAGAGTCGAACAACCCGACATCGACCATTAACAACAAGATATCCAATACCCTGCTTTCCGGTATCTGGACTTGTTCCGACAGATCGAATAAATAATCGTCATTTGCCGCCAGATAGTAACCATTCGCATAAATATCACAAAGAATTGTCATATATAAAAGAAATGATTCCGCACCATATTCTCGTTTTACACGACGGATCTTTAAATCTCTTAATATATTCGTATCTACAGGGAAATAATCTAAACCTTTTTTAATTGGACGTGCCATGATTAATTATGAATTTTGAATTATGAATTGCGATGATTGATAAGAGATGTTCTTCTGCGATCCCGCGTCAAGCGCGGGAACAAGAGCCGGAAATTCATTCATCCGTTGATTAAAATCAACGGCAAAAGAGAGCCTGCGGCATAAGGAAAAGCGTTGTTTTTTGTGTTCATGATATTAAAATTCATTGTTGTAAAATGTTGGATTTGCAGTTAATTAATTCAGTTAATATCTGTTTTCATAGTCGATTATTCGGTTATGATTACAATACAAATATAAGCCCTGAAAAAGCGTTTGTCAAGTAAAAAATAGAAAACGCCCCATTCTTTACACTTTGTTAACATATCAATAAGGGCTATATTCGTCTGCAAACATCACTTTTCCTTATAATGTTCACACGCGTATAAATACATAGGCATGGATTTTATTTTCCATGGGCATGGAATCGGAAATGCATGGGCATGGAATCGGAAATGCATGGGCATGGAAATGAGAGATGCACAGCCGTGCATCTCTACAGTTATCTCACCGAAAATCATCATTTACCGGCTGTCTTTTCGTCCTTGCCTTTCTCTTCCGGGTTGATGATGTTCTTGACGGTTTCGCCGATCGGCAGTTTGTCCAAGACACCGAGGCTTGGGGCGACAGTCTTGACCAATTGGTTCAGGAAGTTGCCGGTAGCACCGTTTCCGCCGTCAAAGACGGTGATGTTTCCGAGGTTGATGTGTTCGAATGCTTTCACTTGCTCGCCGGCAATCTCTTTCCACTGGTCGACCATCTTATACTGGATCGCAATGGCCGGGTTGGATTCGGCCGCTTCGACCATCGCCTTGAAACCATCGGCTTCGGCCAGCAATGACTTCTTCTTACCGTCGGCTTCGGCTTCCAGCTTCATGCGGATGGCAGCAGCTTCGGCTTCGGCTTGCGCCAACAGGGCTTTTGCACGCGCTTCAGCCTCGCGGATTGTCTTTTCGGCTACGGCATCCGCCTGGAGGATCGCTTCCTGTTTAGCGATTTCGGCAGGAACGATCTTTTGGGCTTTCAAAGCAGATTCGACCTTTTTAGCCTTTGCTTCTTCCACTTCTTTCTGGGCTATTTCGCGGGCAGCCTGAACCGAGGCTTCCGAACGGGCAGCGGCTTCACCGGCTTTCTTATCGGCATCCGCCTGTGTGACGGCAAGTTCCGAATTGGAGAGGGCGATATCTTTGCCGGCTTCGTTACGTCCGATGGCGGCTTTCTTCCCGGCATCGGCTTTCTTGATCTCCATATCGGAATTCAGTTCGGCAATGCGGCTTTCCTTCTCGGTATTGGCTTTCTCGATATTGATGTTCTTCTCGGCTTCCGCCTTGGCTACCTGCGATTCCTTTTCGGCATTGGCAATAGCGACCTGCGAAATACGGTCTTTGTCGGCATTCGCCACCGATATTTCCTGCTGCTTCTTGGTTTCCGCAATGGCGATATCCTGGTCCTTGCGGGTTTCGGCGACCTTTGTCTCGCGTTCCTTTATCTGGTTGGCGATCTTGATCGCTCCTAACTTTTCCTGTTCTTCGATGTTTGCCTGCGCCTCGTTCAACGCTTTACTTTCGGCTTCTTTACCGAGGTTGACGATGTAGTTGGCTGCGTCGCGAATATCACTGATATTGATATTCATCAGGTAAAGACCGAACTTCCGGAGTTCCGTATCGATATTCTCACGCACTTTGGACAGGAACTTATCGCGGTCGGAGTTCAATTCTTCAATCGTCATATCGGCAATCACCAGACGCATCTGTCCGTAAACGACATCCGTAATCAGATTCTGCTTATCTTCCGACTGCAATCCGAGCAGACGTTCGGCAGCGTTCTGCATAACTTCGGGATCGGTACTGATCGCAACCGTAATAGTTGTCGGCACATCCACGCGGATATTCTGGGCGGACAAGGCTCCGGTCAACTTACAGTCGATCTGCAACGGTTTCATGGAAAGGAATTCATATCCCTGGATAATCGGCCATACAAAGGCGGCGCCACCATGATAAAGCTTGGCTGACTTTTCCCCGGAGGTCTTACCATAGACGACCAACACCTCATCACTCTTACATTTCCGATAACGGGATAGGATACCGATAAACGAAATAATGACCACCACAACCAGTATGGCAACCATGATTAACATCTCCTGTGTCATAATTCTAATAGATTTGTTATTTATTGAATATACATAATTCCTGATTCCACCTTGACAATCATAGTCCGGTCGCCGGTCTGATATTTCCTGTCCTCGAGCGAACGGACATCCATTTCACGCAAGGCGCCGTTGACAGCGACCTGCACGACATAACGTTCACCGTCGTGTGCATAGATCGTACATTCGCGTCCCTGCAAGGCTTCCAACTTCTCCGGCTTGTTCTCTTTCTGCAATTGCCAGGCCTTTTTATACAGATACCAAAGAACCAGAACAAAGATAAGGCCGACCAGAATACCGATGGCATACGACGTGATATCCGTTCCTTGCGAGATATACATATACCAGCCCATTCCGATGCAGAAATGTGTCAATCCCTTAAAGGACAAGATACTGCCAAGGTCTGCATCGACATCGACATCCGTATCGATATCGCCAAAAAAGATGGAGACTATAAACTGGATCAGAAAGATTGCCGTAGCAACAATGGCTACTGTAAGAAAGATTGTGCTTGTCATGATTGCTTGAATTAAATTAGGAAACTACCCACTTTTCGATATTACGGGTTTCGGATGAAAAATTCACACCGATTTTGATGATCTGCCGGCCATCGGCGGCAAAAGCTTGGCCGTATTGTTTTTCGTTGATTTGATGCAATGCCTCCTCTGCCGTTCCATTCAACTTGAACTCCATCACATAGATATAACGATCCGTTTGCAAGACCAAGTCGATACGTCCCCGGTTCGTATGGTACTCCACCTTTGTATATAGTCCTATCAGACGGAAGACGATAAACAGGACGTTTTGATAATGCAGTTCCGTATCACGCTCAGGCTTCAAACCGGTAACCGTTTCGTAAGGGGTGTCGGCAAAGAAACCTTGCAAACGACGGAAGAAAGCATCGTAATCACCGGAACGGATTTCCCGAATAAAACGGCTGATTTCAAATGGTGTTTTTGAAGCGCTGACATTTGTATAAAAGGGCAATAGATATTTGACAAACCCCTCTTCGACTTCTAAATTAGGAAAACCCAGCCGATACATACCAAATTCCGCGTCATACCCCTTGATCGTCAGATAGCCACTCTGATAGATTACCGGGATCGGATCAGAGTCGACCGAATCCACGCCGTCGAGCGTTTCAGCATCGGTCTCTTCATGCGCCAAACGATCCAAATCGTAATGGTTGCGTTTCAGGAGTTCCACTAAATAGGATGGCGTACCGGTCGCAAACCAATAGCTGCCAAATTGCTCCGCATCAAAAGTATTCAACAGGCTAAACGGGTTATAAAGCCCGACCGTATCTGCCGCGAAGTGGTAGCCATCGTAGCGCCGTTTCATCTCTTGGCAAACTTTGTTGTAATCCATATTCAGAGAGTCGCTCAATTCATGCAATTCCGATTCCAAGTTTTCATGCAACTCTTTTTCCGTAATGCCACATACATCAACAAACTCCCTGTGCATCGATATGTCTTTCAAGTTATTCAGGTCACTGAACACGCTCACTTTGCTGAACTTGGTCACACCTGTCAGCATCGCAAAACGGATATAACCGTCCGCGCTTTTCATCACGCCATAGAAAGCTTTCAACAAACTGCGATAGGCTTCCTGCAATTCCGGTTTCCCGATTGCCTGCAACAAGGGTTTGTCATATTCGTCTATCAAAACCACAACGCGTTGTCCGGTTTTCTCATAAGCCCGGCGAATCACCTGAAAGAAACGTTCCTCCGGCTTACGGTCTCCGAATGGGCTGTCATATGCCTGCTCCCAAATTTCAAGGTATTTATTCAATTCTTCCAAAAGCGATCCTATATTTTCATATTGGCGGGCATTCAAATCAAGATGCAGAACCGGGTAGCGATTCCAATCTTTTTCCAACCGCTCGATGGCCAGTCCGGCAAAGAGCTCTTTCTTCCCCTCGAAATAGGCTTCCAAAGTAGACAGCAACAGGCTCTTTCCAAAACGGCGCGGGCGGCTCAGGAAATAGTAACTTCCGCTTTTTGCCAGTTGGTAGACGTGGGCAGTCTTGTCTACATAAAAATAACCGTCTCTCCGAATCTTCTCGAAGTTCTGGACGCCGATAGGGTAAATCTTGTTGCTCATGATAACGGATTTTAATTGAATCACCTTACAGACAAAGATACGCTTTTCTATGAATATCCTGATGGCAAATCTAACAAATTCTCAATTCTCAATTTTCAATTGTAAAAGGCACCACAACGGATAGTGGTCGGAATAGTGCACCTTATCGACTGTACAGTTAATCGGTTTTATATTGGCAGAATGCAGGATATTGTCAATCCGGAACCAAAAGAAGTTTTCATTATAAGTAATTCCGGCGCCACGACCGGAAGCTGCATAAGCATCCGTCAACGGACCTTGAATCACACGGTGTGCATAAGAAATCGGCGTATCGTTGAAGTCGCCGCAAACCAATACGTAATCCGTATCGATCTTTTTAATCTCTTCGGCCACAGCTCTTGCCTGGCGGGCGCGTATCCGGAAAGCCGGGCCAAGCTTCTGCTCGATGGAGTTTTTCAGGCCGTCGAGTGTTTCCGAATTCATATTCTTGATGAAAGCGGAATAATGACTTCTGTCCTCCGTCGTCAGTTTAAACGACTCTAAATGATTGTTGATCAAGGTCAGCTTCTTCCCGTTTATGTCCAGTTCATGGATGGAAGAACCGTTGAACGAGCTTTCATACTTGATCTTGCGGGACTTGGATATCGGATATTTGGAAAACACGGCAATATTAAAGGTAAGCGTTCCGGATCTCCCGACGGGTAAAATCGAGCGGTAGCGGTACATCTTCAGGGCATTGGCTACTTTCCGGTTTGTCAGGAACCGGTCGGAAGTCCCGACTGCGTATTCCTGCAAGCAGACAATATCCGCTCCCGAGTTGGCGATATACCTTAATATGGGGTTCGGCGAATCTTCGGAGTGATCTTTATATCCGAAAGCCATCACATTATATGTCAAGACCTTCAGCACGTTTTCTTTCGGGACATCCTCCACTTTATTATGAAACGGGAAATAATGGGTGACAGGCCCTTTACAGATCAGAAACGAACAAAGCCCGATCAACACGAAACGCCATTCCCAAAGAAACAGCCAATAAATGACAAAGCACAGGTTCAAGATGCAAAGCACAGGAAATCCCAAGCCCAGATAAGAGAAAAACACACTCCTGTCCGGTGAAACCCTGTCAGAGAAAGCCGAAGCGATGAACAGCAGGATGACTATCACATTGGCTGTTCCGACTACAGACTTAAACAGGATCTTGATCGCTTTAAACCGCTCGCTCATTTCTTGCTGGCATCAAATAGTTTTTTCTTTTCTTCGGCCGAGAGGCTTTCGTAACCAGAACGTTTCAATTTGTCCAATATTGCATCCAGATCTGCTGTTTCGCGGTTCTTACGGGCATTATATTCATAATCGGTCTCCGCACGTTTATAAGTCACACGCATCTTCGGTTTTCGTTTTCCCAGATTCACCACCCAGTCGATCAGGCGGTTCATCGGAGCTGTCAGGTCTTTTCCTTCCTTAATCCGCATGGCAAACCAGATGCCGAACAGGGCACCTCCGATATGGGCGATATGGCCGCCGGCATTCGTAGAAGTAATGGCCAACAGGTCGATCACGAAGGTGAACAGAGCCAGATAAATCAGTTTGACCCTTCCGATCAGGAACAGGCCGATCTCCAAGTCCTTCCGATAGAAGGATACGGCAAAAACAATCGCCATCACCGAAGCCGAAGCCCCCATCAAATAGCTATAGGCGGCGACACTGCGGAAATAAGGGAATATATTGTAAGCCAACAGGAACAACACCGCGCCGGCAATACCGCCCAGCAAATACAGGCCGCCTAACTGGCGTTCACTGAAGAAATTCAGGAACAGTCCGCCGAACCAGTACAACCAAAGCATATTGAACAGGATATGCAGGAAGTCGAAGTGCGTGAACATATAGGTAAAGATCGTCCAGGGCCTGTACAACAACAGGTCAGGAGACGACGGCATCTGCAAATATTGCAAAAACGGGAATCCGCCCAGATTGAACAGCATCAGGATCACACTCGTCAACCGTATCACGACGAACAGGCCGACGTTGATATAGATCAGCTTCGCCAGGATATTCCCGGAATTGAAGGTCTGCTTGAGATTAAAAATATCGCCCATTGTTAAAGTCATTCTTTTTCCAATACCGAACCAGGAAATAACCGAAGAACATACCGCCTAAGTGTGCGAAATGTGCAACAGAGTCGCCGCCATTATTGGCTACGCCCATAAACAACTCGGCCAATCCGTAAAAAATCACGAAGTATTTAGCTTTGATAGGAATCGGGATAAACATCAGATAAAGCGGCACATTCGGGAACAGCATGGCAAAAGCCAGCAAAATACCGAACACCGAACCGGAAGCCCCGATCGTAATCAGATAATTCAACGAAGGATCACCGGCAACCAACTGCGCCAGCGTAAGGCCGTTGGCGCTTGCGAATGAGTGAACGGAATAGAGCCAAACCAATTCCTGCGCAATCCCCGCACCGATACCTGTCACCATATAAAAGATAAGGAAACGCTTCGGTCCCCAGACATTCTCCAGTACACGCCCGAACATATACACACCGAACATATTGAAAAACACGTGTGCAAACGAGTGGGTATCATGCATGAACATATAGGTGATAAACTGGAACGGATAGAAATCCGTCACACCCGGAAAGTGCAGTCCGAACAGCTGGACCAGGTCGATTCCGACCTTTGGTAAAACAAGACTCGCTACCCAAAAAAGCAAGTTAATAATGATAAGGTTTTTCGTAACCATCGGGATGCTACTCAGAAATCCCGAGCTATTTTGATTCATCATATATTTATCAATTTACGGACAAAGGTAAATATATTTTGGTAGTTTTCTGGCAAAACAACACTAAAACATAGTAAATCAATAAAAAAAACTCTTTTTTTCTTTGCGATATATTAAAATAGAATTACATTTGACACCAACTTTTCAGGCTATCAATAAACTTGTTTAATATATTAATTTTCAAACCATCATGAACAAAACAGAATTTATCAGTGCTGTATCGGAAAAATCCGGTTTGAGCAAAGTTGATGCTAAAAAAGCTGTTGAAGCTTTCGTTGAAACAGTATCCAGTGAATTAAAGGAAGGTGGAAAAGTTGCCCTTTTAGGTTTCGGATCTTTTTCTGTTGCTGAAAAATCCGCACGTAAAGGAGTTAACCCGAAGACTAAACAACCAATTGAAATCCCGGCACGCAAATCTGTTAAATTTAAAGCAGGTGCAGAACTGGCAGACCTCATTAAGTAAGTTAGTCTTACATTTTTACGAAAAGGAAAAGGCACCCTCCATAAGGATGCCTTTTTTATTTGTAAATAAACCCGTACCTTTGCGGGCAAAATAAATCCGAACATATACTGAACGAATATGGTTATCGAACAACAGATTACCGGTGCAATCATTGCCGGCATAAAAGAACTGTATGGCGCAGATGTTGCCGCCAGCCAGGTACAACTGCAAAAAACGAAGAAAGAGTTTAAAGGGCATCTGACCTTAGTTGTATTTCCGTTTCTCCGCATGTCGAAGAAATCACCGGAACAGACAGCGCAGGAAATCGGCGAATACCTCATCGGGCATGAACCGGCCGTTGCCGAATTTAATGTGATAAAAGGATTCCTGAACCTGACAGTCGCCTGCGCCTGCTGGATCGATCTGCTGAATGATATTAACAGCCAACCGACATACGGTATCGTGCCTGTAACGGAACAGTCTCCGTTAGTGATGATCGAATACTCCTCTCCCAACACCAACAAACCGCTCCATTTAGGACACGTGCGCAACAACCTGTTGGGCTACAGCCTGTCCGAAATCATGAAGGCAAACGGAAACAAGGTGGTCAAGACCAATATCGTCAATGACCGCGGTATCCACATCTGTAAGTCCATGCTGGCCTGGCAGAAATGGGGCAACGGCGTCACTCCCGAAACAGCCGGCAAGAAAGGCGACCACCTGATCGGCGATTTCTACGTTCTGTTCAGCAATAAGTTGAAAGAAGAGACAGCCGCCCTCGAAGCAGGCGGCATGACGAAAGAGGAAGCGGAAGCCGCTTCTCCCCTGATGGCCGAAGCACGCGAGATGCTTCGCAAATGGGAAGCCGGCGACAAGGAAGTACGCGCCCTCTGGGAGATGATGAACAACTGGGTGTATGCCGGTTTCGACGAAACTTACAAGATGATGGGTGTTAACTTCGATAAGATCTATTACGAATCGCAAACCTACTTAGAAGGCAAAGGCAAAGTGCTGGAAGGACTCGATAAAGGCGTCTTCTACCGCCGTGAAGACGGTTCGGTATGGGCCGACCTGACGAAAGACGGTTTGGACGAAAAGCTTCTGCTTCGCGCCGACGGAACTTCCGTCTACATGACACAGGATATCGGTACTGCCAAACTGCGTTTCGACGACTACCCGATCAATAAGATGATTTATGTTGTCGGCAACGAGCAGAACTATCACTTCCAGGTGTTGTCCATCCTGTTAGACAAGTTGGGATTCGAGTTCGGCAAAGGGCTCGTGCACTTCTCCTACGGTATGGTCGAACTGCCGGAAGGAAAGATGAAGAGCCGCGAAGGAACGGTTGTAGACGCAGACGACCTGATGGCGGAAATGGTGGGTACGGCCCGCGAAATCTCGCAGGAGTTGGGCAAGCTGGACGAAATGACACCGGAAGAAGCCGAAAACATCGCCCGCATCGTCGGACTCGGTTCCCTGAAATATTTCATTCTGAAAGTCGACCCGCGCAAGAACATGACTTTCAATCCGAAAGAATCGATTGACTTCAACGGCAACACAGGTCCGTTCATCCAGTACACCTACGCCCGTATCCGTTCCGTGCTGCGCAAGGCTGCCGAACAGGGTATCGAACTGCCCGCACAGTTGCCGACAACGACAAACATCTCCGAAAAGGAAGAAAACCTGATCCAGATGACTGCCGACTATGCAGCAACCGTACGCGAAGCCGGAAAGGAATACAGCCCGGCCCTTATCGCCAACTATACGTACGACCTGGTAAAAGAATACAACCAGTTCTACCACGACTTCTCCATCCTGCGCGAAGAAAACGAGGAAGTGAAGAAATTCCGCCTTGTCCTCTCCGCTAACGTAGCGAAGGTCGTTAAGTCGGCCATGTCGCTGTTAGGTATCGAGGTTCCGGAAAGAATGTAATACGCAGACGACAGCAATGATTAAAAGCTTATACAGAAAGTTAGTGAGCGAGAGACAGCGGATCGCCCTCCATTACGCTCTATATAAAATAGAAGCGGTATTACTGAAAGGGGACCGGTACGAATGTTGCTGTTGCGGCAAATCATCCCGCCGTTTCCTCTCTCACGGCAATCTGGGATTGCGCCGGAACATCAAATGCCCGCATTGCCTTTCTCTGGAACGGACCCGCATTCTTTGTATGTACATCCGGAACGAAGTCTTCAAGGATACGGAGAAACCACTGAAAGTTCTCCATTTCGCTCCGGTGAAAGGCTTGAAGGACTTTCTGAGACAATCACCTTACGTGGGCGATTACCGGGATGCAGACCTCAATCCGAATGTGGCGACTTATCAAGTCGACATCACACAGATTCCTTACGAAGATAATTCGTTCGACCTGATTATCTGTTCCCACATTCTGTATTGCGTGCCGGAAGACCGGAAAGCCATGCAGGAGATACACCGGGTACTGCGTCCCGGAGGCAGAGCCTTGATTGTAGATACCATCGAGGGCGACACCACCCGTGAACTCGGCCATCTCTCCAAAAAGGAATTGCAGGAGGTCTACGGAGATGAAGCGACTTGCCGGGTTTACGGACGCGACATCACGGAAATCTTAGGATCTTACGGGCTAAAAGCCAACATTATAGACTATGTGAAACAACTTTCACCGGAGTTTATTGAGAAAGAATGCCTATCCGATGCATTCGATGCAGAAATCATTGATTGTATAAAACAATAGTATGAATATAGATCAACAAACATACGATGCTCTCCTTCGGTTTCAGCGGAATGAAATCACGGAGAGCATTGTTTATACGAAGTTAGCTGCCGTCGAGAAAAATCCGGCAAACCGGGATGTATTGCTCCGCATCTCTGCCGATGAAAAAGGGCATTACGCCGTCCTGAAGAAATATACCGGACAGGATGTGGCGCCTTTCAAATGGAAAATCCTAAAGTACTATCTTCTGGCCCGTATCTTAGGCATTACTTTCGCCATCAAGCTGATGGAAGGAAGCGAGGAAGAGTCCAGAGACGGCTATGCCGCCTATAAAGATTATCCGGAATTACTGCAGATAGCAAAGGATGAAGACGAGCACGAAGAAAAACTTATTGCCCTGATCAATGAGGAGCGGCTCGAATATATGGGGTCCGTCGTGTTGGGGCTGAACGATGCATTGGTGGAATTTACCGGTGCACTGGCCGGTTTTACGCTGGCATTAAGCGATTCGAAACTAATCGCCCTGACCGGAAGTATTACAGGAATTGCCGCCGCCCTCTCGATGGCTTCGTCCGAATATCTCTCTACAAAATCGGAAGGCGGGGATGGAAAACGTCCTGTAAAGGCCTCGATCTATACCGGGATCGCATATATTTTCACGGTTATAGCGTTGGTGGCACCGTTCATCTTTATCAGTAATGTATTGGTGGCTTTAGGCGTTATGCTGGTTTCCGCCTTGTTGATTATCGCCCTGTTCAATTATTACTATTCCGTAGCCAGAAGCGAAAGCTTCCGCAAGCGGTTTACCGAAATGGCCGTATTGAGTTTCAGCGTTGCAGCACTCAGCTTCCTAATCGGATATGCACTAAAGGTATTTACAGGGATAGAAGCATAAATCATCATTTACAGACTCCCCAAAAAAGAAAAGCCCTTCAGCCTTCAGGACAACTCACAGTGTGTGAATGTCTGAAGGCTGAAGGGCTTAATTATGATCTTTATTATTACGCTTTCTTTTTACGTGTTGTCTTCTTACCAGTCGCCGGTTTCTCAGCAGCATCAGCGATGATCTTTTTACAATCGTCCAATGTCAGGGCAGTCGGGTCTGTAACCGTCTTAGGAATGCGATAGTTCGCTTTCTGATAAGAGATATAGGGACCGAAACGACCGTTCAGGATTTCCATTTCCGGATCTTCTTCAAATTTCTTGATGAAACGCTGTTCGTCTTTCTTCCGCTTCTCGTCGATCAAAGTGATCGCCTCTTCGGGAGTGATCGTCAACGGATTCAGGTCTTTCGGAATGGAAACAAACTTGCCGTCATGGCGGATAAACGGACCGAAGCGACCGATAGCCGCAACCATCACTTTTCCTTCGTATTCACCGATCGTACGGGGCAGGTCGAAAAGCTTCAGAGCCTCTTCCAACGTAATCGTATCGATAGACTGTCCTTTCAGCAAAGAGGCGAACTGAGGTTTTGGAGCTTCCTTATCCTCCGTATGGGCAACGCCGATCTGAACAACAGGACCATAACGGCCGATCTTCACAAATACCGGATTACCGCTCTTCGGATCAATACCCAACTGACGTTCCCCGACCTTATGTTCCGTCTTAACAGCAGCCGTAGCTTCCACGATCGGATGGAATATCTTATAAAACTTGTCAATCGCTTTTGTCCAAACCAACTCGCCGTCTGCCACTGAGTCAAATTCCTTTTCTACGCTGGCGGTAAAGTTATAATCCAACACATCCGGGAAATACTCCATCAGGAAGTCGTTTACCACTGTACCGATATCGGTCGGCATCAATTTATTGCGATCCGCACCGACAATCTCTGTCTTTTCTGCCTCCTTGATCTTTCCTTTTGACAGCGTAATAACCGTATAGGCGCGTTCCGTACCTTCCTTATCTCCTTTCACCACATATTCGCGGTTCTGGATGGTCTGGATAGTCGGGGCATAGGTAGAAGGACGTCCGATACCGAGTTCTTCCAGACGGCGGACCAGGCTGGCTTCCGTGTAACGCGGCGGACGCTGTGTGAAACGTTCCGTTGCCACAATATCTTTCAACGACAGGACTTCATGCAGTTTTACCGGAGGGAGCAGGCCGTTGTCCTGTTCTTTATCCTTTTCCACATCATCGTCGTTGCTTTCCATATATACCTGAAGGAAACCTTCGAAGCTGATCACTTCGCCAACAGCGACAAAACGTTCCGTCTGTCCGCTGATTCCGACCGAAATAGTCGTGCGTTCCAGTTCGGCATCCGCCATCTGGCAGGCAATCGTGCGCTTGCGGATCAACTCGTACAGTTTCTTTTCCTGCGGGGAGTTGCCGGCTTCCACGTTACTGATATAGGTCGGACGGATTGCTTCGTGCGCCTCCTGTGCACCTTTGCTCTTCGTATGGTATTGGCGGAATTTGTAATATTTCTCGCCGTATGTATCTAAAATAGCTTCTTTCGCAGTTCCCAATGCCAAGTCACTCAGGTTTACCGAGTCGGTACGCATATAAGTGATCAATCCGGATTCATATAAACGCTGCGCGATCATCATGGTCTGCGAAACGGAATATCCTAATTTACGGGCAGCCTCCTGTTGCAAGGTTGAAGTGGTAAAAGGAGGCGCAGGCGATTTCTTTACTGGTTTGGTAGTAATATCGTCAATGGTAAACGAAGCGCTCTTGCAGGATTCCAGGAAAACTTCCACCTCTTTCTTATCCTTCAAACGGCGGTTCAGTTCGGCTTTCAGTACCGTTGTCCCGTCGGGCAGGATAAAATTGGCAATCACACGGTAAGCGGCTTCGCTGACAAAATCGTTAATCTCGCGCTCACGTTCCACAATCAGGCGGACAGCCACCGACTGCACACGTCCGGCAGACAGGGCGGGCTTCACCTTGCGCCAAAGGATCGGCGAAAGCTCAAAACCCACGATACGGTCCAGCACACGGCGTGCCTGCTGGGCGTTCACCAGATTAATATCAATATCGCGCGGTGTTTCAATAGCATGCAAAATAGCATTCTTGGTAATTTCATGAAAGACGATACGTTTCGTTTTCTCCGGCTTCAAGCCCAATACTTCATACAGGTGCCAGGAGATCGCTTCCCCCTCACGGTCCTCATCGGATGCGAGCCATACCTGTTCAGCAGACTTAGCTTCGGACTTCAGTTCACTGACCAGCTTCTTCTTGTCGGCAGGCACTACATACTGCGGAGCATAATCGTGCTCGATATCAATACTGAACTCTTTCGTCTTCAGATCGCGGATGTGGCCGTAACTTGACATGACCTTGTAATCTTTTCCGAGGAACTTTTCAATGGTTTTTGCCTTAGCGGGTGACTCCACTATTACCAGATTCTTTTGCATAATAACGTCTTATCTATTTGAAATCGGGTGCAAACTTACACAAATAATTAACGTAACCGTACATCAGCCACAAAAAAACAGTTTTTTTAAACTGTATTATAATGTATAGAAGGCTATCTGATATATCTTTGTTGCTTATTTGTTATAAATGTTACACGATGGAAACTATTAAACAACTTATTACCGATGGTAAAACAGATGAAGCCATTCGTTTGTTGGATGAATACATAGAAAAAAACGCTTTATCGGATGAAGCTTACTACTTGCGCGGCAATGCCTACCGCAAGAAAGGCGATGTCCGCCAGGCCCTCAACAACTATCTCACCGCCATCGACCTGAACCCCGACAGCCCCGCCCAAATCGCTCACAATCAGCTGATCTCTATCATGAACTTCTACAATAAGGATATGTTCAATCAGTAAAAATATTTTTTTTTGATTTTGCTTAAGAAAGAATAGGTTGTAAGGATTTATTTGCATACTTTTACCTGCAAATAAATTTATTCTTAACCATAAATATCAAACTATGGAACCTACACTTATCGAAAGTAAGATTTATGAAATACGCGGCCAGCGTGTAATGCTGGATAAAGACTTGGCTGATCTCTATGCCGTGGAAACAAAAAATCTAAACAAGGCAGTCAAACGTAATCCTGACAGATTTCCTCCGGATTTTATGTTTCAGCTTACCGAAGAGGAATTTAATCATTTGAGGTTCCATTTTGGAACCTCAAGTTGGGGCGGCTCTCGATATATGCCGTATGCTTTTACCGAACAGGGAGTTGCAATGTTATCCGGCATACTACGCTCTCCTATTGCCGTACAGGTAAATATCAATATTATGCGCGCTTTCGTAAAAGTAAGACAATATGCCTTCTCTTCACCTATCAATCAAGCTGAATTGCTTCAGCTTAAAGAACAGATAAAACTTATTTTATCCCGACAATCCGAAATGGACGATGATATAGAAAGTCTGAATAAAGACCAGGAAACTAATGACCAGCTATTTGAAGAGATTATAAAATCCATCGCCGACATAAATTTGAGGTTACAACTTAAAACAACAAAACTGGATCGAATCAGAGTTAAGGGATATTTAAAATATGAATCAGATAAATAGTCAGTAAAAAAGGCCATATCTATCGCAGATACAGCCTTTCACTCTTAATCAAAACTTATTATGGTATAATAAAAATCTTATTTCAGCAAAGAACAGGGACAAAGATTGTCTTTCTCGATGTCTTTGAAGTAATTGTATGTGCCGACTTTAATTTCTGCACAGGCAGCTTCGTCGGCAACGATGATGCCTTTCGGGTGCATCTGCAAGGCGGTGATTGTCCACATCTGGTTGACAGCGCCTTCCACAGCCTGCTGCAAAGCACGAGCCTTGTTGTGACCGTTTACCATGATCAATACTTCTTTTGCATCCAACACAGTACCCACACCAACCGTAACGGAAGTCTTCGGCACCTTGTTTACGTCGTTGTCGAAGAAACGGGAGTTAGCGATGATCGTATCTGTAGTCAGAGACTTAACGCGAGTACGTGAAACCAGAGAAGAACCCGGTTCATTAAAAGCGATATGCCCGTCAGGACCAATGCCGCCCAGGAACAGGTCTACACCGCCTACGGCTTTCATCTTGGCCTCATAAGCTGCACATTCCGCTTCCAGATCTTCTGCGTTACCGTTCAGGATATTGACATTCTCCGGCTTGATATCGATATGGCTGAAGAAGTTGTTCCACATGAAAGAATGATAGCTTTCAGGATGATCTTTCGGCAAGCCGACATACTCATCCATATTGAAAGTGATGATATTCTGGAAAGAGATCACTCCCTGTTTGTTCAGTTCGATCAGGTTCTTATACATGCCTAAAGGAGAAGAGCCGGTAGGCAAGCCCAATACAAATGGTTTCTCTGCTGTTGGATTAGCTTTCTTAATCTTTGCAGCTACATAATTGGCAGCCCACTTTGAGAGTTGCTCGTAATCAGGTTCAATAATTAGTCTCATAATGCTTTTTTTAATTTAGTTCTTTCGTTCCTAAAAGTAATATCTTTATTCTTTCCAACCAAGAATTTTCAATTCTCAATTCTCTTTTTTCAATTTTTCAGCCATTGCTTCTCCCAAAGCCCAGCACTCTGCATATTTATCAGCATTCAAAGCCTGCTTTTGCTCGACCGGAACACCGACAACTTCCCATTTCATCTTCTCGCCGAAAGCAGCCAGATTCTTTACTGCCGCACCCGCCCAGGTGAAAGAGCCGAAATATCCGTACAGACGGTTCTTCACTTCGCGCGTTTCGATCTTATCGAGGATCGATTCTATTTCTGGGAACAGGCGGTTGCTGTAAGTCGGACTACCGATGATCAGGCCTTTATACTTGAAAATATCTTTCAACACATAAGAAGCGGGGCTTTTGCTGACATTGTGCATCACGATGTTCTTCACACCGTTCGCAGCTAAAGATGCTGCAATCGCTTCTGCCATCTGCTCGGTATTGCCATACATACTGCCATATACGATCGCGACACCATCTTCACCTTCATAACGGCTCATGCGGTCATAGATATCAATCGCTTTTGCCGCATATTCACGCCACACCGGGCCATGAGTCGAACAGATCGTCTGGATATCCAACGCCGACAGTTTCTGCAAAGCACGCTGCACGGGATTTCCATATTTACCGACAATATTGGAATAATAGCGGATCATCTCCTCCCAATAATGTTCCACATTCATTTCCGAATCGATCACACCGCCGTCCAATGTCCCGTACGTCCCGAAAGCATCTGCCGAAAAAAGGATTTTATCCGTCGAATCATAAGTGACCATCACCTCCGGCCAGTGCACCATCGGAGCCATATAGAATGACAACTGATGACGGCCTATGCTCAACGTATCGCCTTCTTTCACTTCATACAACCCGGTTGTAATGTTATGATAGCCGGCCAACATTCCGAAAGTCTGCTTGTTCCCGATGATCTGCACATCCGGATATTGCTGGCGCAACAAACGGATACTGCCCGCATGATCGGGTTCCATATGGTTCACGATCAGATAGTCCAAAGAACGTCCGTCAAGTGCATCCGCAATCTTTTTCAGGAAAATATCGGAATAACATACATCCACCGTATCGACCAGGACCGTCTTTTCGTCCACGATCAGATAGGAATTATAAGACACACCGTAAGGCAAAGGCCACATATTCTCAAAAAGAGCTTTCTGCCGGTCGTTTACACCTACGTAGTAAACTTTATCTGCTATTTCTTTTAATTTGTACATCTTGTTAATTGAAAGTTGAAAATTGAAAATTGAAAGTTAAGACTTGGGAGACACATCTCCTTTCTTCAGTGCACGCCATACGAAGTAGATCCCGGCTAAAACAAACGGAATACTGAGCCACTGCCCCATATTCAGCATCATATTAGCCTCAAACTCTTCCTGATTGTTTTTCAGGAACTCGATGAAAAAGCGCGAACCGAATACACAAATCATAAATACGCCAAAGATAAGTCCTTCCTTTTTCCAGGCATTCCTTTTGAAATAAAGCCACATACAGATAGCGAACGTCACTAAATAAGCACCCGCCTCATAAAGCTGTGTCGGATGGCTGGGAACGGTGAAGATAGGCTCCGCCCCTCTTTTCCAGGCGTGTAAATTCTCAATAAAGCGGAAACCCCACGGCAAGTCGGTGGGATGTCCGTATATTTCATGATTCATCAAATTACCCAAACGGATCATAGCCGCAACAAGGCCGGTCGGAACAACCAGCTTATCGAATGTCCAAAGCATACTGCGATGACTGACCCGCTTGGAATAAAAGTAGACAGCTATAATTATACCCAACGTTCCCCCGTGGCTGGCGAGTCCTCCTTCCCATATCTTCAGTATTTCGATCGGGTGGGCAAGATAATATTCCGGAGCATAGAACAGGCAATGTCCCAGGCGGGCACCAATGACAGTCCCTAACATCGTATAAATCAGCAGGGAGTCGATCCATGCCGGATTGAGTTTTTCTCTTTTCCACATCTTCTCCACAATCTTGTAACCGATCAGGAATCCGATGGCGAATGCCAATCCATACCAGCGTATTTCACGCGAACCAATGGAAAAGATGGCGGGGTCAGCCGTCCAGGTAATAAAATCAAGCATAATCTTTTCTAATTGTTAAACAAGGTGTTTAATCAAGTCTTCTCTGTCGCCATAAAGCATATCGATCACCGGCAATTCGATCATCGTGTAAGCGCCGGGCTGCTGCTTGAAGCTTGCGCGGGCCACACAAACCAGAATCTGTGCAGTAAGAGCGGGGTTGTTGATCTTCATGTCGAACTCGATCAACTGGTTCTGTGTCTTACCGGAAACGCCTTTGCGAACGAGGTTTACACCATGTCCCATATCTTTCAGGTCATCCACACAATCGACCTGGATCACATGCGTTTCGTCGTGTACAAAATAGTCGTCCGCCTTGATAGCAGCAGCAACCTTATCGAATTCATATCCTTCTTTCACTTCGATATAAACCATACGGCGGTGAACACCTGTTCCCATCGGGATTGTCATAGACAGGGCAGCCTTTACGCCTTCGATCGCTTTAACGGCAACCGTATGTCCCATACTCATACCCGGTCCGAAGTTTGTATATGTAATGCCTTTCGGAACGATAGCCTGCAACAACGCACGAACGATAGAGTCGCTTCCCGGGTCCCATCCGGCAGAGATTACCGCCACGGTATTATGAGCCTTGGCCACAGCGTCCAGCGAACGGCGCAAGTCGACAATACTTCCGTGAATATCGAAGCTATCCACCGTATTGATACCTAAAGAAAGGATTTCTTTGGCATACGTTTCAACGCTACGGGTCGGAGTCGCCAAAACAGCAACGTCCACTTTATCCAGTTTTGTGATATTATCAGTGACAGTGTACCCTTTCAATTCGTCCGGAATATCATTCGGATTACGACGTACAACACCTGCTACTTCAAAATCAGGAGCAGCTTCCAGGGCCTCTAATACATACTTCCCAATATTGCCATATCCAACAATGGCAGCTCTAATCTTTTTCATACTTTAGTTTTTACTTTTTCTTCAGCCACAAAAGTAGTTATAATTAAGGGATTGACAAAAGAGCAGCGTGTTGTTTTTGTTTAAATCCTATCCATTCACTCTTTCATTATGCTAATCTTGAACAGAGATAGAATATCAAAACTGACAATTTTGTTAATCATATATCTTTCGGCGGTAATGGAAGATATTATTTGATCATAACAAAATATAATACTTTGCATAGAGATATGCGAAAGAATGTATAAGTTTACAGCAACTTAAAACGTACCCTGAGCAATATCTCTCCGGGACGTAAATCGTACTCGGTATAATAGCGCCCCGTCTCATTAAAGACAGTCGATACATACCGACGGGTATTAAAGAGGTTCGTATAATCCAAACGGAACTCCACTGTTTTCAAGGTATAAGACAGGTTCAGATCGGCAAACCACATATTGCGGCTTCCGGAACGAATCGCGTCATTGTAGAAATGCTCGCACGACAAGCCTGCGATCAATTCCTTAACAGGTAACCAGTTGAATGATAACCGCTGGGAAAGTAAACAGACAGGAGCAACAGGCAACTCGCTCTCCTGAAACAGGCTTTTATTCCATGTTCCCCGGATTTTATAATCAAAGATTACTTTTCGATTCAATTTCGCATGAAACGAACCACCCAACGAAACGGCATGAGACCGATAACCGGAAATCATCCCTTGCAAAATCTGTAAAGAACGATTATAACGGTAGTCGGCCTTCAACGAAAACGAAGATTTTATCGCATCCAGGTCTTTTCCTATCACAAAGTCAGAAAAAAGCGACTGGATATTGTTGGGATGCTGCAATGTCGACTTGCGCATCAAAATTCCTTCATACAGATATTCGCTCAGCAAACGAGAACGCGTATGCGTATAATAAGTCGTGAAAGAACCGAACATAGAAGAAAACGGACTCTTATAATCCAATATCCACCAAAGCGTATGTTGCTTCTGCCGGTCGCGTATCCCGTCATTCCGCAAAAGCTCCCGGTACGAAGTCATGACACTTCCGGTATAAGCCTCTTCTATTCCCGAAACCTCTTGAGAAAACGAATAATTTAAGGAAGAAGACAGATAAGCCGAAATCCGTTGTTCCAATACCAGAAACGGCTCCACAAAAAGATAATGGGAAGCATGCGTCTTCTCTCCGACTATATTGTCCCGCTCACGGACCAACAGATAGCGAACCGGACAAAACAGATGGAAATTCGTGTTAGACCCTAATGTAAAACTATGCGCAAGATGAAGTTTCCATTCATACGATTCCCGTTTCAGGTCATTCGAGAGCGAGTCTCCTCCAGCCGTTTCCACCGTGTTATCCACAAGCAGCAGATTACTCTTCAAATGTTGGATACGGACATTAAAGTCCAATGAATAATTTTGCACCACCGCCCCTTTCCGGCCATACGTAAACGAGTTGGCCGCAGTAAAATCTTTCATCCGGGCTTTTTGTTTCATCCAAGCCATCTCCGATGTGGCAGGCGGCAATATTCCGTCATACAAAACAGGAGAAACCTCCAATGTTTGCGACATATCTTTATAACCGGCAAACGACGTTACCTTAAACATATGCTGCTCGTTCGTTTTCACCCATTCAAACTGATTACTAAGTCCATATATAGGATTATCCAGATGCTCACGAATCGAGTCACCGGTAAAAATACGGCCGTTTTCCTTATCCCACCGTCCTTCCGCCTTAATCCGGTCTTTCAAATAGAAATCATCCGTATTCGCGTTCAGTTCCACATTGGCATCCATCCGGTTCTGATACAATCGGGAAAAGTTACACTCCCTTATTTTCAAACAACTGTCGCCCGGCAGGTAATAATCAGTTTCCGTACTGTTCTCCCTCTTCGGTTCGTCATAAGCATAATGGACATTCGTACTTAAAGTATAATGGTTTTTCAATGCCTGCAAATGATTCACCGTTCCAATATGCGCATCGTTAAAAAGATACCGCTGCTGACTCACTGCCGGTAACGCTGGCTTTAAAACGTGGAAAATATCCAAGTTTCGGACTTCCGGCTCCAAACTATATAAGCTATTCAATTCGCCGGTAACGTCCCTCCCGGAGTTATCTCCCTTATAAACAGCCAAATCCTGTATCTTTTTAGAGAAATACATGCCCACCAGTTCATTACTTAGCAATAACGGTGAAGCCCCAGCCCCCAATTGTGCGGTAGCCAGAACGACACCTTTGGCCGACTTTTTTAATTTCAGATTTATAGCAGCATCAGATGAAGGCTCATAGTCCTTCAGTGCTTTGACCGGCTGATGTTTCTGCAGGACTTGCACAGTCGCAATATCATTCGGATTCAGATTATTGGTCGCAATCCCATACCGGTCTTTCAATAAATCCATATCCTCTATATAGAAACGGTTGATCGGATTATTCTGGTAAAGAATCATCCCATTATCCAAGACCTGTATCCCCGGCATCTTCCGGAGTACATCTTTCAGCGTCCGGTCCGTCTCGTCCGTAAATCGTTCCACATTATAATTCAGTGTATCTCCGGACTCATTGATTTTTGGAGCAACCACAATGACCTCCTTAATTGAAATCACCTCATCCCCCACCACGAAATTAATCGTCTGGCTTTCATTTGCAATATCTTTTACCACTTTCTTTAGGTTAAAACCCGCAACCGCCAAAATGAGGCTATCCTGTTTCCCATTATAAACAATCTGATATTCCCCCTTTTCATCCGATTGGGTATAAGCCAAAATCCGATTACTCCTAAGCGCATAAAGACTGACAGTCGCAGCATCTACGGCTTGTCCGGCTTTCTTATCCGTAATAGTTCCTCTGATCAGGGTTTGTGAAGATAAAGAAGATACCAGAAAAAGGCAATATAGTACACACCGGGACTTCATTCCCGCTCCAGTTCGTCAAATATACGTTTATCAGCTTCGAAACTCATCGAGAAAGTACCGTCAGTACCTAAAAAATGTCGTTTATTGTTTTTCTTAAACGCTAACTTCCTTATTTGTTTTCTGTCGGTCGTCACATATTGGTCTTTGTTCATCGTAATAGGAAAAGAGTCCAGTTTTTGGAGCCCAATCGCCTGAAAGATAAATAGACCATCGTCAACCACAACTTTTAGAATAAGTCCCGGCAATCCATACAACTTCCAGGGACCATCTTGTAATGGGATATCCGGTGTGAACCAGGCAACATATCTCCTACCTCGAAAAGTAGTTTCCGCCTTTTGGGAGACATAGCCTAAAATGGTCATTGTATCTTCCTTCAACTCCCATGATTGGAGAGGTATCTCATCCATACATTTATACATTTCAGTAATAGAACCATCTATGATGGTCGCTTTCTGCCTTTTTCTGTCTTTATACAACACGGCAGTCTCTCCCTTGCTCAGCAGTTCCCGATAATTCCCGTCGCCTTGCCCACGTAAAGCATCGATTTCCCCTTTTGTCATATGTTGCCTAATCAACTTGACACGAGGTCTTAGCTTTTCACCCTCAGCCCTATCCAGAGAATCCCGCATAATACGGTTCTGATCATAATACACAGAATACTTCGGTCCTATATCCAAAGTAAAAGTATCAACCACCTGTTCTTTCACCCCCTCATTCAAACAATATTGGGTAAATTCATACCAGCAACGGAGAGACGCTTTATCCAGAATTTCTTTTTTCAGCTTTCCCTCTATTCTATCTGATGTGCTTTTAGACATCACAAATTGGGAGCACAAAGGATTATTGATGACTACCAGAAAAATCAATAGGAATATGTTTTTCATGCCATTGCTTATTTATGGTTTCTTTGTAAAGATAGGGACTATAAAATGATAAACAATGACAAAATTCAACTTTGTTTTCAGAGAATCGGCAAATGAGTTGATATAATATACATTCCTGATATGCCATATTTTTACAATTTTGTCCTTTGAAACAAAAAGAGAGAGCCATGAACAGCAAACTACTATACGCCGAAGTGAATGGAAAAAGTTGTCCCGATATCCTATGTCCATTCACAAAATTAAGTTATCATCCTTCGTATCTAAATCTCATATAATTACTTAACAATATATTTGAGACAATGATAATTAGAATATAAGACAGACAAAGTATATCCAGTTTTTTCTTCTTATCAACAGTAAGGTTAGCGAATGTTGTATATAATTTTTTGCGCTTTTTCTTATTATAATAAATCAAATCTACAATTAATACGATTATACCTAAAACCAAATAAAAATGTGAAATAGATAAGACTGCATTAATATACGTGGAATTTCCAATAGATATTCCACATATATCCATAATAGGAATAATCCCAAAAGATTGAAAAACAGAAAGTCCTACAATTGAATAAAAAGTAGGAGTTTTTTTCTCTTTTATCATCTTAGTATTCCACCAATATAATCGACAATACATATAATCAAAAAAGTTCATACTATTTACTGTTTAGTTTTCATGTTTCTATTTACCTACTTGATTATCAATAGCATTTTAATATTCCAGGAGTAATCGCTTTTTCTATAACAGAAAGTGCAATCGCTTTTATATTTTCAGACTGTGCCTAATAAATGATTTAAAATATCACAAATAATCACTTATCTTTATAGCCTTTATATTTGAATGTATATCGGCCATATTGCATACGATCAATTATATCAAGATAGGACATCACAGAACCGATCTCTACAGGTTGGATATCTTTAGTAAGCTTTCCTATCCGTATATGAGGTTCATTTATATGCCAGACATACCAATTTTCAGCAGGATCTACCCATTCTATTTCTGTCGGAGAATGAACTATGCATTCTTGCGCAGTTCCAAACAAAATTTTTTTATATTCTTCACTGCCTGTATCTTTTGATTTCCCCACCTTATACCAGGCATTATACACAACTCCAGATTTTAACACTGTATGGGCGTAAAACTCAACTTCATCCTTCACTATATCATCTATTTCCGGCTTATTATCCATTGGATAATGTGTCTTAAACACACGGATAACAGAGCTATTCAGTTGTTCCATATCACTAACGATATACTGGAAATATCTTTTATATCGGCCATCAATTTCTGAGCAAAAAACATCCCCTATCTTTGTTACTATTCGCTTTCTTCTTTCATCTTTCATATCTTTATTTCTTTATTCCATACTATTTCCAGAATTTAGACCGTATTTCATTCCGCAAACTAAATATTACACCCCATCTGGATAAAAAATGCTTTCATATCTTCATTAAATCTTTTCTTGTCGAATTTCTTTATCGCTATTGGATACTTTAGCTCTTCAAGAAACCGCATCACTGTATTTGCAATAATATTATACCCCTCTTTTCTATCAGACACAATAAAAGCATCATAATTCAACACTAATTCACAAGAAAACAGTTTTGTTAATCGCACTTCTTCCACAGTGAGACCCTTCATACATTTATCTTTATAATATTTAGGTCTTCTGGGGTTAAAAAAATTTTGAAATCCAGGACTAACACAGATCAAGCTAATATCATATTGAGCAACACTTTCAAGATATTCTTTTTTAAAGAAAAATTCTTTCATCTTTTGATCCAGAATATCCAAATCTTCACGCTTTGATGTTTTGTCAAACTCAACAGAAAGCACAGAGCAATTAATAGAAATTTCCATATATACTTATATAAATTAATCCTTAATCATTCTAATTTTCCAATTTCATTATGATCCGTACTTTTTTAATCACAAACTATTATTTACTATTTCAACATCATTTTCTGATATTATTTTAACACATCCTCCATTAGTAAAAATAGAATAACATTTCAATTTACACAATCTTTCCATTGAAATATAATTCTTCATTTCCTCTTTATATTCTATCAAGATCGGATCTTTATCATTTATTTCGGAAGATGATATATAATAATCACCTACTATATTATGATGTAAATCAATATAAGAACGATGCACATTTCTAAAAACACACTTTACTTGCGTTTCAAAATCCAACAAGTTATCATCCTCAACATCAGCATCACAAATATTTAATACAAACTGAATTGAATTACTATTTTCGACATCAGCAAAATTACATAATAAACTTTTTATCACTACATCATGATAAAAATAATCATAAAATAGATATTTCATGCTATATCACATTTACATTAAACTCTTCTTCATATATAGTCAAACCACCATTTTCACATTCATCTAACAAATCACATGAAATATTTAATGACTTATCTATAGAAAAGATGTGTCCATCATATACCTTTAGCAATATTCGATTATCATGCAAAATAGCATAATGACAAAAATAATCGATAAGACTATCGTCTTTTATTAGTTTCTGTTCTAAATAAAGTATACAATCAGAAGACAGTTTAAAACAATAGTCATATTGATTTTTATACACGCCTATATCTGACAAATATCTTTTAATATCAAGAATACAACCATCATTAAATGCATTATTAATATAATCACCAACATACAATAAACTTTGAGATGGCAATTTACTCATAATTGATAATAATAATTGAATTTTACAGTCTTCCATAATCATACACATCATACTAATTAAAACAAAAAACATAAAATCATCGCTACTTATATTTCGTTTAACGACAAAGATACCTATTTTTCAAATCTATCTGTACATATAAGGACATTCGATTTTGCTTACCTTGATAATATTTTAAGCTTCCACTCACCTGATTGATTTTTCTCAAAATATTCATATACGAACTACATCACTTTTATTCAAATTCATATTAGAAAATTCTCTTTCAACCTTAGAATGGTATTCTTTAATTTTCCAATGACCTTATTGTACAAAATTTCTTTTCAAAGCCCCAAAACGCCCCCGAAAGCAAACAAATGTTAATCATGTTTTTCAGCCTCAAAAAGGGACTTTTTCCTCTTTTTCGGGAGTTCTTTGCCATTGCGACCGTCCTCTTCGCCATTATGACCGTCCCAATAGGTAGTGCACTCGGCAGCCCGCAAAGATTTAGACGGTCGTAATTGAGATTTGGACGGTCGTAATTGAAAAGAGGACCGTTTTCAGGGCAAAAAACCACCAAAATTTCCTTTGGATATTTGAAGCGCGGTCCGTTTTATTTTGCTACAAGCGATTCTCCGGGAGTTAAGGTTTATCACTTTGTCAGTATTTGCGCCTTTCAGCAAACAAACTGCACGCTTTTTGTAATGCCCCCGGCATCTCACTCCGCCTGTTGTCAAAAAAGAGAGGTGAAACGGTGAAAAAAGTCAATCAAAAATGGATCAACTTTTCGGACGAAATAGAAAAATGACCGGAAAAGGGGGTTATTGTATCATTTAACAATTAACAAAAGCTATGCATACCGGACTTGAAAGTAATCCAAAATTGCTTTATAGTTATCTTGCGCAGTAAGCCACGATACACTATGCTATCGGCAAGTTTTACGCCAAAAACCGCTTTAAAGACAGCGATTCTTACCGGTATCGGCAAGAATCGCATTTATTTTCTTTTCTGAACACCACTTCTTATTTCTCAAAACAGGCATCAAAAGCATGGGCCGACGGTTCGAAATCGACCTGCTTCACAAAAGCACAGGATTCGCGAGCGCCATGCTCACGATCCATGCGGCTGTCTTCCCACTCGACTGAAAGCGGTCCCTGGTAGCCGATATCGTTCAAGGCACGGATAATCTCCTCGAACTGGATTTTGCCACGTCCCAGACTGCGGAAATTCCAAAAGCGGCGAGCATCGCCAAACGTCGAATGACCACCGAAAACACCGATCTGCTTAGGCGTATCGCTCCAATACACATCTTTCATGTGAACGTGGAAAATACGGTCGGAAAACTGGTTGATGAAATCAACATAATCAACACTCTGGTATCCCAGATGGCTCGGGTCATAATTGAAACCGAAAGCCGGATGGTAATTGACTACCTCAAGCGCTTTCCGGGCAGAATAGGTATCAAATGCAATCTCGGAAGGATGGACCTCAAGAGCAAAACGAACTCCCAACTCCTGGAACGCATCCAGAACCGGTATGAAACGCCGTGCAAAATCAGCATATCCTTCATTTATCATTTCATCGGAAACAGGCGGAAAAGAATAAAGCCATTGCCAGATCGAACTGCCGGTAAAACCGGCTACGATATTCAAACCTAACATTTTAGCGGCACGGGCAGCCTGGATCATATATTCGGCTGCACGCTGGCGAATACCTTCGGGATCACCGTCTCCCCAAATACAATCGGGCAATATCGATTTATGGCGCTGGTCTATATTATCGCAAATAGCCTGGCCGATCAGATGGTTAGAGATACAAAACAGTTTCAAACCATGTTTATCAAGCATAGCCTTGATACCCTGATAATACTCGGGATCTGTCCTCCGAACATCCAAATGGGAAGGCAAACCCAACTCTACACCATCAAAACCAAATGATTTTGCTTTTTCACAAACAACTTCCAGCGGGAGATCTCCCCACTGCAGCGTACATAATGTTACAGGACGTGCCATGTTTCTCTTTATTTTTAAGGTTACTACATTGTGTCTATTCGACAAATATAAAATTTCTTTTTAAATTTATCTGCAAATATTTTTTATTTCTAAAGTTTTATGTTTCCTTTGCTTCCGTTAGAAACAACAAAAAGCTTAGCTATGAAAAGAGAAGTGTTATATGCACTTGCCTGTGTGCTTTACCTGACAGGCTGTAGTAACAATCCCTCACTCGAGGAAGTCGTTAATCCGGAAAAAGAAATTTATCCCGTCCAATTCAGTATTCAAATGGAAAAAGAAGTCGTGTCTTTTCCCGCCACCCGCAGTATGCCCGATAATACAATACCGGAACCATCGGTGTCAAAAGCAGAGGGAGATAAAGAATTGAAGGAGTTATGTACTACTATTGAATATGCTGTATATCAAAAGACGGAAGAAGCGGATGCGCCCGTTTATGTCAAAAACAAACAATTCGTTTGCGATGCCTCAGACAAAGATATCGACTTCGGTATTGTCTACGACAGCCTGCCGCAAGGGGATTATACATTTTATTTCCTGGCACATAACTCAAAAACGGCAACATTATCCAATTCCATTTTCTCTTTCGATAACGTTTCCGATACATTCTATGGAGCACTGCCCCTAAAAATAGGAGCTACCGATGAAATCAATGAAGACATTACTCTGGAACGCATTGTCAGCCGCATCGAATTTATGGCTACCGACTCGGTTTCCGACGAGCTCAAACAATTCGATATGGAGATCGACGGGGTAGCCAATCAGCTGGACATCACAACCGGCCTGGGGATCAAGACATTGAAAAAACAAACCCTTTCATATATATTCAAGAGCGAAGATATTGGGATAGTAAATAAAACACATTCTTTCTACACCTTCATTCCAGCGACCGACAACAAAATATCCGTCCACCTCTCCGCCATCGCCCAAAGCGATGAACTGATCCGTGAGCGGCAAATCGACAATATCCTACCGGAACAAAACAAAATCATCCGCTACAAAGGCCGCCTCTACAGCCGTTCAGAATCCGACGACACCTTCCAGATCAGCATTTTCAATAATGGGGAATGGGGAGAGGAAAAAGAAGAGGAGTTGCCGGAATGAGTAGCATATAGTTTTTATTCATATCTTTGTCTCTTGAATATAAATGTATGGGACTATGATTAAGAAAAATATACTCGGTTTTTTGTTATTGCTGTCAGTATTCTGTTTATTCAACAGTTGTGAGGATGATCCGTATTACGATGACTACGGTTGGGCAACCGATGCTTTATGCAATAATACTTGGGTTGATTTTTATACAAATAATGATGGATACGAATGCGAGCAACGGCTTGATTTCTATGATGACCATACAGGAAAGGATTTTACAATTATCTATTATCCCAATGGTATGACCGACGAACTGAAAACAAGTTTTTACTGGGATTGGGAAGACAACTTTTTTGATTCTTTCTATGTAGAGTATGCAAATGGGACTGATTATTACGAGGATGTCCGAATTAGCGACAGATATTTAAAATGCCTCCTCAATGGAGATCGGGTTACATTCGAACCATTCTACTGGTAACAAAAAAGGCAATCAGAAAATGATTGCCTTTTTTGTAGCTCCGCCGAGAATCGAACTCGGATCTAAAGTTTAGGAAACTTCTATTCTATCCGTTGAACTACAGAGCCCTTTTTGTTGTAAGTGCGGGCAAAAGTATAACCTTTTCCGCAAACTGGCAAGTATTTGGAGGAGCAATCTGTTAATCAAACAGACTTTGCATGACCGATAGGGACTTTATTTCGGGGAAATCCGGCAGGTGCAAACGATAATATTCAAGAATACGGCTGATGACGTTCACGCGGTCCTGACGGGAAAAAGAATATAAGGACATATTTTCAAAACTAATCTTCAGCAACCGGGCAAAGACCACGCTTTCCTCCCGGTTCAGATAATGGCGGTGCATCGGAATATGCTCGACAAACACACCGTTCAGCATATCAAAACAGGAACCTGCCACATACGAATCCGCATTCGGATAGATCCCCATATAATATAAAAGCCGCAGCAAGAACACCAGATGGAAATTCGCCACCCCTTTATCCGACAGCTCCAACAGTTGTATCGACTCATACAGATATTCAAAAAGCCGCGAATCCGGTTCTGTCTCCTTCACCACCCGGAAAAGGACTTCGGACAGGAAAAGCGCAAGTACATTCTTGACCGGATTACAAAACAACTCCGTAAGCGGATAGCAAAGTTTCGTTTCACGAATGCGGTGCAAATCACGCTTATTCAGATGCTCGACTTCCATTTCCACAACCGAAAGAGGCATAAAGAGCGCTTTCGAGACAGACGACTTCTTTCCCCGGCTGCGGGCAACCAGATAGGAAGCACGTCCGAAAGCCTCCGTGTACATATATATAATAGAGTACTTATCGTTATATGGAATGGAATGCAGGACAATCCCACGCGTTTTACACAACATATCACCGTTATTTGGATAGCAAAGTTACAACATTTTCCTTTTCCGCTTTGTTTTATTACATAACAAACTACTAAATTATAAAGTACATATAATATGCAGGAACTTACGCTTACCACTCCGTCGTTGCTCTTCTCGGCAGTCTCGCTTATCCTTCTGGCTTATACAAACCGGTTCATTTCGTATGCGAGCCTCGTGCGTACGTTAAAAGAAAAGCACCAGCAGACACACGATCCGAAAAATGTCGCACAGATTGCCAACCTCCGGAAACGGTTGTATCTGACGCGTTCCATGCAAATATTAGGACTGCTCAGCCTGCTCTTTTGCGTGATATCGATGTTTTTCATCTACATCTCCTGGCAAATCATCGCAGCTTGGATATTCGGAGTCGGACTCTTGCTATTGGCCGCCTCACTATGCGTATGTATCTGGGAAATAAACATTTCAGTCAACGCATTGGAAATTCACCTGCAGGACATGAGTTCGAAATAGATGTTAAATGCGAAAGATTCTATATATTTTCCCTTCAAATATTTTGCCAGTTTAAAGAGAACATCTATCTTTGCACTCGCAATCGGGAAATCAACAATCCCAGAGAGCTGAAAGTGAGAACTTTGACAGGATGGCCCGTTCGTCTATCGGTTAGGACGCAAGATTTTCATTCTTGAAAGGGGGGTTCGATTCCCCCACGGGCTACAATAAACAGGATTAAAGAATAAATAAAGAGAATAGCTAACAATGGCAAATCACAAGTCATCTATTAAGAGAATCAGACAGACCAACGCAAAGCGTCTGCATAACAGATATTATGCAAAGACTGCAAGAAATGCAATGAAGGTTTTGCGTGCTACTGAAGACAAGAACGAAGCTCAGGCTCTGTATCCGAAGGTGTGCTCTATGTTGGACAAGCTTGCTAAAAAACACATTATTCACAAGAATAAGGCCGGCAACTTGAAATCCAAATTGGCAAAACACGTTAACGGACTGGCATAATAAAGGTATTATACTTTATATAGTATAAAGCCGGACTAATTAATCAGCCCGGCTTTTTTAAACCGCCGGCCCGTTCGTCTATCGGTTAGGACGCAAGATTTTCATTCTTGAAAGGGGGGTTCGATTCCCCCACGGGCTACCTTTTAGAAAGAGACAAAGTTGAACTTTGTCTCTTTTTTTGTTATATCTCCACATTTGACTATTTTCACACTATCCATACCTTCTAAGTCAATTATTTTCACTATATTTGTTAGCTTTTTTAGACAGACAGATAATTACAGATTTTAAACGATAAAGACTCATGAGTGAAGAAATTAAGAATACTTCTACAGAGTACTCTGCGGACAGTATTCAGGTGCTTGAAGGGTTAGAGGCAGTGCGTAAAAGACCGTCCATGTATATTGGCGATACCAGCGAAAGAGGCCTGCACCATTTGGTATACGAAGTTGTTGACAACTCTATTGATGAAGCATTAGCCGGATACTGTTCCCGAATAGAAGTAGTGATAAACGAAGACAATTCCATCTCGGTAACAGACGACGGCCGTGGTATCCCGGTAGATATTCATGAGAAAGAAGGCGTCTCTGCGCTTGAAGTTGTATTGACCGTTCTCCATGCAGGAGGTAAGTTTGACAAAGGCTCTTACAAGGTATCCGGAGGTTTGCATGGCGTAGGTGTATCCTGTGTAAACGCACTTTCCACTTACCTGAGAGCAGAAGTCCGCCGCGACGGAAAAATCCACATGCAGGAATTTGCTTGCGGCAAGCCGCTCCATCCCGTCGAAGTTATCGGCGAAACCGACACGACAGGAACAAAGATCATGTTTAAGCCGGACGGAAGCATCTTTACCGTAACAGAATATAAATATGAGATTCTGGCCACCCGCCTACGTGAGCTCGCCTTCCTGAATGCAGGTATCACGCTTACCCTGACAGACAAACGCGTCACGAAAGAGGACGGCAGCTATAAATCCGACACATTCCATTCCGATGAAGGTTTGAAAGAATTTGTCCGTTACGTAGACCGTTCCAAAGAACAGCTGATCCCGGACGTGATCCACATCACAACGGAAAAACAGGGTATTCCGGTAGAAGTGGCCATGACGTATAACACCTCGTTTAACGAAAGCGTATTCTCGTATGTAAACGATATCAACACCATAGAAGGAGGTACGCACCTGTCCGGTTTCCGCCGCGGTTTGACCCGTACACTGAAAAAGTATGCGGACGACTCCAAACTGCTGGAAAAGGCAAAGGTTGAAATCTCCGGTGACGACTTCCGCGAAGGTCTGACAGCCGTTATCTCGATCAAGGTAGCGGAACCCCAGTTTGAAGGGCAGACCAAGACGAAATTAGGGAACAACGAAGTGACCGGCGCGGTAGACCAGGCTATCGGCGAAGCATTAGGCTATTACCTGGAAGAACATCCGAAAGAAGCCAAGGTTATTGTCGACAAGGTAATCCTGGCTGCCCAGGCACGCCAGGCTGCCCGTAAGGCACGCGAACTGGTACAGCGCAAGTCACCGATGACAGGCGGCGGTCTTCCCGGCAAGTTGGCAGACTGTTCGTCCAAAGACGCCGCCCTTTGCGAGTTGTTCCTCGTCGAAGGGGACTCTGCAGGCGGTACAGCCAAGCAGGGACGCGACCGTAACTTCCAGGCAATCCTGCCGCTTCGCGGTAAGATCCTGAATGTGGAAAAAGCAATGGACCACAAGATCTTCGAAAGCGAAGAAATCCAGAACATCTTCCGCGCAATGGGTGTGACCATCGGAACCGAAGACGACCCAAAGGAACTGAACCTGAGCAAACTGCGCTACCACAAGGTGATCATCATGACCGATGCCGATGTGGACGGAAGCCACATTGCCACTCTGATCCTGACCTTCTTCTTCCGCCGCATGCGTGCGTTGATCGAAAACGGATATGTTTATCTGGCTACTCCTCCCCTCTACTTGTGTAAGAAAGGTAAGATCGAAGAGTATTGCTGGACAGACCAGCAACGCCAGGTATTTATCGACAAATATGGCGGAGGTAATGAGAACCAGATTCATACACAGCGCTACAAAGGTTTGGGAGAAATGAACGACCACCAGTTGTGGGACACGACCATGAACCCGGAAAACCGTACGCTGAAGCAGATCACAATCGACAGCGCAGCCGAAGCAGACCAGATATTCTCCATGCTGATGGGTGAAGATGTTGGTCCACGCCGCGAGTTTATCGAAGAGAATGCTACGTATGCGAATATTGATGCGTAAAGAATCCCATGGGCATGCAATTTCAGTTGGATGGGCATGAAACTAAAATTGCATGCCCATCCGACTATTTCTTCATAATTCATAATTCATAACTCATAATTCTATGAAAGTCCGCCGTCCGAATTTAGAGGCCCTCTACAGGGAAGTTGATAATTATATACCGAAAAAAGAACGTCTTCAACCTCCCCGCATAGGAATATCCGCTAACCGGAAAGACGGACTTTCATGTATAGCCGAAACGTATGTACAGGCAGTCTTGAAAGCCGGAGGCGCTCCGGTTTTAGTTCCCGTAATCACGGATATCGAAGCATTGACGGCTATCATTAACGGACTGGACGGATTGGTCATGAGCGGTGGCGGCGACATCAACCCGCTTTACATGCAGGAAGAACCGATCCCGGCTCTGCAGGATGTGGACAGCTACCGGGACGAATACGACCTGATTCTACTCCGTCTGGCTACGAACCACCAACTGCCCGTTATGGGAATATGTCGCGGCCACCAGATACTGAACGTAGCATTCGGCGGCGACGTCTATCAGGATATCCACTCCCAACACGAGCTAAAACTGCTGAAGCACAGCCAGACGCTTCCCCGTGAGCAGGCATCCCATTCCGTCACGCTTAGCGACAGCACTTCCAAGCTCAGCACTATATTGGACGGAGCGCCGGAACTCTTGGTCAACTCTTTCCACCATCAGGCCATCAAAGAGCCTGCGTCCGAATTTATCGCGACGGCAACAGCTCCCGACGGCATCAACGAGGCAATGGAACATCCTGAAAAGGAGATATTCAGCGTACAATGGCATCCCGAAGCAATGGCGGCTAACGATGACGAACAGATGTTGAAACTATTCAGGCATCACGTCGAATCGTCCCGCCTGTTCAAAGAAGCCAAACGCATCCATCACCGGAACGTGACGCTCGATTCGCATACCGACACCCCGATGATTTTCCCGGGCGAGTTCAACATCGGCCATAAAGAAGGCGGCAAAGTAAATCTTCCCCTTATGGAAGAGGGATTGATAGATGCAGCCATCATGGTCGCTTACATCCCGCAAGGGCCGAGAGACACCGCATCGTTGCAGAAAGCAACCGACTACGCGATAAACCGCCTGCAGGAAATACACCGGCAGATGGATATAAACCGTCCCCGTATGTGTATCGCCTATACGCCTCAGGAAGTACACGTTCTGAAAGCAGCCGGCAAGAAAGCAATCATGCTGGGCCTGGAAAACGGATACGCCATCGGCAAAGACCTCGAAAACATCACCCGCTTCCGCGACATGGGCGTTTCTTACATAACCCTTTGCCACAACGGGAACAATGATATCTGCGACTCGGCACGGGGCGAAGCGGAATGGAACGGACTGAGTCCTTTCGGGAAAGATGTGATCCGCAAAATGAATGAACTCGGCATACTGGTCGATATTTCGCATGCCGCAGAAAGCACGTTCTACGATGCGTTGGAAACCAGTGCCTACCCGATTATCGCCTCCCATTCTTCCGCCCGTGCACTCTGCAACCATCCCCGCAACCTGACGGACGAACAGTTGAAAGCATTAGCGGCACAAGGCGGCGTGGTACAAGTATGCCTCTACAAAGGATTTATCAATGAAGACGCCGAAAAGGCATCCCTGAGCGATGCTATCCGCCACATCACCCACATTGTCGACCTGATCGGAATCCACCATGTAGGCATCGGTTCAGACTTCGACGGAGACGGCGAACTGATCGGATGCCGCGCCAGCAACGAGTTGATAAACATCACTGTCCGCCTGATCAAAGAAGGCTATACGGAAAACGATATTGCCAAAATATGGGGAGGCAACCTGTTGCGTATCATGAACAAAGCGCAATCCGCCTCTAACAATAAGATATAAACGACAAGATATGACTAAACTAATTTTATTATTATGCACGATGGCCCTGTTTGCATGCGGTCAGAAAGGTTCCGGTGAGACGACGGAACCCGCGACGGAAGTAAAGAAAACGACGGCGGCATCGGCACCTTCTTTTGATGCCGACAGTGCTTATTCGTATGTGGATAAACAGGTCTCATTCGGCCACCGGGTTCCTAACACGCCGGCACACAAGGCTTGCGGAGACTATTTAGTATCCGAACTGAAACGTTTCGGCGCACAGGTCTACGAACAGGAAATGACACTCACCGCCTACGACGGGACTCCGTTGGAGGCGCGTAACATTATCGGCGCCTATAACCCGGACAGCGACAAGCGCATGATCCTTTTCGCCCATTGGGACACACGTCCTTATTCAGATCATGATCCCGATCCGGCCAACCACCGTAAGCCGCTCGACGGAGCAGACGACGGGGCGAGCGGTGTAGGCGTCCTGCTGGAAATTGCCCGCCAATTCAGTATGAAAGCACCAAACATTGGCGTGGACATCATCTTTTTCGATGCGGAAGACTACGGAACGCCCGAATTTGCAAAAGAAAAATACAACGATACCAGTGATACTTGGTGCCTCGGCAGCCGCTTCTGGGGCAAGAACCCGCATAAGCCGAACTACAAAGCCGAATTCGGCATTCTGCTCGACATGGTCGGGGCCAAAGACGCAGTGTTCTATAAAGAATATATCTCCATGCGCTATGCCGCCCGCTATGTGGACGAAGTATGGGAAGCGGCTCGTAATCTCGGTTACGGCAAATACTTTATCAATGCAAGCGGTGGCGGCGTAACCGACGACCATGAAGCGGTAATCGAAGAAACCGGCATCCCTTGTTTAGACATTATCAATTATGACCCGCAGTCGGATAAAGGTTTCCGCGACCATTGGCATACGCAGAACGACAACATGGGCAATATAGACAAAAACGTACTGAAAGCTGTCGGCCAGACAGTGCTCGAAGTAGTGTATAACAGGTGAAAGTTGAAAATTAAAAGTTAGATAGTAAGATGACAATCAATGAACTTCAGGACCAGGTAATCGAAGAGTTTTCAGACTTCGACGACTGGATGGACAAGTATGCGTTACTGATAGACCTTGGTAACTCGCTTCCCCCTTTGGAGGAAAAGTACAAAACCGAAAGCAACCTGATAGAAGGTTGCCAGAGCCGCGTTTGGTTGCAGGCAGATTACGTTGACGGCAAAATCCTGTTCAAAGGCGAGAGTGATGCGGTGATCGTAAAAGGGATCGTCTCCCTGTTAATCAACATTATTTCCGACCATACTCCGCAGGAAATACTGGATGCAGACCTCTATTTCATTGAAAAGATCGGCCTCAAAGAACACCTCAGCCCCACCCGCTCGAACGGCTTGGTAGCCATGGTCAAACAAATGCGCATGTACGCTTTGGCTTTCCGGACAAAGGAACAGGCATAAACAAAAACATTATTTAGATATCCCAACTGTTCAACCCTTCACCTTTTCCTGCATAAACATTAATTTATATGTGGCAGGAGCGGGTGAAGGGTTTTGCTCTAAATAATACTCATTTCATTTGCTTAAATGTCATTTATAAATTACCTTTGCTCAATGAAAAAAGCAAGAGAAGTCATTACATACAAATCTTACTTTGATGATTTCTTTAGAGAACAATCTCCTAAGGTCAGAACTAAAATCATTAAAGTATTAGATATTATTGAGCAGATAGACCGTATCCCTATCACTTACTTAAAGTATATTGAAGGTACTGACGGCTTGTTTGAAATTCGAGTACAGTTAGGAAATAATATATTCCGTATCTTTTGCTTTTTTGATGGCAACAAATTGGTCGTTCTTTTAAGTGGCTTTCAAAAGAAAACACAAAAGACACCAGCTGACGAAATTAACAAAGCTGTACGCTTAAAGAATGAATATTATAACGAAAAAGAGAAGGAGAATAAAATATGAATACAACATCATTAGATCAGATAAAGGATCGTTATTATGGCGAAGTGGGAACTCCGGAACGCAATCAACTTGAAAGGGATTTGGAATCTCTTCGCATTGGTGTAAAGATCAGGGCCGCACGTGAAAAACAAGCAATGACACAAGCTGAACTTGCTGAACGTGTAGAGAAAAAGCGTTCTTTTATTTCAAAAGTCGAGAACGATGGCGGTAATATTACCCTCAAAACACTCTATGATATAGTTGAGCGTGGATTAGGCGGTAAGCTTAAAATTGAGGTCCAACTATAAGACAATTGACTTCCAACGGCTGACACTCGGAATCTTTCCGTACATTAATGATATTTAACCGCTGCAAAGTATTCGTATCTTATTTATTTGGATAGATTTGCGAAAACATCGTAATCTATTCAATTTGATAATACCATGAAGAAAACAAGCATCCTTTTAATCGCCCTCCTGCTCACATTAGCGGGATGCAGTGATGGCAAGCAATCGGCAGACAGCCTGATTACCATTGACGTTTCGAAAAGCTATCCTAAAAAAGAACTGATTCTTCAAGATTTTATGGATGTGGAATATATTCCGCTGGAAACCAATGACGAGTTTCTTACACAAGGGGCAGTACAGGATGTAGGAAAAGAATACTTATTGGTGAAAAACAGAAATAATGACGGGGATATCTTTATTTTTGACAGAAAAACCGGTAAAGGAGTAAGGAAGATAAACCGGCAAGGACAAGGGGTGGAAGAATATACAAGGATTAATGGGATGATTCTCGATGAAAGTAATAGTGAAATATTCGTAATATCGATGGGGAATAAAATCTTAGTGTACGATCTTTACGGACAATTCAAACGGTGTTTGAATCTTGATCGGGAAGTGTTATCTGTTTTTGATTATGACAAATCTAATTTGATTGGCTACGATATGTCGGATTATCATAATAAAGGAAAAGATAGAAGCAAATCGTACCATGTCATTATATCAAAACAGGATGGAAGTATCACCCGGGAAATCTTTATTCCTTTTAAAACGATCAACACACCGATTGTGACTAATGGGGATGGATTTGTAGCAAATTATTCTTACCAAATACGCCTGAGCCACGGCAAATGTACACTTATTGAAACATCAGCCGATACTTTGTATAACTATGCACCGGATGGAACATTAAGTCCCTTTATTGTAAGAACGCCTTCTGCACAGGCCATGACACCTGAAGTTTTTCTTTATATGGGTATTTATACCGACCGCTATGACTTTATGGAAGCCGTTAAAAATGTATTTAACTTCGAAAAGGGTAACGGATTCTTTGCGGATGTACTGATGTACGACAAGGAAGAAAAAGCCATCTATCAAGTTACCGTATGCAATGGTGACTATGCAGAAAAAAGACCTGTAGCCATGACAGCGAAACCAATTAATCGCGACGTCGAAAACGTCGCCAGCTTAAATGCATCCCAGCTTGTCGAGATTTACAAGAAAGGCCAACTGAAAGATGGCAAATTGAAAGAAATCGCCTCAAGGTTGGATGAAGAAGACAATCCGGTGATTATGTTGGTAAAGCAAAAGAAATAACATACGGAACAGAAAATATAAACTAAAAATAAAGTGATGAAGAAAGCAAACATTCTTTTAATAGCCACCCTGTTCGCAATGGCGGGATGCAGCGGTGGCAAGCAAGCGGCGGACGACCTAATTACTGTTGACGTTACAGCTAATTATCCGGAAAAAGAACTGGTTCTACAGGATATTATGGATGTGGAATATGTTCCTTTGGAAACAACGGATGAATTTGTAACTAAAGGGGTTGTGAAAGCGATCGGTAAGGATATCTTATTGGTAACGAACCAAAATGACGGGAATATTTTTGTTTTTGACAGAAAGACCGGTAAAGGTTTGAAAAAGATCAACCGTATGGGGCAAGGCGGCGAAGAGTATTCATTCGCCACCTACATCGCCCTGGATGAAGATAAAGGGGAAATGTTTGTCGCAGACTATGGAACAAAGAAAATATTGGTGTACGACCTGTCCGGGAACTTTAAGAGAAGTTTCAAATATGCAGACACCAGCCATTATGACGATCTGTTCAATTATGACAAGGACCATTTGATCAGTTATAAGAAATATTGGACACCGAAAGAAAGCGAGCAGGCATGCCATATCCTCATTTCCAAGCAAGACGGTAGCATCGCCCGTGAAATCCAGATTCCGTCTAAAGAAATGGAAACGCCGGTCGTGACAAAGGATGAATTCGTTATCGCACCTGAATTCCATCTAACATTCCCCAACCATACGGATTGGTCACTTGTAAACACATCGTCCGATACCATCTACCGCTATTTTCCGGATGGCAACATAAAGCCCTTGATCGCACGGACTCCTTCCATACACGCGATGGAAACGAAAGTCTTTCTCTTCCCCACCGTCATTACCGACCGCTATTATTTCATGCGAACCATGAAGAAAGAAGTGGACTTCAAAACGTTTAAAGGATTCCCGAGTACCGACTTGGTATATGATAAACAGGAAAACGCCCTGTTCCAATATACTTTATGCAATGCTGATTATTCGAACAAGCAGCAAGTATCATTGGGACTAAACTTCAATGGCATTGTCAATCAAGAGATCGCAACCTGCCAATCTTTAGAAGCGGCAGATCTGATCGAGGCCAACGATAAAGGCCAACTGAAAGGCCGGTTGAAAGAAATTGCCGCCGGATTGGATGAGGAAGCAAATGCCGTAATCATGTTGGTCAAGTATAAACAAGAGTAATCCCGCGCTCCCAATCTTTCGTCCATTAACAACGTTTAACCAGAGAAACGCCATGCTTCTACTTAATTAAAGTAGATTTGCGTAAAAATAGTAATTTATTATTCAACGTCTTAAATCTACAATGTTATGAAAAAAATAAACAGCCTCCTAATCGCCACCCTGTTCGCACTGGCAGGATGCGGAGACAGTAAACCACCGACAGAGGATCTCATCACGGTGGATGTCACAGCAAACTATCCGAAGAAAGAACTGGTTCTACAGGACTTTATGGATGTGGAATATATTCCGTTGGAAACAACGGATGAATTTGTCTGCCAAGGTATTGTACGAGCAGTAAGTAATAATTTGTTGATTATTACAAACAAGAAAAACGATGGAGATATTTTTATTTATGATCGAAACGGGAAAGCTTTGAGAATCATTAATCGTAGAGGACAAGGTGGAGAAGAATACAATAGTATATCGAGCATTACTTTGGATGAGAATCGCAATGAATTGTTTGTTTGTGATTCATATTCACATACTATTTTGATATATGATTTGGAGGGGAATTTCAAACGTAGGTTGGCAACCGACAAAAATAAGATATTTTATAATGTATATGATTTTGACCAAGAACATCTGATCGTGCATGATTCTTTTAATGAAAACACGACTGCCGATCTTTATACAGGACAGTCATTTATGTTAATATCCAAGCAAGAAGGCTATATTACAAAAGAAATTCAGATTCCATTTAAAGAGAAAAAATCAGTTGTAACACGATTTACGGATGAAAGTGGCATGACTTATGTATTCCAGCCCAATACTTTTTATCCTATAGTCCCTTATCTTGACGATTATGTATTGTTGGAAGCATCAGCAGATACATTATACAAATATTCATCTTTATCTACAATGAAACCGTTCATAGTACGGACACCGTCTATTCAATCCATGAATCCGGAAGGTTTTCTTTTCCCACTTATGTTAACTGAGCGTTATTGCTTTTTGGCAATATTCATAAAGGGAAGTGGTTATCAGGATGTAATGTACGACAAGTACGAGAATACCTGTTTTCAATATCAAGTATATAACAAAGATTATACAAAGAATGAAGAAGTATCTTTTAAGTCAAAACCATTAAATAGGGAAATCCCCTCTTGCCAATCCTTAGATGCTTCAAAATTGGTTAATGATTATCAGAAAGGGTGGTTGAAAGGTCGACTGAAAGAAATTGCTTCTACAATGAAAGAGGATGACAATCCTGTAATCATGTTGATCAAGTATAAGCAAAAATAAACTTCTTAAATCCATGAGATATGAAAAACGTAAATCCAATTTTAATCATGCTATTGTTCGCTATGGCGGGATGCGGCGGAGACAAACAAGGGCTCACCCGATAATCATTGGGGATAAATAAATTCATTATTTGGCAAAAGAGAGCCTGCGGCAGAGGGGGCTTATTGTAAAAAACGTATTTTTCCGGTTCGAAAGACATCCGAAATAAAACAAATGTTAATCCGCTTTTTTGATCTCAAAAAGGGACTTTTTCTCCTTTTTTGAGTGTTTTTAGTCATTATGACCGTCCTCTTTGCCATTACGACCGTGCTAATGTGTAGTGCACTCGGCACCTCGCGAAGATTAGGACGGTCGTAATGACGATTAGGACGGTCGTAATTGGAAAGAGGACCATCTTTAGGGCAAAAAAGGCCCTAAATTTCCTTGAGATATTTGGAACGCCGTCCGTTTTATTTTCAAATATTCGATTCTCCAGGAGTTAAGCTTTATCACTTTGCTGATATTTTCTGTTTTTGGTAATCAAATTGTACGCTTTTTCAGATAACTTGCGCACCTCACTCCATCTGTTGTCAGTAAAGAAGATTAAAACCGTGAAAAGAGTCAATCTAAAATCGATCAACTTTTCGGACGAAATAGAAAAACGCCCAAAAAGAGGGTTATTGTATAATTTGCCTCATCCTTGTGGTTATCCCCAATGATTATCGGGTGAGCCCAAACCTCTCATACTCTTTATAACATACAATTCAATGCTTATGCGGAATAAACAAACGATTGAAGGGTTTGCTCCGGAAGAATTAAATTACTGTTCCGGTTCAGAATTGCAGTGTAAGTTGTTCCGGCAGTAAGGTGAATGTCTTGCGGTGATACGGAGTAATCCCGCATTCCCGAATGGCTTCGCGATGGGCTTTCGTCGGATAGCCTTTATTCTCTTTCCAGTGGTAAGCGGGATATTCCAGGTCGAGGCTGTCCATATAATCGTCACGATAGGTTTTTGCCAGGATAGAGGCGGCTGCGATACTCAGGTATTTGCCGTCGCCTTTCACAACTGTCGTATGCTGGATCTCGGGATAGGGCGTGAAGCGGTTTCCATCGATCAGCAGGTGTTCAGGCTTGACCTTCAGTTGTTCGATCGCCCGGTGCATAGCCAGAAAAGAGGCTTTCAGTATATTGATCTTGTCAATCTCTTCGGGGGTAACAATACCGACAGCCCAAGCAATCGCCTCCTGCTCAATAACAGGACGGAGTGCATAACGTTTCTTCTCACTCAACTGCTTGCTGTCATTCAGCTCTTCATTATGAAAATCAGGAGGAAGGATCACTGCTGCTGCAAACACCGAACCCGCCAGACATCCACGACCGGCCTCATCACATCCGGCTTCTATACGATTTGCTTCTAAGTAGGGTAGTAACATAGTTAATCAACTGCTTTTATCAAATCTATTAAATGTTGAGGATCTTGTCTACAATCCCATAGGAGATGGATAAAAATATAATTATCTTCAACAGTATAAATAATCTTATTATGCTTAATCACAAGATAACGATAGTTCAGGGGCTCTTTTTCCAAAAGTAATTCAACAGTACCCATATCCGGGAATGATTTCAAAAGAAAGATCTTATTTTCAATCTCATCTCTGACACGAAGAGTTACACGTCTTCCATAAGTTGCTTTCAAGTAATAAAGCAAATCTGCTACTTGTTGCTTAAAAAGCCTACTCGACCGAATCTCCATTAGCGAAAAGATTGAAAGAAATCACGCATTTCCTGTTCTGAGACAAAAATGCCATTTTCTTTATCCCGGTTAGTTTCCTTCAACATCTCCTTCACCTCTTCCAAAGTAAAACAATTCGGACGTTTCAGTTCCTGCTTTTCCATTCTGATCAGTTTACAGGCAAGGGCTTCCATATAGGAAACGGCCTCCTCGCTATTGCAAGTCTGCAACACTTCCAACGCCCAACTTTTCCGTTTTTGTAATTCTAATACAGTCATAAAACCTCCATGTTTAGATACAATACAAATGTAACATACTTTTATGATATAAGCTAACGAGTCCCGATCTTTCTTTTCATCATCCAGGGACGAAGGACGAAGTAGGAAAACAGTGTGGCGAGCGTAACACCGCAGATATTGGCAAGGAAGTCGAACCAGTCGCCCCCACGGTATGTAGTGCAGTATTCCTGCAAGAGTTCGATCGCACCGCTCATCAGGATCGGACATAAGACCGCCCCAATCCAGGCATGCCACAACACATCGTCGTATTTACGGTGATTGCGCAGGAACTCGAGCCACAATACACCGGACAAGCCTGCATACATACAGATATGTGCGATTTTGTCTATCCCCACAACCTTACTAACCTCTAACGAAGGCGGCTTAAAGAAAGAGAGATAGATCACAACTGCAACGATCGTGAGCGAGACCGGATATTTCTTCAGATAATACAACACCATAAAAACGATTCCCTCTATTAAAACATTTTCCGTACCCGTTCGATACCGGCGGCAAAAACGTCAATCTCTTCTTTTGTATTATAGAACGAGAAAGAGGCGCGAACAGTCCCCTCGATCCCTAAATCCTGCATCAGCGGCTGGGCACAATGGTGTCCCGTACGGACTGCAATGCCCAGACGGTCCAACAACATGCCCATATCATAATGATGGATATTGCCGACCAGGAAAGAGAGAACCGCCCCTTTATGGGCTGCCTGTCCGAAGATACGCATACCATCAATTGCATTCAATTTTTCGGTTGCGTAACGGAGCAGTTCATCTTCATACGCTGCTATATTATCCATTCCCAAACGACCTACATAACGCAAGGCTTCTGCCAACGCCGTGCTACCGATATAGTCCGGCGTTCCGGCTTCAAACTTGAAAGGCAGTTCGTTGAAAGTCGTCTTCTCGAAAGAGACAGAAGCAATCATCTCTCCTCCTCCCTGATACGGCGGCAATTTGTCCAGCCATTCTTCCTTACCATATAGGACACCGATACCGGTCGGACCATATATCTTATGCCCGGAAAAGACATAGAACTCGGCATCCAGGTTCTGCACGTCCACCTTCAGATGGGGAACGGCCTGTGCACCGTCGATCAGCACCGGTACATCGTGGTTGTGCGCTTCTTCTATAATCTCCTTTACCGGATTGACCGTACCGAGCACATTGGAAACATGCGTAACGGAAACCAACTTCGTCCTTTCCGAAAACAGGCTGCGGAATGTATCCATACAGAGTTCGCCTTTCTCATTCATCGGAATCACTTTTAGCGCGATACCTTTGCGGGCCGCCTGTATCTGCCAGGGGACGATATTGGAATGGTGCTCCATCACGGAAACGATCACCTCGTCGCCTGCCGACATACATTCGTCGGTAAAACTGGAAGCAATCAGATTGATCGCCTCTGTCGTCCCACGCGTAAAGATGATCTCGTTGGAAGAACGGGCATTCAGGAACTGCTGCACAGTCCGACGTGCATCTTCATGTGCTTCCGTAGCCGCCTGGCTCAGGAAATGGACACCGCGATGGATATTGGCATTCACATTATAGTAGCCGCTCTCTATCTTCTCCACCACACAGCGGGGCTTCTGAGTCGTCGCGCCATTGTCGAAATAAATAAGCGGCTTATCGTATATCTTATGATCCAGGATAGGGAAATCCTTCCGGATAGACTGTATATCTAACATAACTGTATCTATTTAACTTAATAACAAGCGTCAAAGATACTATGTTTATCAGGTAAACGATCAATTGCAGCACATAAAAAAGCCTCCCGTAAGAAACGAAAAGCTTTTTTAATATCTGATAAATACTTATATCTACTTCTCTTTCTGGTAGAAACGCACCCAATCGATCTCCATCTCGACAGGCAGATCAGCAGGTTCGACTGCGCCAACCCAGCTCCCACCCAACTGCATATCAAGCAGCAGATAGAACTTCTTATCGGTAAACGGGAACTGCCCTTCTTTGTCTGTCTCGATACGGGGATAAGCAAAAGTCCGGGTGTCGTTGATAAAGAAAACAAGACTGTCGCGATACATCTCTACACTGTAGACATTATAATCGTCACGGTTTATCGGCCCAATCCCACCCTGCTTCGGATTATCCTTTATACCCAATATATGCGTATAGGCAGAATGAACGGTCTGATAAGCGATGGTATCATTATTCAAACGCTCCATGATATCGATCTCCCCGCCTTCCGGCCAGCCTTCGTTTTCCGGCAGCAGCCAGAACGCCGGCCAGGCTCCGGTTGCCCCGTAGAGCTTTGCACGGATATCCAGGCGCCCGTCGGAAAAGCCGACTTTTCCTCTTGAATAAACACCACCAGTGATAAAAGGAGCCGTATCCGCCGGCAAACTGTAATTAACTAATCCGCGTAAGACCAGGTTACCGTCGCGCATCCCATAACAAGAATCGAAATCGGACATATAGTTATTCCAATCCGATGTCCCGCGTGGAATCTTACTCCACGAAGCCTCATCAAAATGCTCCGTCTGGTCGAAGTTCTCCTCCCATACCAACTTCCACCCGTTTTTCTGTGGCTGGCAACCTGCCATTAGCGACAGGGCGATTGACAGCCCTAATGCAAATAATCCTTGTTTCATTACGCCGTTATTTGAATTTATACAATATCAGGACATCATTATCTTCGTCTTTTAAAGAGGATGCCAAATCTTTTAATTCTCCATACAATTTCCCTTCCTGATAAGCCTCTAATAATTCATCGGCATTAAACCGGGATATGCCATAACCGGATTGCATATCACAATTCACAAGATGAGAGCTCAAAACTATTTTTGCATCCGGATAATCATCATTCCTTATCTCATACTCATTTATATCTCCATTTTCTTTGTTGTAAACCCAGTTGGTTTCAGGAAACATATCCCGTTCATTGCTTTCATCTACAGAAATCCGAGTCAAGAACACATATTTACTTGTTTCAATTCCATACTGTAAAAAAACAGGGGCACTCATGGAGCTAATTGCAGGTGTTCTCAATATAACCGGAGTCAAAACCCCATCGTATGAATACTGATAGATGGTATCCGACGAAAGTTCGTTCAAAATATAACCTTCCGAATTTCTTACAACAGGAAGATGCATGGCTGTATATGAAAAACGACCGCCATCACCTTCTTTAGTCACCGTCAAATCATATTTCTTACCAGAAGAAAAAGGAACTTCTATTTTCTTCAGGATTTCCCCGTCATTCTTAGCCAGAATCGAGAAATAAGGTTTCAGATCAGAGTTTACCCGATTCGTTTCCGTATTGTAAACGAGAAAAGCATCATCATTAAAATTGTAAATGAAACGCGCATCCCCAGAAGCAAATTCCCTGATATATTCGCCATTCAGATCATAAACAACGATCTTCCGGGAAAAAACATCATGGACATAAATCTCCCCTCTCTTTTCATCCATACGCAAATTGGTGATATAATTATATTCGTGAGGGCCATTCCCATAATGAGAAAACTTACGGACCGGCTGTCCTTCCCTATCAAACATCAGAATCTCACCAGTTTCACCCCCTTTGGTCAGTATATAATTTTCATTGCAAACCAAAGCTCTTGATCTAACTAATAAATCGGTATTGCTTGCAAGTTTTATATATGTAACATCTGCAATATCCTTTAAATTTAATCGAATGGATGAATGTTCCGCATTGAGGTCAATTTGCAAGACTTCGTTATCCGTGCTCTTACCGGCACAGCCACACAAAAATGCCATCATCCATATAATCAAAAGATACCTCATACAAATATCAATTTTCACAAAGGTAACATTTTTCAATACACAGCACACAGATGACAGAATAAAAAAGGATGCGTCCTCTGCGTGCTATGTTTCACGAATATAACCGAGCTGTCGGATATTCATATTTACGTCATTATTTCTTATTCTCCAAAATCCGACTGTTGCCGTTCCACCTCTTTCAACTTTAAGGTATTCAATTCCTTGCGCAGGCGTTCCACTTCTCGTTCGGCATCGGTTTTCGATGTGGCCGATTGTCCGGCGGAAACACTGCTCATTGAGGTACGGGATGCGTCTTCGGTGTTATAGACCAGCGGGAATGCGGCCGGTTTCGATTCAAGCACCAGTTCACCGCTTACCGGCATCTGCGAACCTTCAAACAAGACACTGGCAGTGATCCGTATCTTACCTGGCTTCAAGGTAGACTGAACCAGAATAGGGGCCGTTCCCCATTTGACAGGAGCGGGATTAGCCAAAACATCCGGACCACCTAAGATACGCCCTTCCCCTTCTATAGAGAAACGGATATTATAATTGTTCAAACGCTTGATGTTTCCCTGCTTATCCGCAACAGCAGCCACTACCGTAACGAAGTCGGAGCCATCGGCTTTCAGCTCTGTCCCTTCGTTATCTACCCATAACAGGATTTTTTCCGGACGACGGGCAGGAACGACCTTATGCGTAGCAACGACTTTTCCGTCTATCAGTCCTTCGGCAAGCAGATATACATCGTCCTGCTTTCTTGCTCTGGAAAGAGCTTTGTCTACCATAAAATCATAGACATCGGGGAAAGTTATGACCGGAGACGGCATTCCCTGACGGTTTTTGTCTTTCTTATAAGTATAGGTCTTTCCATCTTTATTGAACGTAAGCCGCACCTCGTCACAGTTCGAATAAACCGTCACATCCTTACCTGAGAACGGCGTCATCTCGTGTGCGATATAGACCATCGGACCGCTTCCGGCAAGCTGATCGTTCTTCACTGCCGGACGCTGTGCCATAAACATATAATATGAATATTTCGGCTGGCGAAAGACATCCATCAAACCTCCGTAGAACGGATCGGGATGGTAGCCGCGCTGATGATCGAACGAATGCCAAAGACAGCCACCGACATGCTGCGGCTGCTGTTGATACAAGACGTCGTAGCTGGTCACCGGATAGGAAGGTGAGGCATAATGTTCAGCTTGTACGCGCATCGGCTGCTCGCCCCAGTTGCGGGCTACGCGGCTGGGTGAATTATGCGAACTCCAATCATCCACATTATCTCCCCATTCACGGGTAAAATAGGTCTTTGTCGGATCGATCTCTTTCGAAGCATCCTGCATATTGGCGGGATGGGCAAAATAGACCGGGAAGTTCTCGTGTCCGCGCGCTTCGCTGTCACTCCCACTATAACAATATGGATAAGGATATTCGGCATCCACTATATCGCGAGTGTTCTTGGCAAAGTCCGCCGGATACCAGGTTTCGTTCAGGATCGGTTCCCACAGCCAGACACAAGGATGGTTACGGTCGCGGCGTACGACATTGCGGATATCGCTATATACACGCTCGGCAAATTCAGGCGCATCGTTCCAGAACTGCCAGCCGGGCGTATTGACGATGACAAACAACCCTAACTCGTCGCAGGCATCCATGAAAGCCGGATCTTGCGGGCAGTGGGCGTTACGGATTATCTCCATCCCAACCTCTTTCAGTTTCTTGGCATCCCGCCAATGAATACTGTTAGCGACAGCATTGCCGACTACAGCAAAGTCTTGATGACGATTCGCTCCGATCAATGGCTTTCCATACGGCTTCCCGTTCAGCCAGAAGCCATCTTTTCCCTTAAACTCGATGCTACGGATTCCGACACGGCGACGATAGCCGTCTACCACATTCCCGTCTTTATCCAAAATTCGTACCAAAAGGTTATATAGTGTCGGCGTCGAAGGTGTCCAAAGCATCGGCTGCTTCACCAGTAATTTATCGGAAGAAGTGATTGCCTTACCGCCCTTCACTTGAATCTTATCATTCAGATATGCAACCTGCGTGCCATCCGGCTGTAACAAGGTGTATTCCACTACACCGGTGAAAGATTTCTTTGTCGCATTACGCACCTGTATCTTCAACTGCACCTCCGCCAAAGCATCCGAAACTTTCCCGAAAGAGACAAACAAGCCGCCTCCGGCTATCTCATTCTCATAATTGGGATCGGTGATGAACACGTTGTTATGGGCGATCAACCAGCAATCCCGGTAGATACCGCCAAAGTAGGTATAGTCCAGCACATCCTGCGCCTTTCCGGGAGGATAGGAAGGATCGTCACTGTTATCGGCCCAGACGGCAATGACGTTATCGCCATTCCAGTCCAGCGCATCCGTCACATCCAGTACAACAGGCAGATAGCCACCAAAGTGCTCCGTTAGCAGTTTTCCATTCACGAATACTTTACTTTTTCCCATAATTGCCTCGAAATGCAGGAAAAGCTTCTTGCCCTTCAACGATGCGTCAGGTGTAAAATGCTTACGATACCAGACTTCACCCTGATAATTGATACAACCGCTTGCCTCCGTCGGCAGGTATTCAATACCGTTCGGCAGGGAAACGACTGTCCAGTCCTTATCATTAAACTCTTTCGCATCTGCTCCGTCCGCTGCACCTTTATGGAAACGCCATGCAGGATTCATGGAATAAACTTCCCGCCCACTGTCTTCCAATCGAAAGAAACCGGCCGTCGAGAACTCGGGCTGATGGGCGGCCCACAAAGGCAAAGCCATCAACCAGAATATCAAATACATTTCTAATTTTCTCATATTACTTTATATTAATCGTTTTAATATTTTCTTTAAACACAACACCTCTCCAAGGGGTGGGAAGACGCTCTCTCTAACACAAGGAAAGCAACCTCGTTACCGTTGGCCAAAGATACATGGTCTGAAAGGGAAGACCTAATAAATAAAGGAAGAAAAGGGCCGGCTATAACACGTCTTACACCATTACAACCGGCCCATATAGAATAATACCTATTAAAAAAAGCCTTTAGTTACCAACCTTCATTTGGTGTACACAACGGATTCGCAGATATTTCCTTTGCAGGTATCGGATAATAGTAATAACGGTTCGTATCGCCTACCTTTCCGGTAATAAGCTGATTATAACGATTTTCATTACAAGTCCGCATACGTTCTTCCAGCAATCCCCAACGCCGCAGGTCGTAGAAACGTTCTCCTTCCACGAAGAATTCGATTGCGCGCTGGTGTTCCAGATCGCTGAAAATAGCTTCCGAGGTCTGCGCCCCACTATACGGATTCAGGTTGGCACGCTCGCGAATCTGATTCAGATAACCGACAGCCTTTGCCAAATCCTGTCTGCCGGAACTGCGCAGATAAGACTCAGAAAGCAGCAGGAGAACGTCGGCATAACGCACGGCGCGTTCATTAATAACAGACATAGGAGGATCAGCTTCCGATGTTGCCGTACTTGAATTCTGATATTTCAGTATCCAATATGTGCTCCATCGATCCTCTGTTTTAAAGATCTCGCGGAACGGTTGCATATAATACATACAACCATCATAATCCCAAGCTACAGACGAACGGGCGCGATAGTCGGAATTACCGTCCTTGTCTTTTTCCTGCAAGAATATATTCATCATCTGCTGAGTAGGATTTGCTTCATACCAACCACTGGCTTCCGGTGCTGCATATTCTTTCGGACGGGTGTTCGTCTGGGTCGAGTTGATATTCTCTCCGTCTCCCCAGATATCGGTACCACCGACCGGTTCCATCAACAACTCGAAAATACTTTCAGCATTATTTTCATGAGTGTCATCGAAGTTCCAGGAAAAGTCTTCCACCAAACGATAGGTGTAAGGAGCTTGTGTCAGTGGCTCCAACACATCGATTGCTTTATCGAATTCTTCCTCATATACATACAGTTTACCCAGAATTGCATAAGCAGCCCCTTTAGTCGGTTTTCCGATAACGTTATTCTCGACCGGCAACAAAGATGCAGCCGTAGTCAAATCCTGCTCGGCCTGTGCCCAAACTTCAGCCTGCGTAGATTTTTCCAACGGGAAAGTAGACGGAGACTGTGATGCCGTCAGACGTAAAGGAACATTTTTAAACTCTTTAGCCAACTGGAACAAATAAAATCCACGGATAAACAGGCATTCGGCTTTTACCCTGTTTACAAAATCGGTCGAAAACTCCGAACCCTTTTCATCCAGCTTCTGCATAATTGAGTTTGTCCTGTACAATGCATTATAGAACTGATAGAACATGCCTTGAGACAGAGAGTTGCCATTCGTATTGGTAAAATAGCAAGCCTGGAAAACTTCGTTGATATCATTTCGGAATTCGACCTCGTCGGCACGTGCGATACGCATCATTACGCCACGGGTTCCGTAATATCCGCCGTTCAGGGCATTCTTTAAAGGAGTGTAGCAGGATGTCAAAGCCAGCTCGAAATCGGCTTCATTCTGCCAGAAAGTATCTTCCGTCGCCTTGTTCGGATTGACCTGTTCCAACTGGGCGTCACATGATGTGCACAAGCCGATAACGGCTGCTGCACAAGATATAAAATATAGATATATTCGTTTCATACAATTACTTTATTTAAAATGTTACGTTCAGACCCACCATAAATGTACGGTTAGAAGGATATATAAATTCATCGAAACCACGGGAATAAACATCCGAAGAATTTACATCCGGAGTATATCCCGAATAAGACGAAATCGTAAAGAGGTTCTCCGCATTGAAATAAACACGGGCTTTCTGTATCAGTCCATGGAACCATACATTAGGCAATGTGTAACCTACCTGCAAGTTTCTCAGACGGAAATAAGATCCGCTTTCCAGATAACGGTCGGATTCCGAACGGGCATTCCGGTTGGGATCGGTCCAGATCAAACGTGGCTGGGATGCATTTTGATTTTCCGGTGTCCAGTAATCTAATGTACTTGCCAGATAATTCGTTCCGCGGGTTACATCCGTCAATTCCAAACGTGTCGCATTATAAATCTTATTTCCGGTTACTCCCTGGAATCCGATGGAGAAATCGACATTCTTATAAGTGACATTACCGTTGATAGAATAGGTGAATTTCGGGAACGGGCTACCACTATACACACGGTCGTCGTCATTAATCGTACCGTCGTTGTTCGTATCCTTAAAACGGATATCACCAGGTTTGGCACTCGGCTGGATCAGGACACCGTCTTTCTGGTGGGCCTGTACCTCCTCTGCGCTGTTGAAATAGCCATCGGTGGGGATCAACCAGAAACCTCCGATAGGATAACCAGCCAGTGTCCGGGTGGTATACGTTCCACCATGAATCGTACCTCTCTCGATCGGCTGCATCCCTTCACCCAAAGCAATCACCTCGTTCTTATTATAGGTACCCAAGAAACTGACGCCATAAGAGAGATTCTTGTTCAGGGATTCATTCCATCCGAGGTTAAATTCAAAACCCTGGTTACGGATCTTACCTGCATTCTGGATCGGGTCATTCGCACCACCGGATGAAATAGGAATAGGCACATTCAGCAAAATGTCTTTCGTATTCTTCACATACCAGTCCGCAGTCAATGTCAAACGGTTTCGCAACGCCATGAAGTCGATACCGATATTCGTCATGGCAGTTTCCTCCCATTTGATATCCGGATTGGCAAATGTTTTCGGGAAAGCTCCCTGTATCAATCCGCTCTTTCCGTCCGGATAATTAATACCGGTGGTCACGACTGATACATACTGGTAATTGTCGATCTCTTGATTACCCAGCACACCATAGCCTCCTCTCAACTTAAGCTGATCAAGCCATGAAGTATTATTCTTCACAAAATCTTCTTCTGCGATATTCCAACCAACAGACACTGACGGGAAATTGCCATAACGGTTATTGGAACCGAACTTGGAAGAACCGTCACGACGGATAGTCGCAGTCAATAAATAACGGTTCTTGTAAGAATAGAAAGCACGTCCCAAGATAGAGGTCAACACACTACGGCTGGAATTACCACTTACGGCCAGTCCCTGTGCAGCGGCATCTATCTCCTTAATACCAGTTGGCATTCCTTGACCTGATCCCTGCATATAGCGATAGCGGGAATCCTGATAGGTATAACCGGCAAGTACGGAAATCTTATGATCACCGAAAGTACGGTCGAAAGTCAGCAAGTTTTCAACCAAGACATTACGTGTCCGGGTCTGTTGTTCTGTTACCTGCGTGATGTCATTCTTATTCAATCCGTAATCATACAATCCTAAATAGCTATTGTAACGGTAGAACTGGAAGTCCGGAGTCAGATTCAATTTATATTTCAGCCCCTTCATAAACTCCACAGAGACATAAGCATTTGCAAATATCTTCACATTATCACTGTAACGGTTCATCAGATTGTCATCCACCATACCCAGCGGGTTATACAGGTTTACAACATCACCATACAAAGCGCCATAGCCACCAGTCTGGTTTGCGTCATACTGTTCCAACGTTGGAATAGCCTGTATCGTATGGCCTACATATCCTCCACGAATCTCAGAAAGCAGAGGTTTATCCTGGCTATAAGTCAGAACGATGTTCGTCCCTGCCTGGAAAATACCCTTCTTGAAATCCTGTTTACTCTGCAACGTATAACGCTGATAGTTCGTTCCTTTCATCACACCGTCCTGGTTCGTATACCCCACACTATTATAATAGGTAGAATATTTACCACCCCCTTTTACAGACAGGTTATAGTTCTGCATCAAAGCCGGGCTGAACATCAGGCTTTGCCAGTCATTATCCGGCTTGGAAGCCAGATCCATTGCCATATCAAGCGGATTCATCCCGGCTGCCTTTCTGGAAACCGTCGTCACTTCCGCCCATCCGGCAGCATCCAACAAGTCCAGATATTTACTCGGAGAGCTGACACCGACATTGGCCGACAGGTCGATAATAGGTTTCCCTTCCGTATTGCTACCCTCTTTTGTCGTGACGATCACAACACCATTGGCTGCACGTGAACCGTAGATAGCTGCCGAAGAAGCATCCTTCAACACGTCGATGCTGGCAATATCGTTCGGATTGATATGGTCGATTCCGCTCATATACATACCATCCACGATATACAAAGGAGATGAATTGTTCAACGTACCGATACCACGAACCATGACACGGGTACTTCCGCCCGGCGCACCTCCCTGCGAAACGATATCGACACCGGCAATCTTTCCTTGCAAAGCCTGGCCGATAGTCGTGTTACTCTGTGTATTCAGCTTTTCCGTACTGACATTGGCAACCGAACCGGTCAAATCCGCTTTCTTCTGCGTACCGTAACCAATAACGACTACTTCGTCCAAGGCCTTCGTATCTTCCAATAGTACGACATTGATTACTTTCTGGTTTCCAACCACTATTTCCTTTGACAGGTAACCGATATAAGAAATATTCAAAACAGATTTAGGATCAGCTTCAATAGAGAAATTACCGTCAATATCGGTAACAGTTCCGTTCGTAGTACCTTTTACAACAACATTTGCTCCGATAATAGGCTCACCCATATTATCGACAATCCGGCCTGTCACTGTTTGTGTTTGTTGTTTTACAGCAGCTACGACATTCGCATCTTTTGCAGACAATACAATGTGAGTGCCTTCCATTTCATATTCAATACCTGCATTTTTTAACAAGTTATCCAATACTTCGGATACAGGTTTCGTTTTGGCCTTAACCGAAACCTTACGGTTAACATTGACCTGATTATTGTAAATAAACAAATAATCTGTCTGACTTTCAATCTCATTCAGAATTTCTTCCAACTGAGTGTTGTTTTTGTTGATACTAACCCGGGCGTTCTGCGAATGTGAATTTTCGGCATACGAGCAGAATACGCAGGCTCCCAAAAGGAATGTGGAGATTCGCATAGTTCTCAAGTTTTTTTTACCTGACGGGGTTTTCGGATAATATCCACCCGACAAAAAGTTTTTTTTCATACCTTTGTAACTGATTTGAAGTTAATACAATAAATTTAAAAAAATTGTGTTGATTTGAATGCCGGTAAATGCCCCCCAGCGCTTGCCGGCATTTTTTTGTTAGCTATTGTCTGTTTTCATGTCTCCTGAATTTACAAGGTTAATACTAATATTGTGTTTTTTATTTTGTTCTTATAATTACTTATTTGTGTTTATCTGATATAAATGACTTGATTTTCGTCATCTCGCTCATATCGAAAACTGATATCTTTCTGTAGAACTCTCAATGCGTAATCAATACCATCCGCCTGCCGGAACTTCCCGGTGAAATTATACTTCAATACTGCTTTATTCTCTATAATTATACTGACTCCGAAATATTTCTCCAAATCATTCATGATATAGGAAAATGATTCGGCTCTAAAACAAATCAATCCTTCTTTCCAACGATACGGGTTATAATCGTCTACCGGAACCACAGTCAACCGGCCGTCCTTCTCGAGGCATGCCTTACTGTCCGGCGCTAAAATCAATGTATTCCCAACTCCCTGTTTAGACGCAACTTTCACACTACCTTCCATTAAGGTTACTTCGAAATCGTCTTTATCGGAATATCCCTCTACATTGAATTTAGTACCTAATACTTCCATCTTACATTTATTCGTCTCTACGATAAATGGCCTTTGCTTATCCTTTGCAACATCGAAGTAAGCTTCTCCGTCTACCGTCACCTGACGTATGGATTTATCAAATACTGCCGGATACAATATTCTCGTACGGGCATTCAGCCAAACATTTGTTCCATCCGATAACGTAAGATTTACCCGTTGTCCGGAAGGGACATAAATAGATTGCATCGGCACTGTCTGATTTTTATCCGAAACAAATTGATACAAGATATTAAGTCCCAATGTCACAGCCACAACTGCTGCGACTTTCAATATCTCAGTTCTGAGAGAACTATTATGTCGCGATTTTACCCGCTGCGCTTTTCCTATTGCCTTTTCATCGCCAAGAAGCAACATCGAATCAAATAACTTTCTCTCTCTCAGAAACTCACGCCTGTTCTCCGGAGAATGTTCCATCCATTGCCGGATCTCGACTTCCTCTTCATAAGAAGCCGTGCCTTCAAAGAATTTATATAATACTTTCCGGTTCATTTTATAACTTTTCGGTTACGCTTACATAATACTAACAGTTCATAAAACGGTATCCCTAGTTGGAATTGAAAAAAAAATTTCATTTTGACTGTTTTCCCCGGTCCTCTATTGCATGTCACAGCCGTATTCTTTTCATGTCACAACTGTCTGCCTTCTGTGTTACAGTTGGATTTCTTTTGTTTCACGACTGTAACATGAATAGCGGATAAATATTGAGAAACAAGATACTCCGCATGAATGGCTCTGTCTGCCGGGTTATCCCTTCCTTCACGGCACTTCGGGAGGCTCATGACCGTCCTACGGAATATTTTGGCAAATGAGGCAGATAATTTGATAAAGAACGCCTGATGCAACGATATAAGATTCTATATAATGATGGATACCAGGTATTTTTAAACTCATTCTATATATTTTAGGATAAAAAGGCTATATTTGCGCTGAGACAACAATAATATGTGGGAAGACGAGAGTAAAATAAAATGGGATCAATTTCTGGCGGGCGATAACAACGCTTATAGCTGGATATATAAAGCTCACATACAAATGTTGTTCCGGTACGGGCGTCGCTTTACATCCGATACTGAACTGATCAAAGATTGCATCCAGGACGTATTTACCGGGTTATACAAAAACAGGAAGCAACTCATCACACCCAGAAACATAAAGGTCTATCTCCTCATTTCCATAAAGAACAGCCTGGTCAATGCGTTATACCGCGAAGACCGCTATACACCTTATGACAGCGAAGCAGTTCCATTCGCATTGGGATTGAGTGTCGAAGAACAATATCTGGATAACGAACAATATGCAAACCAGCAGAAAAAGATACAGGAAATATTGAATATACTGACTCCCCGCCAAAAAGAAATCATTTATTACCGCTACATTCAAGAACTTAGTTTTGATGAAATCTGTACCATGATGGACATGAACTACCAGTCAGCACAAAACCTGATCCAGCGTTCGCTGAAAAAAATCCGGGAAGAATATGGTTCTCCGGAGATATTCCTGCTTATCCTGACCTATCTCGCACATTAATTAAAAAAAATATCATTTTAAGTGAGTATAAATAGAGGGATGCTTTGTCCTTATAGAAAGCAAGCACGCATCAGATGCATAAAGATTATACAAAATACTCAGCAGACCAGCTCCTGAATGACGATTACTTTTTGCAGTCAGAGCTACATCCGACAGAAGAGAGCCGCCTCTTTTGGCAAAATCTTATGGAGGAAAACGAACCACTGGCTGCCGAGATCGAAATCGCCCGTCTTTTACTGAACGCATTAGAAAAAGATACGGAGATCCCTTCTTTGACAAGCACGGAAGAAAATACATTGTGGCAACAGATTGAACAGACTAATATCGAGACGGAAAGAAAAAACAGACGTTCCCGGATCATAAGAGAAGTTTTCAGTATTGCTGCGACCATCACGCTTTTGTTTGCTGTCGGATGGTATATGGCTTTTGAGCCGAAAAAACAGGGCACGGACTATCTGGCAATTATCGAATCTATAAATATTCCGGACAGTGCTTCCCAAAAAGTACAGTTAATCCTCGATAATAATGAGAAAATGGATCTCGAAGGAGACGAGGCGCAACTGGAATATAAAAAAGAAGGGCAAGTAAATGTCAATTCCAAGAAAGTAGAATTGGAAAAACAAGAAAGTACTCAACCGGCATATAATCAATTAGTAGTACCCGTAGGGAAACGTTCCTCCGTTACATTTTCCGATGGGACGAAGATATGGGTTAACTCAGACACGAAAGTGGTTTACCCGGTTGCTTTCGCCAACGAGAAAAGAGAGATATTTGTTGAAGGAGAGATATTCCTGGAAGTCAGCCATGATGCCAAAAGGCCCTTTATCGTAAAGACGAAACAAATGGAAATTAAAGTCCTGGGTACTAAATTCAATGTAAGTGCCTACAAAAATGAAAACAACATGCAAGTCGTCCTGGTCGAAGGCAAAGTGGAAGTTAATACGGACAATAAAAATAAAAGCCTGTTAGCTCCCAACCAAATGTTCCACTATGACGGCCGGTTGCAGAAAGGAAAGATTTCAACGGTCGATATAAATGATTATGTAGCCTGGAAAGATGGTTATTACCAGTTCCACCACGAATCGCTCAATGTGATTTTGCGAAAGCTATCCCGCTATTACGGTACACTGATTTACTGTGATAATACGGACAACGATCTTAGTTGCAGCGGAAAGCTGGATCTTAAAGATAACCTTGAAGACGTACTGAATTCACTGAAAAGGGCAATTCCACTTGAAATTGAGAACAAAAATGAGAGTATAAAAATCAATGTTAAACATTAAATCATTCAATTATGGATCCTTAAATTATCACAGACAGTTTTTATTCTAATGTATTATTTAATTTATTCACCTAAATCTCCATAGAAATATGAAAAATAACACAAGGCTTAGTTTTTGCCTATTTCTCTTATTTATGGGAATCAGAGTCTGCTTTGCGGCTGACATATATTCGCAACGGACTTTTTTCACGATCGAATCTAATAGTTTAACAGTCAAAGATGTCCTCAACAAAATAGAAAAGGAAAGCGAGTACATCTTCTTTTACATGGACAAATCGATTGATTTGAACCGCAAAGTCTCAGTCAATGCCAAAGAGCAGCAAGTAGACAAGATTCTTGAACAGATTTTTTCCGGGACTAATACCAAGTATTATATTTCCGACCGGCAGATAATCCTTTCTAAAACAAAACTGAACCCGTTGCCTGCCGACATGCAGCAAAACGGGAAGACCATCACCGGAGTCGTACAAGATGCATTAGGCCCGATTGCCGGAGCCAACATCATTGTGAAAGGTACGACAAACGGGAACATTACGGACATGGACGGTAAATTCACACTCGAGAATGTGCCCGCCAACGCAGTCCTTGTCGTTTCCTATATCGGCTTTACTTCGCAGGAAATACGTGTAGGCAACCAGACGTCTTTCAATATTACTCTTCAGGAAGATTCCGAAGCGCTGGACGAAGTAGTAGTAGTCGGCTACGGCGTGATGAAGAAAAAAGATTTGACAGGCGCTGTGGCACAAGTGGGAAGCAACTCTTTGAAAGACCTGAAGGTCTCTCACCCGACAGAAGCAATGGCCGGTAAACTCGCCGGTGTACAGGTGCAGCAGGTAGGTGGACAACCGGGACAGGCTGCCACGATCCGCGTACGTGGATCCGGCTCTATCACCGCATCCAGCGCTCCGTTGTATGTTGTCGACGGATATCCTTTGGGAGAACAGAACCTGAATGCAATCAACCCGAATGACATTGAATCAATCGAAGTGTTGAAAGATGCTTCCGCAGCAGCCATCTACGGTTCGCGTGCTGCAAACGGCGTCGTACTGGTCACAACCAAATCAGGAAAGGCCGGTAAAGTAAGTGTCAGCCTGGATATCTATGCAGGTTTCCAGAACGTAACAAAAAAGATGGACCTGATGAATGCACAGGAATTTGTGGAATTCAGCCGGGAAGCCTTCAACAACCACTACGTAGAATCCGTTCCGGGAGCATCCGCCAGTGATCCGCTGAGCATGCGTCCTTCCGGAAACCGCTATCGCTATCCGGGCATCTACGACGATGCGTCCTATATCGCTTCTTTGGGAGCCGGAACAGACTGGCAAGATGAAATTTTCCGCACTTCTCCGGTACAGAACTACCAGTTGACAGTGACAGGTGGTGACGAAAAGACCAAGTATATGTTCTCCGCCGGCTATTTCAAACAGGAAGGTGTCGTGATCAACAGTGATTACGAACGTTTCTCGGCCAGAGCTAAAATCGACAGCGAACTGAACAGTTGGTTGAAGATGGGTGTCAACTTGGCTCCTACCTATATGAATGCCAACAAGACGACCCAGGGCCACTGGGCAAGTGACGGTGTTATCAACGCGGCACTGGCAACATCACCCGTCGTACCTGTATATAATGAAGATGGTACATGGGCCTCTCAGGCCATGTACGCTGTCGCTAGCGACGGTTTGACCGGAGTACCGAATGCAGTTGCACTGACTCATATCCACAATTATGACACAGATCTCCGTCTCTTCAGTAACGGTTACATCGAACTTTCCTTGATGAAAAACCTGAAACTGAAATCAACGATCGGTGCCGACATCCGCGAATACAGAGGTGAATATTTCCGCCCGGCAACCATTCCGAACAACGGAAACGTCGCTCCCCTTCCTTCTACGGAAAGAAAAGCAACAGAAAAATCCACCGAAATTGTAAACTGGTTGAATGAAAATACCATTACTTACTTCGGTTCATGGGACAAACATGAACTCGATGCTGTCGCCGGTTTTACCGCACAGAAGAACATCTACCGGTACACAGAAGCTACGGGTTCCGATTTCCCGAACGACCAGATCCAGACGATCAACAATGCGACTGTAAAAAGCAGTAAATCCGAACGAAACACTTGGACATTGCTTTCTTACCTGGCACGTGTGAACTATCGCTACGACAACAGATATTACCTGACAGCATCTATCCGTGCCGACGGTTCCTCTCGCTTCGGTAAGAACAACCGCTACGGTTACTTTCCTTCCGGGTCTGTAGCATGGCGTCTGTCACAGGAAGATTTCCTGAAGGACGTGAAATGGTTGTCAGACATGAAGATCCGTGCCAGCTACGGTATCACCGGTAATAACAATATCGGCGATTACGCTTCTATCGGTATCATGGAAAATGCCAATTATGTATTGGGAACAGGAACAGGAAATATTGTAAACGGTGCAGCTCAAAAAAGTTTCTCCAATGCAGACCTTACCTGGGAAAAAACACGTCAGACCGACTTGGGTTTTGAAGTCTCTGTCTTGGACAGCCGTTTGTCACTGTCTCTCGACCTGTATTACCGCAAGACTACCGATCTGTTGATGAATGTTGACATTCCGACTATTACCGGATTCGACAAAGCCATGCAGAACATCGGTAAGATGCGTAACAAAGGTCTTGAAATCACACTTAGCGGTATTCCGTTCAGAAGCAAGGACTTTACTTGGGATGCAACCGGAAATATCTCTGTCAACCGTAACAAGGTATTGGCTTTAGGCCCGACAGGTGACCCGATCTTAAGCGACGGTGGAGCAGGAACGACACATATTACGATGATCGGCCAACCGATCGGTTCCTTCTACGGATATAAGATGCTGGGTATCTTCAAGACGCAAGACGAACTGAATTCTTATCCGCATCTGGCTGATACACATGTGGGAGATGTCATGTTCGAAGATGTCAACGGAGACCAGAAAATCGACGCGGACGACCGTACCATTATCGGTAACAACATGCCGGACTTCACTTGGGGTATGACACATACTTTCGCATACAAAAACTTTGACGCCAGCATCTCTTTACAGGGGGTTGTCGGAAATGATGTATTGCATTTGGGAAGACGTTTCTACACACAGGGTGAAGGTAACCAGAATCAGTTGAAGGAAATGATGGGACGCTGGCAATCAGAAACAAACCCGGGTAGCGGATGGATTCCGAGAGCTAACTCACAGCCGACCGGACAGAACAATGCCATCTCTTCCCGTTGGGTGGAAAGCGGTTCTTTCCTCCGTGTCAACAACCTGACTGTCGGTTACACCTTGCCAGATGCATTTACAAAAAAATGCGGTATGCAACGGGCACGCCTCTATGTTTCTACACAGAACCTGCTGACGATCACAAGTTATAGCGGCTACAACCCGGAAACAAGTTTCAAGGAAGACAATGTAACAGCGCCCGGTACCGACTACGGTATGTACCCGCTATATCGCACCTGTACTTTCGGTATTAACGTAACCTTTTAAATAGCAGACGAATTATGAAACTAAAATATAATCTGATCGCAATAGCCTTGCTGGGAATCGGCTTTTCTTCTTGCAGCGATTTCCTGGAGCAGAATCCGCAAACGGATTTAAGTGAAAACGATTTCTACAAGACCGCCGACGACATTACCTCAGCGGTAAACGGAGCTTACTCCTCCATGCAGGAAAGCAACATCTACGGTAACTGGTATGTATTCGGCGAAATACCTTCCGACAATACCCGTAACCAGCTGTCTGGTTCTGTGACCAGCCAGGATGAGTTCGACAAATTCTATATCGACACCCAGAACAGCTATATAGCCGATTTCTGGAAAGCGGCCTATAAAGTAATCAACCGTACAAACACGGTATTGGGACGTATCGACGGTATCACAATCAACGCCGACTTGGCAAACCGGTACAAACTGGAATGTAAATTTATCCGCGCCCTAATGTATTTCAATCTGGTACGCGTTTACGGCGACGTTCCTTTGGTATTGAAAGAGATCAGTATCTCGGAATCCTACGACATTCTGCGCGAACCGAAAGACAATGTGTACAACCAGATCATCGCCGACCTGAAAGAAGCACAGGGTCTGCCGGCATCCTATCCGACGGCGGAAGACGGACGTGCCACACAGGGCGCAGCAAAAGCATTGCTGGGTAAAGTCTACATGACACTGCACAAATATGCAGAAGCAGAAGCAATCCTGGGCGAAGTGATCAACAGCGGACGTTACGGTTTACTGGAGAATACGGCAGGCAGCCTGAATATCGACGGTTATAAGGATGTGTTCAGCCCGGTTAACCATAACAGCAAAGAAGGAATCTTCGAAATACAGTTCCTGAAAGGCGGTTACGGTGAAGGTTCCAACTATGCCAACAACTTCGCACCCGAAAACTCAGGAACGAACGTAGTGACGGTTGGTGGTACAGGCGGTAACAATATTCCGGAAATGGATATCTATAACGCATATGAAGAAGGTGACCTGCGCCGTGATTTCTCCATGTCGTTAGGCTATAATGACAATCGTAAGAACGATGAATGGGTAGAATCGCGCTATGTTCGCAAGTTTATGGACGTTCCTTATCAGGGTAACGATGCCAGCAACAACTATCCGGTAATCCGTTATGCCGATGTGATTCTGATGTATGCAGAAGCACTGAACCAGAACGGTAAGACGGCTGAAGCCTGCAAGTATCTGAACATGACACGCCGCCGTGGTTTCGGATATCAGACAACAGAGACATCTCCGGTTGACCTGCAGACCACCGACAAGACTCAGTTCGAACGGATGGTGGAACAGGAACGTCGTGTGGAACTGGCCTTCGAAAATCATCGTTGGTTCGACCTCATCCGTACCGGACGGGCTGTTGAAGTAATGAAAAGCAAAGGTTTCTCCTTGAACGAGACAAATCTGACCTGCCCGATCCCACAGAAACAGATCGACGTGAATCCGAAGTTGACACAGAACGATTATAAGATCGAATCGAGAAATTAACTAATAAGCAATTCGATATTACATAGAAGACAAGTGGTGGGGAGTCTTCCCCGCCACTTGTAATTTGTTAATTGATAACTAAAATTCTATCTTTGCCACAATCAACAATTCTAATCTCATGAAGACCTGGACAGTTTTATTAAGCACATTGTGTTTATTCTCTTGCAACCAACAAGACAACAAATTTGAAAAGTACGTAAACCCGTTGATAGGTACGGATATCCGTGTCGTACAGGGAAAAGACAAAAACTCGACGGAAGAACGCGGACAGATCATGCCGGCCGTCGGTGTTCCCCATGGTATGACCAACTGGGTGGCACAGACACAAGCTACCGAACAGAAATGTTATCCGCCCTACTATTATTTTCAAGATGCAATCCAAGGATTCCGGGCAAGCCACTGGATGAACGGTTCCTGCACACAAGACTACGGGAGTGTCACAATCATGCCGCTAAATAACAAACTCGAGACAGACCCGCTCAAACGCGCCTCATCTTTCGACCACACAGCAGAAACAGCAACCCCTTCATATTACACAGTCGACTTGAAAGATTACGGCATACATGCCGAACTGACCGGACTTTCCCGTGCCGGTATCATGCAGTTCACCTTTCAACAAGACGGTGAGCATTACATCGTGATCGAACCGAACAGCGACGAAGGTGTCGCCTTTATTCAAATCGATCCGGAGAAAAAAGAAATTACCGGCTATAATCCCGTACACCGTATCTATCAGGGACGCGGCAAAGAGGCCGGATTCAGCGGCTATTTCGTCATTCAGCTGAATGAAGAGATCGCCGATTACGGCGTTTGGGACAGTACAGCTGTGACCTCAGGCAAGAAGTCAACGCAAGGCCGGAAACACAACGTCGGTGCCTGGGTAAAACTGGCCTCCGACAAACCGGGGAAAGCACTGGTCAGAGTGGGCACATCTTTCACAAGCATAGAAAATGCACGCAAGAACCTTATCGCCGAGATACCGGGATGGGACTTCGACAAAGTACGCCGGGCATCTTCCGACACTTGGAACCAGGCATTGGGACAAATTGCCGTAAAAGGGAATAACGAAGAAGAGAAAGTCAAATTCTATTCTGCCCTATACAACGCTCATTTCCTGCCACGTACATTTAGCGACACGGATGGTTCTTATCCGAAATTCGACGGCGGAGAACAAATCATGAAGATGGACCACGGCACTTATTACTGTGATTTCTCACAATGGGACACATACCGTGCCGTTCATCCCCTCTTCTCCATCCTGAACCCGACACGTAATGGCGATATGGCCCATTCGCTCGTCTTGAAAGGACAACAAGGCGGCTGGCTGCCGATCTTCCCATCCTGGAACAGCTACACGGCTGCGATGATCGGAGACCATTGTATCGCCATGATCGGAGACGCTATCGTCAAAGATGCGCCGGGCTTCGACTACGAAGAGGCTTACACCTTGATGCGCAAGAACGCCTTTGAAGCCAATACGGATTCCAACAGCTACCGCGACGGAAAAGGACGCCGGGCGATGGAATCTTACTTGAAATATAACTACGTCCCGCTGGAAGACCCTGTTATGGAAGCTTTCCACCGCCGCGAACAGGTTTCCCGCACGCTGGAATATGCTTATGACGATTTCGTCCTCTCACAAGTAGCCAAGAAGTTAGGTAAAACGGACGATTATAACGCACTGATCAAGCGGGCGGAAAACTACCGCAACGTTATCGATCCCGAAACAGGCTATGCGCGTGGACGGCATGCCGACGGAAGCTGGATTGAACCCTTCGCCCCTTATGATTTTGTCAATTTCATAACGGAAGGCACTCCTTACCATTATACTTGGTATGTTCCGCAAGACATCGCCGGGCTCATGCAGCAGATGGGTGGAAAAGAACGTTTCATCGATCGGTTGGATACTTTCTTCGAAGGCGACTACTACTGGCACGGCAATGAACCGGGACACCACATCGCCTACCTTTTCGCCTATGCCGGCGAACCTTGGAAGACGCAGAAGTGGGTGCATGACATCATCAACCGCGAATACTTCACGACTCCCGACGGACTTTCCGGTAATGACGATGCCGGACAGATGTCTGCCTGGCTGGTGTTCAGCATGGTCGGCTTCTATCCGGTTTGCCCGGGTATGCCATACTACGTGATCGGCAGTCCGACATTTGAAGAAAGTGTAATCACCCTCGAAAACGGAAAGAAATTCACAATCGAAGCCAAAGGGGCATCGGACAAGAACATATACATCCAGTCTGCCACACTTAATGGCCAACCATACGACAAGAGCTACATCCTCCATAAAGATATTATGAACGGAGGCACACTCTCATTTGTCATGGGAGATACACCCAACAAAGAATGGGCATCTTCCAACGAATCGCTTCCTCCTTCACTCGGTTTATAAAATAACAACGTATGAAAAGAATAATTTATATACTCCTGCTCTGCCTCACCGCCCTGACGGTAAAGGCCGGGCAGGACATACCCGTCAGATTAGGAATCATCGGGCTGACGCACTCGCATGTGGGGGGCGTTTTGAATGACAAAAACAAACCTTATGTCATAGCCGGTATTGTCGAACCGAACAAACAGTTGGCGGAACGCATGTCCAAACGGTTCGGTTTCAGCATGGATATCGTATATCCCACGATGCAGGAACTTTACGACAAACAACATCCCGAGGCTGTTGCCTGCTTCAACGCGACCTATTACCACCAGGATGTGGTCCGGTTCTTCGCTCCTAAAAAAGTGCACATCATGGTTGAAAAGCCATTGGCTACAAGTAGCGAACAGGCCCGCGAGATGGCCGATCTTGCCGCCCGGTACCAGATACATCTGCTGACCAATTACGAAACTACCTGGTATGGCTCCCATGAGGAAGCCGCACAACTTATACGGAACGGAGAAATCGGAGATATACGTAAAGCTATTTTCCGGGATGGACATACCGGTCCGGTAGAACGCAACACACATCCGGAAATGATCCCCTGGATTAAAGACCCGGTCTTAAACGGTGGAGGCGCCGTGATGGATTTCGGTTGCTACGGCGCTAACCTGATGACTTGGCTGATGGGAAACCAGAAACCGGTATCAGTCGTATCCGCCTTCCAGACCATCAAGCCGGATCAATACGAAGAAGTGGAAGACCAGGCCACTGTTATCCTGACCTATCCGAAAGCCCAATGCATCATCGAAGCCTCCTGGAACTGGCCGATCAATATGAAGACTTCCGAGATATACGGGAAAAGCGGTTATATCCAGATACCGGACAAGGAAACGCTGCTGATCCGGACAGGCGAGAAGTCACCGGTCCGACAACTCAATCCGGCTGCCCGTCCTGCCCCCTATGATAATCCTTACTCCTACTTCTGTGCAGTGGTAAAGGGGAAAGCGCAGGAGGATCCGCAATCCACATTAGAGAACAATCTGATCGTGATGGAAATTCTCGATGCAGCAAGAGAGTCGGCAAAAACAGGAAAGATTATCTATCTGAAATAAATATATATAGCATTTCCTTTAATATTTACTATATTTACATGCTAATCTATTAAGATAGAGGAAGTATGGAATATTCAGCAGACTTAAAGGCTTTCAATCAATTATTTGCAGATTATCAGGGGCGGTTTATCCGCTTCGCTAATATGTATGTGAGAGATATAGCCGTAGCGGAAGATTTCACTATAGAGGCTTTAATGCAATACTGGGAAAACCGCCAGTCTTTAAAAGCCGACTCCAACATCCCGGCCTACATACTCACTATCATTAAGCGCAAATGCCTCAATTACCTGCAACATATACAAGTCAGGGAAGATGTTGGCGAGCAATTGAAAAACCACGCCGAATGGGAACTAAACACACGCATCTCCACACTTGAAGCCTGTAACCCTGAAGAACTGTTTACGGCGGAAGCTCAGGAGATCGTCAATAAAACACTGGCAAGCCTGCCTAAACAGACTCGCCGTATCTTTATCATGAGCCGCTATGAAAACAAGTCACATAAAGAAATTGCAGAAGCTCTTAATATGACAACCAAAGGAGTGGAATACCATATTGCCCAAGCGTTGAAAAAACTTCACGCCAACTTGAAAGACTACATTCCCCTGCTGGCTTTCCTGACTTATCTGAATTAGGTCAGGCAATCACCTCCACAATATTCCCATCCGGATCCATCACGGCACCCTCATAATAGCCGTCACCGGTTGTACGCGGTTCACCCGTAATCCGGAAACCGTCCGAACGAAACCGTTCGATCATTGCATCGACCTTTTCTTTCGATCCGACAGAGAAGGCGAAATGGGCAAGACCAATAAAAACATCCGTACTCTCCCGGGTAATATCCGCACGCTGCATAATTTCAAGGGAAGCGCCTCCCTCGAATGTTACGAAATAAGAGGCAAAGCCTTTCTTCGGATTTACATACTTCTCATTGCTTTTCCCACTAAAGTACTTGACATAGAAGTCACGCGAGCGTTCCAGCTCGTTTGTCCAGATTGCGATATGTGTTAGCTGCATAGATTATATTTATTTACAAACCCGACAACCGGCACATTTGGCCAGTTCTCCCCGGAAACGTTTTTCTACCAATTTGTGCAAACGGTCCTTCAATGCATCCAAACGTACATGGTCGATTACATCCGATGTGAAAGCTACGCTCAACAGCATACGTGCCTCATCACGGGGAATGCCACGACTTTGCATATAGAACAGAGCATTTTCATCCAGCTGACCGGTTGTCATGCCATGTGAACATTTCACATCGTCGGCATAAATCTCCAACTGCGGCTTGCTGTACATACGGGCTTCACGGGTTGCACAGAGATTGCGGTTCGTCTGATAGGCTGCCGTCTTCTGCGCATCTTCCTTCACCAGGATACGTCCGCTGAAAGCGCCGACAGCATGGTCGTCCAGGACGTTTTTGAACAATTCGTTACTGGTACAATAGGGTACGGCATGTGTAATATGGCTATAGGTATCGACCTGCTGCTCCTTATCCAGGATGGACATGCCGCACAAGGTCGTCTCGGCCTGTTCACCGTTCAGTTCGATATAATAGTTGTTACGGCTAAGGCCGTTATTCAGCGTAATACCGTTTACCAATACGTTGCTGCCGGCTTCCTGCTTCACATGCACAGAAGCGAAACGGGTGGTCGACTCGCTGCTTTCTTCCAGGTCGTAATAATCGAAGAAGGCTCCTTCGCCGGCAAAGATCTCGACAACCTGCGTTGCCAGGAATTTGACATCGTCGATACTATGGTCGCACACCAGCAACTTGGCTTCCGAACGGGGTTCCATAATGACGAGGACACGGCGGTTGGCCATTGTGTCGACGTCGCTACGGAAGATATTCACCAACTGGATCGGACGTTCCACCACAACTCCTTCCGGTACGTAAACCACAAAGCCGTCTTGCGCCAGCATCGTATTCAGGGCGATGATAGCATCCCGCCCGCTTGAAGCGGCTTTTCCGTAGTAGCGGGAAGCAACCTCGGGATACTTTTCCATAAATGTCCGCATGCCTCCTGCATAAACGCCTTCGGGCAGATGCGCCTTTGGCAACATCTTGTCATAGAAAGTGTCGTTCACCACAAAATAGAGCGAAGTACTCAGGTTGGGGACATCGCAACGGAACACGTCATACGGATTGACCGGGATTTCGACGCGGTTGATATTCACCCCGTAGTCCGGAGCGAAAGCCTGCACCACATCGGTATATTTATAATCTTCACTCTTCACCGAAGGGAACCCTAATCGCTCAAAATCAGCCAAAGCCTCCGCACGCGGCAAGTTCATCACCGCCGCCGCATGCTTGCAAATCATCGACTCACACTGCGCAAAGAGATTGATATATTGTTGTTCTGCTTTCATAATTACTCATCTCCCATCTCTTTCTTGATCCAGTCGTAGCCTTTTTCTTCGAGTTCGAGGGCCAGTTCGGGGCCAGCAGTTTTAACGATACGGCCTTTATAAAGGACATGGACTACGTCGGGCTTGATATAATCCAGCAAACGTTGATAGTGCGTGATAACAATAGCGGCGTTTTCCGGCGTACGCAACTGGTTCACGCCGTTTGCCACAATACGGAGGGCATCGATATCCAGTCCGCTATCCGTCTCATCCAGGATAGCTAACTTCGGTTCCAGCATCGCCATCTGGAAGATCTCGTTACGCTTCTTCTCACCACCGGAGAAACCTTCATTCACACTACGGCTTGCCAGTTTATTGTCCAACTCGACAATCGCACGTTTTTCGCGCATCAGCTTCAGGAAATCTGTAGCCGAAACAGGTTCCAAACCTTTATATTTGCGATGTTCGTTCAGGGCGGCACGCATAAAGTTGACCATGCTGACTCCCGGAATTTCCACCGGGTACTGGAAACTAAGGAAAATACCTTCGCGGCTGCGATCTTCCGGTTCAAGCTCCAACAGGTTCTTCCCGTTAAAGGTCACTTCCCCTTCCGTTACTTCGAACGCCGGATTGCCTACCAGTACACTGCTCAAGGTGCTTTTCCCGGAACCGTTCGGCCCCATAATAGCGTGCACCTCACCCGCCTTGACAGAAAGGTTGATCCCTTTCAATATCTCTTTGCCATTGACATTGGCATGTAAGTTCTTTATTTCTAACATAGCTTTCATTATTCACAATTAAAAAATCATCCTACGCTCCCTTCCAGGGAAATGGTCAGCAACTTCTGTGCCTCTACAGCAAACTCCATCGGAAGCTTGTTCATCACCTCGCGGGCATATCCGTTGACGATCAGGCCGACCGCTTCTTCCACCGAGATACCGCGCTGCTGGCAATAGAACAGCTGTTCTTCACTGATCTTGCTTGTCGTTGCCTCATGTTCCACCACAGCCGTTTCATTCTGAATATCGGCATACGGGAAAGTATGGGCGCCACAGGTTGAACTCAGCAACAAGCTGTCGCACTGGCTATGGTTGCGGGCACCTTCGGCACGGGGTGATACTTTCACCAGTCCACGATAGCTGTTCTGGCTATGTCCGGCGGAAATACCTTTCGATACGATCGTGCTGCGTGTATTCCGTCCGAGATGGATCATCTTCGTTCCGGTATCCGCCTGCTGGTAGTTATTGGTCACGGCTACGGAATAGAACTCGCCAACCGAATTATCGCCTGCTAAAATACAGCTCGGATATTTCCAGGTGATGGCAGAGCCCGTTTCTACCTGTGTCCAGGAGATTTTGCTTCCTTCGCCCTTGCACAATCCGCGCTTGGTTACGAAATTATAGATACCGCCCTTTCCTTCTTTATCGCCCGGATACCAGTTCTGGACAGTTGAATATTTCACCTCGGCATGTTCGTGCGCTACGATTTCGACGATAGCGGCATGAAGCTGGTTTTCATCACGCATCGGGGCCGTACAACCTTCCAGATAGCTGACATACGCCTCATCGTCTGCTACGATCAATGTGCGTTCGAACTGTCCGGTGTTTGCCGCATTGATACGGAAATAAGTACTCAATTCCATCGGGCAACGTACCCCTTTCGGGATGTAGACAAACGAGCCGTCGGAAAAGACAGCCGAGTTCAGTGCGGCAAAGAAATTATCACGATAGCCGACTACGCTTCCCAAGTATTTCTGTACCAGGTCGGGATGATGCTGGACGGCTTCGCTGAAGGAACAGAAGATAATACCTTTCTCGGCCAGTGTCTCCTTAAACGTCGTCTTTACAGATACGCTATCCATTACGGCATCGACAGCCATTCCGCTAAGTTGTGCCCGTTCATGCAAAGGGATGCCCAGCTTATCGAAAGTCTTCATCAATTCCGGGTCAACCTCATCAAGGCTTTTCGGCCCTTCCTTCTTCTTCGGGGCAGCGTAATAGATAATATCCTGATAGTCGATAGCCGGAATATCGAGGTGAGGCCAAGTAGGCATCTCCAACGTCTGCCAATGACGGAAGGCTTTCAAGCGGAACTCGAGCAACCACTCCGGTTCATTCTTCTTGGCAGAAATAATACGAACGGTCTCCTCATCCAATCCACGATGAATCACCTCCGTATCGATATCGGTAACAAACCCGTATTTATAATCGCCGGTCGTTACCTCATTCAATATGTCGTTTGAATCTTCCATTATACATTATATATTATTAAACCAACTCCTTACTCTTCCTTAAAAAACAAATTTTGGAAGTAAATAGTTGGGATTATCTCTTTAACTGAATTATAAAAGCGGGATTCGACCTTTGTCTGGCGGGGAATCAAAACCGATCCCCTGTCTATCATCTCCATACCGTTTAGCAGAAGACTGATAAAAAGCATCATAAAACAAAGTCCGAAAACACCTCCTGCCAGATGGTTCAATACGCTAAGCGGCGTAGCCCCTACCACCCGATGCAGAATCTCCCCTGCCAGCAACACGACACCCACAATCAGCAGAAACCCCGCCACATAACTGAGTACCGTCACTCCCTGTTCGGGGAACCACCCCAACGCCAGAATATACCCTCTGAGCCAGAGCGCCGCTTTCGTACAGAAAAAAATTCCGACTAATAGGGCTATAAGCGAAACAACCTGTTTGATGACTCCATCAAACAGGCCTTTCACAAATCCTATTCCTGCCAGACATAGCAATGTAATGTCCAACCAGTTCATGTTTATAACGTCTTCTTGATTTCTGTTTCTTCGTACGCTTCGATGATATCGCCAACCTGAATATCATTGTAGTTTACAAGGTTCAAACCACAATCCAATCCGGCAACCACTTCTTTCACGTCATCTTTAAAACGCTTCAAAGATTCCAGTTCTCCCGCATGAACCACGATACCGTCGCGAATCACACGTACTTTATTAGAACGTTTGATCTTACCTTCACGTACCATACATCCGGCAATCGTACCCACTTTCGTGATCTTGAATACCTGAAGTACTTCCACATTGGCAGTGATCTCTTCTTTGATTTCCGGAGAAAGCATACCTTCCATTGCACTCTTCACTTCTTCGATTGCGTCGTAGATAATCGAGTACAGACGGATTTCGACACCATCCTTTTCAGCCATTCGGCGTGCAGGCAATGCCGGACGCACCTGGAATCCGATAATGATAGCATCTGATGCGGCAGCCAGTACGACATCCGATTCGGAAATCTGGCCGACAGCCTTATGAATAACGTTCACCTGGATTTCTTCTGTCGACAGACGGATCAACGAGTCGGACAGAGCTTCTACGGAACCATCCACGTCACCCTTCACGATCACATTCAATTCCTGGAAGTTACCCACTGCAATACGACGGCCGATATCATCCAATGTAAGCATCTTCTGCGTACGCAGACCCAACTCACGTTGCAACTGCTCACGGCGGTTGGCGATCTCACGGGCTTCCTGATCTGTTTCCAGTACGTTAAATGTATCACCGGCCTGTGGAGCACCGTTCAATCCCAGGATCAGAGCCGGTTCGGAAGGACCGGCCTTTTCGATACGCTGGTTACGTTCGTTGAACATAGCCTTTACACGACCGAAGTGTGTACCGGCCAGCACGATGTCTCCCACTTTCAGAGTTCCGTTTTCAACCAATACGGTAGAAACATATCCGCGTCCCTTATCCAGGGAAGATTCGATAATAGAACCTACGGCACGCCTCTTCGGGTTTGCCTTCAAGTCGAGCAAATCGGCTTCCAACAATACTTTTTCCAACAGTTCCTCTACACCGATACCCTTCTTGGCTGATATTTCCTGGCTCTGGTATTTACCACCCCAGTCTTCCACCAGGTAGTTCATATTAGCCAGTTCCTCCTTAATCTTTTCCGGATTGGCATGCGGCTTATCGATTTTATTGATGGCAAACACAATAGGAACACTGGCAGCCGAAGCATGATTGATCGCTTCAATCGTCTGTGGCATGACATTATCGTCGGCAGCCACAATGATAATCGCGATATCCGTTACTTTGGCACCACGGGCACGCATAGCGGTAAACGCCTCGTGACCCGGAGTATCCAGGAATGTAATACGGCGTCCGCTCTGCAGCTTCACGTTGTAAGCACCGATGTGCTGTGTGATACCTCCGGCCTCACCGGCAATTACGTTTGCATTACGGATGTTATCTAATAAAGAAGTTTTACCATGGTCGACGTGTCCCATCACGGTTACGATAGGCGGACGTGCAACCCAGTCTTCTTCATTATCGTCTTCTTCATCGGCCTTGATGGCTTCCACCACTTCGGCACTTACATATTCTGTCTTGAAGCCGAACTCTTCAGCTACAATATTAATAGTCTCCGCATCCAGTCGCTGGTTAATGGAAACCATGATGCCGATACTCATACAAGTAGCGATAACCTGGGTTACAGGAACGTCCATCATGTTGGCAAGGTCGTTAGCTGTAACGAATTCCGTCAGCTTCAGGATCTTGCTTTCCATTTCCTCCTGTTCCATCAATTCGTGCTCACGTTTCTGCACGGCGTCACGTTTGTCACGACGGTACTTGGCACCTTTGTTATTCTTGTTTCCTTTGTTGGTCAGGCGAGCCAGTGTCTCTTTTACCTGCTTCTGTACATCTTCCTCACTGATCTCCGCCTTCACCGGCTTGCGCAAGCGGGGTTTACGATCGTCGTTCGAATGATTCGGACGTGTCGGACGCGCGTTCGTACCCGGTGTATTGTTAACATCTACCCGGTCTTTCTTAATACGGTTACGCTTTTTCTTTGCATCCTGATTACCTTCGCCCGGTTTGACAGGAGCACCGGGTCTTGCAGTTGCATCTTTCGGTCCCTTGTTGAAAGGACCGTTACCCGATTGTCCCGGTTTATTACCGGCAAACCTCTCACGTTTGTCATCACGTTCCTTCTTCCGCTCTTCTTTAGTCTTCTTCTTAGGGCGGGTAGACTGATTTAATGCATTCAGGTCAATCTTCCCTGTCACCTTGATTTTAGACTCGAACTTCGGAGTATTCAACCGGAATAACTCATCGTCAGACCCGCCATCGGCAGAAGCCGCCGGCTCTTCAGTATTTACGGTCGTTGACTCTATGGTTGCTGTTTTCGGCTCCTCTACAGGCTCCGGTTTAACCACTTCTGCTGGTTCCTTTTCCACTACTATAACTTTTTCTTCTTTTTTCTCCTCTGGCTGCTGTGTTACTTCCGGAACTTTCACCTCAGGCACTTTTACTTCCGGGGTTTTCACCTCCGGAGCCGGAGCTTCAGCAGTTTTTGCAGCAGGAGCCTCCACTGGCACCTCTACTTTCTTTTCCACAGGAGCAGAAACCGGTTCAGGTCGTTCTTCCTGTGTTCTTTTATGCGGTCTGTCCAGATCGATCCGGCCCTTTGTAACAATTTTGGGCTTGAATTCTTCCGGTATCACAGTCTTTATTTCCGAATTCCTTTCTTCTTTCACAGAAGCAATTTCCTTATGAGGGCGTTCGGGCACAACCCGCTCACGCTCACGCCCTCCGTCCGGTAAATCTTTACCAAACTCTTTTACGAGCAAAGCATACTGTTCATCACCGATTCGCGTGTTGGGATTGTTATCCTCAACCTCGAACCCTTTCTTGCGTAAGAAATCAACAACTGTGTTGATTCCTACATTTAATTTCCTTTGTACTTGTATTAATTTTATGGGCATATCAAACTTTGTCGTAATACTTATTCCTGAGTTTCATCCTCTTCTTTTTCTTCTCTCTCTTCAACCTCTTCTTCAAATTCGGCAGATAAGATAGCAAGTACCTCGTCAACAGTCTGTTCTTCGAGGTCGGCACGTTCAATTATCTCGTCGCGGCTCATCGCTAACACGCTCTTCGCGGTATAGCATCCTGTATTTTTCAGCGCTTCGATAACCCAAGCATCGATTTCATCCGAGAATTCATCCAAGTAGATGTCTTCTTCATCTGCACCTTCCACATCGCGGAATACGTCAATTGCATATTCGGTCAACATACAGGCCAGTTTGATATTCAAACCACCCTTACCGATAGCCAATGAAACTTCTTCAGGACGAAGATAAACCTCTGCCTTATGTTCTTCTTCGTTCACTCGTATAGAGGAAATTTTAGCCGGGCTTAATGCACGCTGGATAAACAGCGATACATTGGATGTATAATTAATTACATCGATATTCTCGTTTCTCAGCTCGCGAACGATACCGTGAATACGGGAACCCTTCATTCCGACGCAGGCGCCAACCGGATCGATACGGTCGTCGTACGACTCTACGGCTACTTTTGCTCTCTCTCCCGGAATACGGGCTATTGCCTTGATAGTGATCAGACCATCATTGATTTCAGGCACTTCGAGTTCAAACAAACGCTGCAGGAATAATTTGTCTGTACGGGAAAGAATAATCTTCGGATTGTTGTTGTAATTATCCACCCGTTGTACGATTGCACGTACTGTCTCACCTTTGCGGTAAAAGTCTGTCGGGATCTGTTCTGTTTTCGGGAGCAGCAACTCATTACCCTCGTCATCCAGCAACAGGATTTCTTTCTTCCATACCTGATAAACATCGGCAGCAATGATGTTACCGATTTTATCTTTATATTTAGCAAATAAGCTGTCTTTCTGTAATTCAAGTATTTTTGAAGCTAACGTCTGACGCAGGTTCAGGATGGCACGACGTCCGAAATCTGCAAAATGCACTTCGTCGGTTACTTCTTCGCCGACTTCGCAATCAGCGTCGATCTTACGGGCCTCAGTCAATGTCAGCTGAAGGTTAGAGTCTTCCAGTTCGTCATCTGCAACAACCGTACGGTTTCTCCAGATTTCAAAGTCTCCTTTCTCAGGATTGATAATTACGTCGTAATTTTCATCCGTACCGAACATTTTAGCGATCACGTTGCGGAATGAGTCTTCCAACACGCTGATCATCGTATCCTTATCTATATTCTTCAACTCCTTGAACTCAGCAAGTGTGTCAATCATACTGATTGTTTCCTCTTTCTTGGCCATAATCTTTTACTTGAATCTTATTAAGTATTTTGTATATTTTATTTCATCGAATGTATATGACTGGTCTTCCTGTACAGTCACCTTACGCTTGGCACCTTCGGGTTTTACCTGTTTTTCAACAGTTACGACTACCCCGTTTTCATCGGCCGATTTCAATACACCTGCCAACTTCGTACCGTTTTTAAGCAGCATTTCCACTTCATTGCCTATATTTTTCACATACTGGCGAAGCACTTTAAATGGAGATGTTATACCGGCGGAACCCACTTCAAGCTCGAAGTCTTCCGCATCCCGGTCCAGGTGACCTTCCACATAACGGCTCAACTCCACACAGTCGTCGATGCAAACACCCTCATCATTATCTATCTCTATGATAATCAGGTTACCCGGTTTAATTACTACGTCTACCAAATAATTGTCGGAAGAAGCTAATTTCTCTTCAACCAACTGACTTATTACGTCCTTTTCAATCATACACATACAGTTAAGAACAAAAGAAGGGGACTGCCCGCCCCCTCCTCATCTTCGCTTAATCGCCCGCAAATATACAAATAATCAATGAGTTTTCAAACAAATATATATTTTTTCTGCATGTTATGGGAATTATCACGTACATTTGTACATATATCTCAAAAGTAAGCGTATGTCAGAACATTTGATCGAGTTAGAAATAAAGGATTTCAGAGCTATTCAGGAAGCTAAAATTGCATTAAACGGAATTACGGTTCTTTCCGGAGAAAATGGATGTGGGAAAAGTACAATCGCTAAACTTACCTATCATTCTATTCAGACAATCAATCAGTACGAAGATATTATTTATACGCCATTACTCTCTTTTTACAAAAAAACACTCGAAATATTCACGGATATTTTAAACGATCTTTCGTCTTTAATTCCATCTCCTGATACTTTCATACCGGAAAAGTACCAATATACAGTTCCGAATATACCCAAAATAATTTCTGCCATATCCACTATTGCACAAACACTTATTGCTAATTATCATACTGCTGTCAGCATGGATGAAGCAGATAAAAATGGCCCGTTTTTCACCCGGCTAAAAGCAATATTATCAAGCAATTTTGCCATTCACGAAGCAAAAGACAAAGACTGGAACAGCCTTATATATGAAATACTGGATTCTATTTTAAAGGTACAGAATTATGCCGATGCAAGTGTTAGGAATAGAAGTACTGAAGCATTTACCGGGTATCTTAAAACCTTTTTCAACAACGAAGATATATCTGATAAATTCAATTTATATGAATATGGTGTTGGCATCACAAATTATCAGAGGCAACGACTTTTGCATTTCAGATCGATCGATAAGGTTTTATATATCGACACTCCGGTGGCCATTGGTCTATCATCAACCCATATACCACATTGGGATTTTCTGAACGAGACACTCCGAAAAGAAAATGAAAACAAGCCTCTGGACTCGGATAACATCTATCAACTTCTTTCTGAAAATATATTGGAAGGGGAAGCCTCCTTTGATACAAAATCCATTTTCAATCGTTTTGTCTATCAGCGTAAAGATGGGTTAATTATAAACCTGCTGGACTGCGCGACCGGTATCAAATCGTTTGCGATCCTTCAAATCTTATTGAAAAATGGCTACTTGGACAATAAGACATTATTAATAATAGATGAACCCGAAGCCCATCTCCACCCACAATGGATTGTTGAGTATGCGCGTATTATTACCTTATTAAATAAAGAACTCGGGGTAAAATTCCTGATAGCCAGCCATAATCCGGATATGATCAGCGCTTTAAAATATATAGCTGAAAAAGAAAAAGTATCTGACAACCTGAATTTCTACTTAGCAGAAAAAACGGTAACAGAAACTTATGCTTACAAAGCATTAGGCTCAGAGATTGATGACATATTCGGTTCTTTCAATATTGCCATTGATAGAATTAATCAATATGGAGAGACATATAATGAAATATTCTAAAAACGTAACCGAAACCCACCCATTAAGTTGTCTGCATAAAGACTGCCTGTTATCATTATCCGAATACCCCATTCATTCGGAATACATTTTTATATTCAAGGAAAATGTCAAAAATCAAGCCCGTAATCACTTCAACCGATTATTTACAGCTAAAAATACTTCATGTATCATTATGACAGAGGAAGAATTTTATCATCACTTCTTTGTTTAGAATCCCATTCTAAACAAATGCCATGAGGGCAAGGTTTATAGGACAATAAAAATATGGAACAATTATTGGAATATTTCGGAGTATTGACGGGATTGCTTTATCTGCTTTTAGAGATCAGGCAGCATCGCGCCATGTGGGTAGTCGGCTTCCTGACTTCCCTGGTCTACGTGTTCGTCTTTTTCTTTTCAAAAATATATGCCGACATGGGGTTGAATATATATTATGTCGCAATCAGCATATATGGTTTCTGGCAATGGACCCGTAAAAAAGCAATAAACGAGGAAAAAACAAATCAGAACGCCCCGGCGAATGAAGCAATCCTCTACCGCAACATGACGTCCCCGCTTTTTGCGGGAATAGCCCTCGCGATCCTTGCAATTTATGCCTTGCTCTATTATATCCTGCATAATTTCACCGATTCGCCTATCCCTGCCGGTGATGCGTTTACCACTGCCGTCGGGATCGTCGCCACCTGGATGCTGGCCCGCCGGATCATCGAGCATTGGATATTCTGGATCATCGTCAACTGCGTATCCGTCTATCTTTATTACCTGCGTGGACTATATCCCACCATGTTTCTATATATTTGCTATGCCATACTGGCTGCAGTCGGATTATACACCTGGAAAAAGAAAGGAATAAAAACAAATGATAGCACCTTATAATTGCGTCGTCGTCGCAAACGGCACTTTTCCGCAAACCGCTTTGCCGCTCCGCCTGCTGCGCGAAGCCTCCGTCGTCATAGCCTGCGACGGAGCCGTACAGGCTTTGCATGATGCTGGCATCACCCCGACAGCCATTGTCGGTGATCTGGACAGCATTCAACCCCGCTTCCGGGAACTGTATGCCGGCCGTATCCACATCGTAGAAGACCAGGAAATCAACGACCTGACAAAATCCGTCCGTTTTGCCTGCCAATCCGGAGAAAAAGAGGTCCTGATATTAGGAGCCACCGGGTTACGCGAAGACCATACACTGGGCAACATTTCCCTATTGGCAGATTATGCCTCCCTGTTCGACCGTGTGGAAATGCTTTCGGACTATGGCATCTTCACCCCCATCCGGCAAACAACAACGCTGGACAGCCACCCCGGGCAGCAAGTATCCCTTTTCTCCCTCTCCCCCTGCGGCAGGATAACGACATCCGGTCTCCGCTGGCCGATAAACGACCGCCAGCTGACAGCTTGGTGGCAAGGGACTCTCAACGAAGCGACAGGAGACAGCTTCACCATCACCCTTTCACCCGGCAGCCCGGTCTTAGTCTACCGCACCCTGTAAACGAATAGTTCATTTCTAAGAAAAAGTGAGCTATCCCGTTCCCGCGCTTGACGCGGGATCGCATTAAAACCGACCGTATAAACAACTGATTGA
>NZ_QREV01000016.1 GCF_003363715.1 Parabacteroides acidifaciens
CGTAGGGGCGGTTCGCGAACCGCCCAAAGCCCTGTAAGGGCGACAGATCATAGCCCAAGGCGTGAGCCTTGGGTTTACACACGACCATCTCCCGTCTTCGAGCCCTGTAAGGGCGATACCTTGTGACACAGGATGTTACCGGTGCCGCCCTTACAGGGCTAAGAGAAGGGGGAGAGATACGTTTCCTTAACCCAAGGCTCACGCCTTGGGCTGAGATCTGCCGGGCTTACAGCCCTAAGACAACGTCGCTAAATCATCATTTACCCCCGAAGGTAAAACCTATAATTAATAATTCATGCAGATAATCCCCAAAGCTAATACACTAAGAAAAGGCATACTTCTTTATCGAGGCATCCGTTACCGCAAGGGTTTCGGCGTCCATTCCCCTTTTGTCTTCAACCTGATTACGAAAGTGATCGAGGAACGTTGTCCCTATTACAGCTTCTACGATATCGAACTGATCCGTAAGCAGCTTCTTTTCCGCGACAATCGGATCACTTATCCCGATCGCCGGCAGAAAGGCCGGTTGCGCAGCCGTACGATCGGGCAGATCGTCGAGCGGGAAGCGATCCAGGCGAAACACGGCGCTTTGCTCTTTCGCCTGGCCAACTATTTCAAGTCCCGGCATATCCTTCAGTTCGGCCCTTCTATGGGCCTGTCTACCTTGTATCTGACTTCCTACTCGCCGGATGTGCGGTGTATCGCTTTGGAGACTGTCCCCGAGTTTGCCTCTATCGCCCGTATCGCTTTCGACAAAGCGGCGCGCAGCCCGATCGACTTGCGTGTCGGCAGCTATAAGGATTTACTGCCCGAAGCGCTGAAGGAGATGCCGCAGCTCGATTTCGTGTTTTTCAATACCCTGTATGAGCAGCAAAATAACCGTTGGCTGTTCGAAGAATGCCTGAAGCATGTGCACGGCGATACGGTCTTCGTCTTCGAAGGCATCAAGGCAAGCCGCAAGATGCGCGACTTCTGGCAGGAAATCTGCCGGCATCCGGAAGTGACCGTGACGATCGACCTCTATTCGATGGGGATCGTTTTCTTTAACAAGAGGCTGCATAAGAGGGATTATATTGTTTACTTCTGATATAAAATTGGGGTAATAACTCTTAACTTGCAACTATTTTAGGGGGCTTATTGTATAAAACGGATTTTTCAGTCTCGAAAGACATCCGAAATTCAATAAATGTCAACCCACTTTTCAGCCGTCAAAAAGGGACTTTTTCTTATGATCCGGAACCTTATCGCCATGAAGAGGGACTTTATCGCTCTGATCCGGAACTTTATTGCCCTGAAGTCGGACTTCATATAGCACGAAGTCAATCTTTAAAGCGATGAAGTGCCGGGTCAAGGCAATTTTCTGCGCACTTCACGGCAACAAGCTTCCAAAATTTTCTTTGGATATTTGGAACGCCGTCCGTTTTGTTTTGAAATATTCGATTCTCCGGGAGTTAAGGTTTATCACATTGTCGGTGTTTTCGCCTTTTCGACAATCAAATTGCACACTTTTTGGAATGGGCTCGGCACCTTTTTTTATAGAGTGTCGGCCGGGAAGGCTAAAACCATGAAAAGAGTCAATTCAAAATCGATCAAGATTTCGGGCGAAATAGAAAAACGGCTGAAAAGGGGGTTATTGTATATTTCTTTTTTATTAATACAAGCCTTTTTATTTCTAAATCGCCTTTCCCATCGAAATAAATAATCCGAATCCTTGCACAGCTCATAGATTCTGGCGAATATTGTACTCCTTTTTTGCAACATCCGGCGAGGATGTACGCTTATATAATAAAGAACCAAGTTATTGTCATATGAAAAAGAGCATAATATACACCGGTACCGGTGATAAGGGGACCACTTCCCTGGTGGGTGGACAGCGCGTATCGAAGGCACACCAGCGTATTGAGAGTTACGGTACGGTCGACGAACTGAATTCGTTCATCGGTTTGTTGATCACTTCTTTGGAAGAACAGGCCGACCAGGATTTCTTGCTGTTCGTCCAGCACAAACTGTTTACAATCGGCTCCTATCTGGCAACCGACCAGGAAAACACCGAGCTGAAGGTGGAAAGCTGGGTGACACCGGAAACGATCACCCGCATCGAGAAGGAGATAGACCGCCTCGACAATGAACTGCCTAAGATGCGCAACTTCGTTTTGCCCGGAGGAAGCCGCTCGGCATCACTGGCGCATGTCTGCCGTACGGTCTGCCGGCGTGCCGAACGCCAGATTTACCGCTTGGCGGAGACGATACCTGTTGAAGAACCTGTTCTCGTTTTTATGAACAGACTGTCTGATTATCTGTTTGTTCTGGCGCGCAAGGAATGTCTGCGGAATAATGGCAAAGAAATTATTTGGGATTATACTTGCATCTAAAGAATATTGTTTTATTTTTGCGGAAAATTTGAGAACCTAACCACCGAGGTGGTTATTAATACTTGACAGCTATGTATTGGACATTAGAGTTAGCTTCAAAATTGGAAGACGCACCCTGGCCTGCAACCAAGGATGAATTGATTGACTATGCACAACGTTCAGGCGCTCCACTGGAAGTGATTGAAAATTTGCAGGAAATGGAAGATGAGGGTGAAATTTACGAATGTATGGAAGACATTTGGCCCGACTATCCAAGTAAAGAAGACTTTTTCTTCAACGAAGAAGAATATTAGATTCTCGAAAATAAATTAGAACATTAAATATCAGCGCGATGAACAATTAGGATTGGTTTGTCGCGCTGATGTTTTATACTATGTGGCACTTTTGGAAAGGTGAATATTTGGGTGAAATTCGCTTTTCTAAAAGTGTTTCTTTATATTCGTACGATCGGATTAACTGGAATGTTCGGGTGAGCCGTGTTTGTATTGAACGCCTCGTTTGTTTTTCTCGGCTTAAATACTTATTTTTGTAGAGTTAATAATTTAAGGACGAATATTATGGATGATGCTTTAAGCTTGACAAATTCATATTGGAATATGTTGAAGTCACTCAGCAATGAAGTTAAATTGCGTCTGGCTGCCCGCTTGACCGAATCTGTGATTCATTCGGAAGAATCCGTTAAAGATCTTACGGAAGAGATGCTGGATAAATATAGTGGTGCATGGAGTGATAGCCGTGATGCGGACCAGATCGTAAAAGATATATATGACGGGCGTCACTCTTCCGGTAAGGAGCCGTTACAATTCTAAATATATGAAACGTAAATATTTACTTGATAGTAATATTTGTATTTATCTGCTACGTAATAAATACGGAGTGATGCAAAGGATTATGAGGGAGGGATGGGGTAATTGCTGTATCTCTGAAATAACGGTTGCAGAACTTTTGTATGGAGCGGAGAATAGTGATAATCCGGAGCGAAATGTTCAGTTAGTCAACTCTTTCTGTTCGGATATGGAGGTTCTTCCTATTTCTAATATTATATCTCTGTATGCAAACCAAAAGTCTTTATTGAAAAAGCAAGGTACCTTGATTGATGATATGGATTTGTTTATTGGTTGTACAGCCATTGGTTACAATCTTGTTATGGTAACAGAAAATGTCAAGCATTTGTCTCGTCTGAAAGGTATAAATGTAGAAAATTGGGTAATTAGAGAAAAGAATGGATAAATGAATATACAATTTATTCTTTTTTGTTCCGTTTCATGATATATGAAGAAATATCTCCTGCTTATTATTCTTTTAGTTACCAGTGTCACGGGGGTGCGGGCGCAATACGACTCGCAGCTAAGCCAGTATTTCATGGCGATGGGATACTATAACCCGGCGTATGCAGGTGTTTCGGGAGATTTGAACATGCTGGCTCTCTCACGCCTTCAGTGGATCGGGATAGAGGGAGCTCCAAAATCGTTTTTTATCAATGCGGATATGCCTTTGAAGTTAGGTAAGACCAATAACGGGGTGGGAGTGGTTATCTTTACCGAAGGGATCGGTCTGTTCCAGAATACGCATCTGAACTTGCAGTATGCCTACAAACAGAAGTTGTTCGGGGGGACGTTGAGCGCCGGTATCCAGTTCGGGTTCGTGAACCAGTCGTTCGACGGCGAAAAGGTCTTTTATCCGACCAGCCAGTTCCACCAGCAACAGGACGAAGCGATCCCACAGAAACAGGTGAACGGTATGGGGTTCGATATGAATGTCGGCCTTTATTACACGCATAAGAAGTTTTATGCCGGCTTGGGCGTCACGCACCTGAACAAAACGGAGATCGCCTTGGACGATTATTCCTCTATGTATCTCACCAGCACATATAATTTCACGGGCGGATACAATATTCAGTTTCGAAACCCGTTGTATGAATTACAGCCGTCTGTATTCCTGAAAACGGACATGCAGAGCTTTCAGGCGGATATTACCGCCCGGCTGGTATATAATAAGATGTTTAACGGAGGTTTTTCCTGGCGTGTGAATGAGTCGGTGATCCTGTTGTTAGGGGCGAAGATCGGAAGTTTTCAAGTGGGATACGCTTATGATTTTCCAACCACACCTATCTTTAAAGGGACGAGTGGAAGCCACGAGGTTGTGGTGAGCTACAAATTAAAGTTGAAGAAATCGAAGTCAGGAAAGAATAGACACAAAAGTGTACGTATATTATAGTATATGAAAAAAGTATTGTTAGTACTTGCGGCAGTAGCCTTGTTTACCTCATGTGGCAGAACCCTCTCCGGCGGCGGGGGTGAAGTGACAGGGGTACGATCGGTTGCGTTTAACGAACCGGCCCCTTACGGGATGGTTCTGATCAAAAGAGGCTCGTTCGAAATGGGACCCGCCGATAAGGATTCCCTGTGGGGGATCAACCCGGAAACGAAAGGCGTCTCTTTCGATGCTTTCTGGATGGACGAGACGGAGGTGACGAATGCCAAATACCGCCAGTTTGTGTATTGGGTGCGCGACTCCATCATCCGCGAACGCCTGGCCGATCCTGCCTATGGCGGCAACGACCTGTTTAAGATTACCGAAGACAAATACGGAGAACCGGTTACTCCGCATCTGGACTGGAGCCGTCCGATCCCTTGGAAACGTGCCAATGAAGACGAGATCCGGGCGATCGAGAGCGTCTACACCGTAAATCCGGTGACGGGCGAGAAGACGTTGGACCCGAAGCAGATGGTCTATAAATATGAGTGGTACGACTACACATCGGCCGCCCTGCGCAAGCATAATCTGGACCCCGCCGCCCGTGTGCGCAATACCGATATACAGGTCGACCCGAACGAGGTGATCATGATCTCCAAAGATACGGCATACATTACGGAAGAAGGTGAGATCGTGAACGAAACCATTACCCGCCAGCTGAGCGGTCCCTGGGATTTCCTGCATACCCGCATCGTGAATGTCTATCCGGATGAAAGCTGCTGGGTGAACGACTTCAACAATGCTTACAACGAGCCTTATATGCGTATGTATTTCTCGCATCCCGGCTACGACGATTATCCTGTAGTGGGTGTTTCCTGGGAACAGGCTACCGCTTTCTGCGTATGGCGTACCGACTTGTTCAAGCAATCTCTCAATTTCCCCAGCGGACAGGCGATCGAACCGTTCCGCCTGCCGACCGAAGGCGAGTGGGAATATGCAGCCCGTACAGGCAAGAACGAAAACAAATATCCCTGGGCCGGTGACGACTTGATGAACAGTAAAGGCTGCTTCCTCGGTAACTTCAAGCCCGGAAAAGGCAATTATACGGAAGACGGACATCTGATCACTTCGCGCGTCGGTTCCTTCGCCCCGAACGAATTCGGCCTGTTTGACATGGCGGGTAACGTGGCGGAATGGACCTCGACCTCTTATTCCGAGTCCGGCCCGAGCCAGATGAGCGATATGAACCCCGACCTGCGCTATAACGCGGCTAAGGAAGACCCGTACGCAATGAAGAAGAAAGTCGTTCGCGGCGGTTCCTGGAAAGACGTGGCACAGTTCATCCGTTCGGATATGCGCACCTTCGAGTACCAGAACGAAACACGTTCTTACATCGGTTTCCGTTGCGCCCGTACACAGATCGGTTTCTCGAGAGGTAAAAGCAAGAAATAACAAAGAAATATACAATCATGGGAAAATATAGAAGATATAAGAACAGAGTCGAAATGTACCTCGCCAGCGAAAAGGGTAAGCGGGTGCTGAACTTCTGTTATAGCTGGGGTGCTTCCATCGTAATTATCGGCGCCCTGTTCAAATTATTACACTTGCCGTATGGTAACCAGATCCTTTTTATCGCCATGACGGTCGAAGCGTTGGTATTCTTTATCTCTGCATTCGAACGTCCGAACAAGGAATACCACTGGGAAGAAGTGTTCCCCGTCTTGAAGTCTAAAAACCCGCTGGACCGTCCGGACTTTGCCAATAGTACGATCTCGGGCATGATGAATGCGGCGGAAGAGGATGAGACCGGTAGCGGTCTGAACATCAGCCTGGGTGGCAAGCCTGCCTCTGGTTTGGGTAACCTCGGCCTGGATGTGAGCGAAGAAGACACCAAGAATCTCTCCGACAGCATCAAGAAGCTGAGTGGTGCAGCCGAACAGATCTCCAAAATGGCAGAACTGACGGAAGCCACCCAGAAATATCTGGAACAACTCTCCGGCATGTCCGAACACATGGAGCGTTTCAGCCAGGTGACCAGTTCGCTGACCAACGTGTCCGACACGCTGCTTAATTCCTATAAGAGCATCACGGACAATTCCGACGGCATCAACCAGAATTCACGCGGTTATGTGCAGCAGATGGAGATGCTGAACCGCAATATCTCCGGTCTGAACACAATCTACGAAATACAGCTGAAGAGCATCAGTTCTCAGATCGAATCGATCGAACATATCAACGGCGGCCTGAACCGCATCCGCGAAATGTACGACGGCTCTGTAGTCGACAGCTCTGTCTTCCGCAACGAAACGGAAAAGATGACGCGTCAGCTGGCTGAACTGAACCAGGTCTACAGCCGCCTGTTGCAGGCCATGACAGTCAACATGGGCTATCAACAACCTGCACAGCCGCAGCAACCTGTTTACCAACAGCAGCCGCAGCAACAACAGCCGCAACAGCAGAATTACCAGCAGCCGTATCAGCAGCCGTACGGATACCAACAGCAGGCTCCGTATTCAAACAACCCAATGAAGTAATCGAATATGTCAGGAATAGCAAATAATCCCAATTCGCCCCGTCAGAAGATGATCAACCTGATGTATCTGGTGTTCATCGCTATGATGGCACTCAACGTGTCGTCGGAGGTGCTCGACGGTTTCGAACTGGTGGAAGACAGCTTGCGAACCTCTATCGATAATACTTCCAGCCGCAACGATATTGTCACTAATGAGCTGAAAGACTATTATCAGAGCAACCCCGAAAAGGTGCGCGAATGGTACGAAAAGGGTATGAAGGTGAAAGAAGCTTCCGACAGCCTGTACAACTATGTGCAGGACCTGAAGGTGCGTATCGCACAGATTGCCGACGGTAAGAATGCCAATGTCAATAACATCGACCATAAGGACGACCTCGAAGCCGCTTCCCGCGTGATGCTCTCGCCTGTCTCGGGTGAAGGGAAGAACCTGCGTAAAAGCATCGAGGCCTATCGCATGATGTTGGGCGAGATGGTGGAAGACTCCGCCAAGACCCGCATTATCGAAGCGAGCCTGTCGACGACGGCGCCTCATAAGCCGGGAATCAATACCCGTACGTGGGAGGAAGCCTTGTTCGAGAATATGCCGGTAGCGGCAGCCGTCACCTTGTTGACGAAGATGCAGAGCGACATCCGCTATGCCGAAGGTGAAGTCTTGTCGAACCTGTTGAGCAGTGTCGACGTGCGCGACTATCGTGTGAACCAGATTACCGCCCAGGTGATTCCGGAAAGCCAGATCGTGATGCGCGGCAGCCAGTATAGAGCCAATATCGTTCTCTCTGCCGTCGACTCGACCAAGCGTCCTTCCGTCTTTGTGAACGGTAAGGAACTGCCTTACGACGCGAACGGCATGTTTACGGCCGTAGCCGGTACGCCGGGCACTTATCCGGTGAAAGGATATATCGAAATGCCGGGCAGTGACGGAAGCGTCATGCGCCGTGAGTTCGAAAGCGAATATTTCGTGACCGAGCCGAGTGCGACGGTTGCACCGGTCTTGATGAATGTATTGTATGCAGGATATGTCAACCCGATCCGTATCGCTGTGCCGGGTGTACCGAGCAGCAATGTGACGGCCACGATGACAAACGGAACATTGACGCGTAAAGGCGACCTCTGGGAAGCGCGTCCTGCAACAGTCGGAACAGACGCTATCGTCTCTGTCCATGCCAAGATGGCGGACGGGCGCAGCGTAGAGATGGCGAAGACGACTTTCCGTGTCCGTCCCCTGCCGGACCCGATGCCTTTTATCGAGTATAAGGACCAGAACGGCAACGTCCGCAAATTCCGCGGCGGCCAGTTCTCCAAACGGAGCCTGCTGGAAGCCGACGGCATCCAGGCCGCTATCGACGACGACCTGCTGAACGTGCCGTTCAAGGTGTTGAGCTTCGAGCTTACCTTCTACGACTCGATGGGTAACATCATCCCGGAAGTCACGCAAGGCAGCCAGTTCTCACAACGCCAGAAAGACTATATCCGCCGTCTGGCAAGAGGCAAACGCTTCTACATCACCCATGTGAAAGTGTTAGGTCCGGACAATAAGGAACGAACCATTCCGACCGTCGAAGTAATCGTAAATTAACGAACGTAGGGGCAGGTTCCAAACCCGCCCCCAAATAGATAAAGATATGAAACGTTTTTATTACATAGCAACCCTCGTTGCCGCCCTGTTCGCCTCCCTCTCCATGCAGGCGCAGGAGGAAGCCGGCAACGCGCAGCAGCAACAGCAGAGACGGCGCGGTCCCGAAGCGAGTCGTGGCGCCCGTGCCGACGAGAATAAAGAAGGCGGCATGCCCGAGTTGACCGTGCGTGCACAGGATATGAACGAACGGATGACGCAGCACGTCGGCAACGCCCGTTGGATGCGTGTCATCTACCGCCAGATAGACCTGACGAAGGAGCAGAATGCGCCCCTTTACTATCCCACCCAGCCGATGAACGGACAGATGAACCTGTTCTCCATCATCTTCCAGCTGGTCTGCGAGGGTAAGCTCTCCGCCTACGAATACCTGGACGGCTACGAGGACTTCAGCGACAACCGCAAGCTCGACCTGAAAGTCATGCTCGACCGCTGCCGCATCTACTACGAAGAGACGGCGGGTGCTAATAACGAACCGGCCAGCTTCGTCGTGAACGAAAGCGACATCCCTTCCGGCGATGTGCGTTCCTACTATGTGAAGGAAGCCTGGTACTTCGACCAGAACAACTCCGTGTTCGATGTCAAGACACTGGCGATCTGCCCGATCCTGACGATCGTGGACGATATGGGACAGAACACGATGCCGATGTTCTGGATTCCGTACGAAGACCTCCGTCCCTACATCAACACCGCCTATATCATGACGTCTAACATCAACAACGCCATGACCTTCACGCTCGACGACTACTTCCGCCGCCGCATGTTCCAGGGCGATATCTTCAAGACGCAGAACCTGATGAACCAGCCTCTGCAAGCCTATTGCCCGACACCCGACTCGTTGAAACGCGAACAGGAACGCATCGAGAACCAGCTCGTCACCTTCGAGAAGTCTCTCTACCTGCAACCCGACACCGCCCAGCTTGCCGCCGACACAAAAGGCAAAAAGACCAAGAGCGCAACCGTCTCCGCCCGCGGCCAGAAAACAGAAGCCGTCAAAGAAAGCAAGCAGAAGGAAGTCAAAGTAAAAGCCCCCAAAGCCCAGAAGAGCGCCCCGGTCCGGAGTGTACGCCGGCGTCGGTAGTTGTTATACTAACCCCTGCAAAAACTCCTCCAACACCACCCCCGTCTCGACCAGTCCCAACCGTTTGCGCATGCGGCTACGGGCTTTGTTGACGCCGGAGCGGGAGATGCCTAAAGTAAGGGCGATTTCATCGTTGTTCAGTTTCAGGAACAGGAGCATGGCGATCAGTTCGTCCATGCGGGTCAGGTCGGCACACCGGCTGTGCAGGGCCGGAAGATAGTCCGGGCAAACCGACTGGAAGCTCTGCCGGAAGTTCGCCACCTCGCTGGGACCCGAGAGCGGTTTCGACAGTTTCGCATGCAGCTCGCTGATATCCCGCCGGCGCGAAGCCTCCTTGAGTTCCTGTTCCCGTTCGCCCAAGACCTGCGAGAGCTTGGCATATTGCTCATCCCGCGTATGCACCCCGTCCAAGAGAGAAGTAATCTGTGCCAGGCGCGCTTCGCTGACCCGGCGTAACAGCCGTTGCCGTTGCCGGAAATAAAGTCCGCCCGCCAGGAGAAGGAACGCTAATGCCCCCGTCGACACCCATGCTAACGTCAGCGTACGCCCTTTCAACGCCACCTCCGCCGTCAACGCCCGGTTCTCCTGCTCCTTGCGCCCCGTCTCGTAGCGCACGTTCGCACCGATAGCGGCGTTCAGTTTCTCTTCCCGGTTCAGCGAATCCGCCGCCGCCATGGCAGCAGGATATAACGCCGCCATTTCGCGCAACCGTCCTTCCCGTACATACCAGTCGAGCAAGACGTGCGACGAGGCGGCATACTGCTCTTGCCAATCCATCTGCGCCAACTCGCCCACCGCCTGCTCCATCAGCCGGATACCTTCGCCCGTTGATCCCGAGGCAGCCAACACCTGTCCGTAGAGGAATCGCGCCGGCACCTTGTCCACCAAGCGTGCCGCCGTACTGTCAGCATAAAGCGCGGCCGCCTCCCGGAGCAGTTCCGGGGCGAGGCCCGTGTACGGTCCGCCATCGGCTTCGCCGGCAGCCGAGAGTTGCAGCTCAATAGCCGTACGCCGGCAGATGTAAACCCGCGTCCGGTCGCCCGTCCGTCGGGCTACCTCCTCCGCCTTGCTGTTGTAGAAGAAGGCCGAGTCCCATCGGTGCAGTTCCGAGAAAGCCAACGAGCGGAAGCGGCAAAGGTCGCTCAACAGGAAACTGTCCGCCGCTAAGGAACACTCCAACGCGTCGGCCGTCGTCTCAAGCGCCTTGTCGTTGAGGCTGAACGAGCTGTAGAGCGCCGCCAGGTTGGCGTAGGCATAGACCGTCCCCTGTGTCGGGCGGGCGGCAGGCTCATGATGTCCCGCCTTGCCGCTCGTCCACCGTCCGCGCTCGATTGCTTCGATAAAGAGCTGTGCCGCCTTTTCATACTCCCCGTTGCGGCGGTAGTAGTAGCCGAGGAAACTTAGCACGTACGGCGCATCCTTCGTCCGTCCGCCCCGGCGCAGCGCCTCGACGGCGCGTTCCTGCATCGCAATGGCGGCCTGCGGCGTCCGGCTCCAATAGTTGTAGACACGCGCCATGGCGTCGGCGGCGAAAAGCTCCTGCGCTAAGTCGGCGGCCGGCGGGGTGCCGGCAAAGGCATCTGCCAGGCGGAGGGCTTCCTCGCCGTCGTTTGCCGTGCTGTGGTTGAGCGCCGAGACGGCAGGCAGGAGCGGATGCATATAGCGCGCGAGGAACGGATGATCCGAGGTGCGCAGGCTGTCGAAGAAAGCCGTCAGCGTCTCCGGCCGGCGACTGTCGTTACCCGAACGCAGCAGGGCGAGGCAGAGGTTGGAGACGGCCTCCTTCAACGTGTCCGGATTGCCCGCCGGATGTTCGGGTAGCTCGCGGAGCACGCGGCGCGAGAGGACGATCGCCGAGTCATATTGGCGTGTCTCATACAGCCGCGTGGCGGTACGGGCCGCCTCAGTGAGTTCGTCTTGTGCGAAGGCGTAGCAGGGGAGGATAAGGAGCAAAAAGAGGAGCAGGTGTTTCATGATACCGCGTTTTATGTCGTTTTCGGGGGTAAAGATAGGTATTTCATGCATTTGTCCCACGGTTTGTCCCACGGCTTTTTATGGCGGTAAGCAAAGTAAACCATACTTTTGCAGCGGTCGGGTGAAACAATTACCTGCCTGAATGTTGGTAAACCTGAAACCTTTCCCTATATTTGCCGTGCGAGTGCAGCAGAAGACCCGCAAGCCCGGAGCGCCGGTGCTTCCCTCTGTCCGCCCTCGGCATATATTGATTTCGGAAAGCGTTTTAAGATATCATCTCTTGCCAATCGAACTTCGCAACTTTGATTCATTACTGGAGAGATGGTAGCAACAAACGCTCACGTGCATTGTTTGTATATAGGTGGCCCCCTCGGCCGTATATATAGGATAATGGCGTGAGTGCTGTTGCTTATCTTCAGTAAAGGTAATGCGAAGACCTGATTGGCAAGATAAGCGTAAACAGTAACTCACGCTTTTTTTGTGCCCGTATGTGTAGGGGCGGTTTCTCACCGGTGGTGAGGTTATAAGGTCACCGATGGTGAGGTGGTAAGGTTGGAGATGGTGAGGTGGTAACATCACGGACGACGATGTGGTAACATAGCAGAGCCAGATGTGGTAAGTTCATAGAGCGTGAAGCGGTAAGTTCATGGACTGTGAAGTGGTAAGTTCATAGAGCATGAAGTGGTAAGGTCACGGGCTGTGAATAAATAGCTAAAACTCCCTCCCCCGCTTTCGCGGGTACTCCCTCTATAAACAGAGGGAGAGCTTGAGATAGTTTTAGATGCTATGGCAGACACTATATAAACTGATTATAAACTGTTACTAATACATAAACTAATTATAAACTAATACATCCTACAGCTCTCCCTCTATTTATAGAGGGAGTACCCGCGAAAGCGGGGGAGGGAGTATACATATTATATAATATAAACAACACATACACCATGCAACACTCCAACCGCCCCACTCTTCTCACCTTCCGCCGCGAACTCCGTACCGCCGGAACGCCGGCCGAAGCCTTCCTCTGGACCCGACTCAAAGGGCGGCAGATGAACGGAATGCGTTTCCGCCGGCAGTTCAGCGTAGACTGCTTCATACTCGATTTCTATTGTCCCGAATGCCGCCTGGCCGTCGAGCTGGACGGGGCGGGGCATTTCACGGAAGAGGGGCGCATCTATGACGAGGCACGGACTGAGTATCTCGGGCAGCTGCACGGGATACGGGTGATCAGGTTTGAGAATAGGGAGGTGTTCGAGCATATAGAAGGGGTGCTGGGGGAGATACGGGGGGAGATGTTACAACTCCCTCCCCCGCTCGCGCGGGTACTCCCTCTATGAATAGAGGGAGAGCTTTAGATAGTTTTAGATGCTATGCTTGACACACAAACTTGAGATAGTTTTAGATGCTATGTCAGACACTATAATAAACTAAGTATAAACTGTTACATCAACTGATTATTAACTGTTACATCCTTTAGCTCTCCCTCTGTTTATAGAGGGAGTACCCGCCGCAGGCGGGGGAGGGAGTAACTAAACACAACATCATCATGAAAACAACCCTCTTCCTCCTCTCCCTCCTCCTCCTTTCCCTCCCGGCAAAGGCGCAAGGCGGTGGAACAGACCCCGAGAAAACCTTCTGGCACGACCAGCTCACAGACGTAAGCGTCGGCAGTAGTTCCGACAGCCCGACCGACGTCGCCTTGTCCGTCACCGACAACGACACCACCTACACCGTCAAAACCGCGAAAGGCCTCGCCTGGATTGCCAAAGTCACAAACGACGGCCTCTTCTATAAGGCAGATGACGAAACTAACACCGCCAACTACCCCCACCGCCCCGGCTTCGAGGGCTGCACGGTCGAGCTGTACGGTTCTTTAACCGACGACAGCCTCTCCCTCCGCGACCACTACTGGACGCCGATAGGGGACAACCTCAGTAAACCTTTCAAAGGCGCCTTCGACGGCAACCATAAGCTTGTGGCGGGGCTGAAGGCGGATACGACGGTAACAACGCAAGGTGCTTTTGTCAACGTCGGCCTGTTCGGGTCTATAAAAAATGCTTTGGTCAGCAACGTCGGTGTTTGGGTTGCGGCGGAAGGGATAAAAGGCAACGCACCTAATTGCTATGCCGGTGGCATAGCCGGTTATAGCGGAAACAGCACTATCCGCAACTGCTTCGTCTCTGGTGATGCCGGTGCTACTATAACGGGGGAAGGTTCATGTTCGGTTGGCGGTATCGTCGGGGATAATTATGGGACAGTGGAGAACTGTTATGCAACCGTCGATGTATCTGCGTCGGGTAGTAAAAGTATTTATGCCGGTGGAATAGCCGGTACTAATGAACTAGGTCACTCTATCACTTCCGTGTATGCCACAGGAAAGGTTGAGGGGACAAACACCTCCTCTAACTACTATGTCGGCGGTATCACCGGCACTAACTACGGCACTCTCTCCAAAGCCCTCGCCTTGAACAAGAAGGGACTGTCGGGGAGTACTTCCGGTTCTGGTAATCAGCCTTACCTCGGACGTATATCCGGTTATAAAGGCTCTTCTTCCTCCTTCTCGCAGTGCTACGCCTCTACCAAGATTAATATAACGTCTACACCTGATGGCAGTTACTTCGACGGCATCGACGCCGGCCTCACCACCGACCTTTTCCTCTTCCCGACCGGCGGTGAAGGTGCCGTCTGGACAACCAGCGGCACCGGCACGCCCCCCGACAACCTGCCGAAACTCAGCACCTTCAGTGCTGTTGCCTCAGCTGGCAACCCCGGTCAACCCGCGCTTGCCAAGGCTGAGTATCTGGAAGAGCTTCCTCTTGGTAAAGAGGGGAATCCGTATGTGATAGACATCTCGTCGGTTTCTTCGGGGGATAGTAAGAACCAGTACAACTATTCCAACGGCCTCATCACCCTCCTGAAGCCCGACTCCTGCTATCTCATTAAGGGTAAAAACAGCAGCAACGTCCGCACCCTGACCCTTACGCCGGAGACCGGTACGCCAAATGACCTGTCGAAACCCTACCACCTCTACGCCCAAGCCGGTTGCGCCCTCGACACCCTCCTCGTCCCGGCAGGCACCGCCTGCATCATCCAGGGCGACAGCCTCCGCTCCAAATCCTGCCAGGTCAGAGGCGGCACGCTGACGATGGAGGTGCCGGTGGTGCTCGAGATGCCGAAGGCAAAAGGGTCGAGTGGGAACTACTGGCAGTATAGCAGTCTCTATATCGACGGCGGCAGCGTGACGGTGAATGATACGTTGAGGGCGTATGTGTCCGGCGGCTATGGCATCTATACCCAATCCTCTTCCAAGCTCACGATCGGAAGCAAAGGGGTTGTCTATGCTTATGGATCAGACCGGGGATGTAACCTGTTTAGTAACTCACAAGTAGTGATTGAAGACGGCGGCATCCTGCGGGCAGCAGGAGGTTTGGACGCTTTATATATCGGAAGCAGCAGTTCTCTCTCTTTCCCGGCAATAAAATGGGAGTTCTACTACTCTTTTCTTGACGACGCCAGACTGACACTAAAGAAGAACGGCGGCAACGAGGTTGCCGCCACCTTCTCCGAGAAGGTGTTCGGTTCCTATTTCACCGAGGCAGAATCGTTCGCCGCCAATGTAGAGGGCAATACCACCGTCTATAACTTATATCAGGAGGGGAGCGCTACACCGTTTAACGGTCGTGTGTCGATAAACGGACAATATGCAACTACCTATACAAACGAGTTTACTGCACCGGAAAGTAGCGGGTTGCAGTATTATGGCTATGTGGGGCTGCCAATGGAGGAGTTTACTACTCCCCCGGATAGCATAACCCTGACCAACCAATACACATATCGAGTAGGGAAGGTGGATAAAGATACGCACTTCGACAACGTGCTTTCCTGTAAGGTGAAGAAGTTGTGTATAACGACGAGAGGGACTAACCATGTCCTACTGAAAGGTGTTACCATCACCGACAGCCTGTTGGTGAAGGAGGACGCTTTCTTCTATTTGTTAGACAATACCGTTAATATGCTCGGGAATGTCCGGGTGGAGCATGGCGGCTCTTTAACTTTGAATATAGGCGGCAACGGTACACTCGCGTCGACTACTTTTGCGAACAGCGGTACTTTTATCGATCGGATCGGCCTGGTCGACCGGGTCAAAGCCTCCGTTACCTCTGGCGACACCCTTCTCATCTCCCGCCCGTCCGTTAGCGGGACGGCGGAGGTCGCTCCCGGCGGCAAGACTACGCTGACGGTTGCCGGCGTCTCGGAGCAACAGGGGGCGAACAACACTCCTGACCTCACGTATGTTTACGATTGGCAGGAATGGAAAGAAGACACAGGCTGGACTTTTGTGAGCTTTGGAGGTTCTGCTTCTTTAGAAGTGGGGAAAGGCAAGTACCGTTGCAAGGTCGCTTATCAGCTGAAGGATGCCGGCGAAACCTCTTCTGCCTATACCGCCCTTTGCTCCCTCCCCGTCGAAGTGACCGAGAAGAGCGCGCCTCCCTACATCCCGCCTGTCGTCAGCTACTACACGGTCACCCTGCCGGAGGTCGAAGGCGCACGGCTGGACAAGACGGGCAGCCATACGGTCGAGGAGGGCTACAGCTTCCCTTTCCGCCTGACGCTCGACGCCGACTACGACCGGTCCCAGCCTGTCGTTACCATCGACCGCCGCGGCACTGAGACGCTCACGCCGGAGGTGCTGGCGGACGGCTCGCTCAAATACCGCATCCGCGATGTGGAGCAGGACCTCACGGTCTCGATCACCGGCATCGTCCGCAATGACGACCCGACGGCCACGGGCTCCGTGCCCGCTGCCGACGTCTGTGTCCGTTCCTTCGGCAACCTCCTCCACATCACCGTCCCTGCCCCGACGTCCGCCCGCCTCTACGACTTCCACGGCCGCCTCCTCCGCACTGCCCTCCTGCCGGCAGGCAGTAGCACGCTGCCGAAACCGGCCGGGCCGTGCATCGTAGTCCTCGGCGGCGAGTCGTTCAAGGTGGGGGATTGATGGGTGGATAAACACCCGGCCTTGCCGGATTCCTCTGTGGGTTTCAACCTCCTTTCAAATACCTGCAACCTCGCTTTGCATGAAAGGGGCTAAAGCCCGCAGAGGAAGAGGCTTTGCCTCATGTCCTTTTCCCCCGTCCGTTGAAACGGCCGGCAAAAGAGAAACTGCGGCGGTGGGCGGCCCGCAATCTTTCATAGAGATTGCGGATATCTCGGATTATTACTATATCTTTGTGTGCAGTACGTATTTACTAACTAAAGAAGAAAGGAGTTCTGTATGACCCGTCCCGAAATAGTCAACCGCATTCGCGAAGCTCTTCGCCGTGTAGCTCCTGGCTCCCAAGCCATTCTCTACGGCAGTGAAGCCCGTGGCGATGCCCGTCCGGACAGTGACATCGATTTATTGATACTAATGGATAAAGAACGGATAACGTTGGAAGACAAGATGAAGCTTGCAGAGCCTCTTTATGACATCGAGCTGGAAACCGGTATCCAGATTAATCCGTTTGTCGAGGCCTTGAAGGAATGGGGCAAGCGTTTCTCCCCTTTCTATGAGAACGTGATGAAGGAAGGGGTGCGGATATGACAACAAAGCCTTATAAATATGATGAAGACGACGCCCGTGAACCACAGCGCGTCTCTGAACCGGAGGAGGAAGAGGAAGACCTGATGCCCGGTGGTGTCCCAGCCCTGCAATTCACCAGGGAAGAGCTGATAGCTGCACTCCAGAGATCGGAAGAAGACAGGCAAGCCGGACGTGTTTATACTTCAGCCGAAGTGCATCGGCGGATGGAAGAAAAGTTTCCTTTCCTGTGCAAAGAATAAAGGGGTCGCCCTCCTTAAATGATTTCTCTTAACTTGCCAGGTGATTGTCTGCAATCCCGTATTGCGACGATGTAGATAGTTGTCTCTTCTATGAAATATACAAGCTTGAAGTGTTTACCGCAGACTAACGAACGGTAATGTTCGGGCAGGTCTTCCAATATAGGCTCGATTTGACCGAGGTGAGGGGATTTCGCCAAGCGGTCCGCGTCTTTCAATATGGCATCTGTAAACTTTTTTGCGGCATGTCTGCCCATAGTGTTAAGGTACCAGTTCTTTTGTTGCTCGAAAGCGGCCTTTGCCTTTTCGAGCCAGATAACGGTGTAGGTCATTGTTCTGCTATTTTACGCATCTCTTCTTGTGTATAGGTTTTGCCTCCGTTGCGGAACTCTTGGGTCGAGCGGATAACGGTTTCCCTGAATGCTTCATCGGTCATGACTAAAGGGCCTGGACGGTCTTCTGTTTTTGCCGCCCCCGACTTGCATATACGGTGAACGTATTTCTTAACCTTCTCGATCGTCTCGGCATCCTCTATGGAAAGAATGGATTCAATAAGGCTTTGTTTGCTGGTTTGTAACTCTAATGCTGTCATATTACTTCCGGTTAATGGATGATGATTGCAAAGATAGTGATTTAAGCGGATATCTCGGATTATTGCTATATCATTTCCAGTTATAAGTAAGGGCGAGGTTTGCTCGCCCTTACGTTTGTTATCTTCTCTTACAACTTATGTATCACCTTCATCAACTGGTCGCCCAGGCCGATGGTGTAGCCTTGGGAGACGAAGACGACACGGTTGAAGGTGTCGGCGATGATGAAGATCGGGAGGGTGTTGGCGTTCGGCAGTTTCATGGCGGCGGCGATCTCTTTCTGGATCGTCTTGTCGGTGTCGATGCCGTATGTGATCGTGCCGGGCAGGTCGCCGAACTCTTTCGGGTCGAAGTTCTGGAAGCCTTTCTCGTCAGGGAAGAGTAGGACCATGCCGCGTCCCCATTCTTCGAGGTCCTTCTTGACGGCGGCGATGTCGCGCATGGCGTGGTTGGTCGGTTCCTGGCGGGAGCCGAGGATGGCGACGATGTAGTAGCCGCGGCCGGTGGTGGCCAATAGGCTCGTCTCTTCGCCCGTGTCGGCGCGCTTGAAGGTGTTTTCGGAGTTGAAGTTACCGATCACCTGGATGTCGTCTTCGCTTTCACGCATCTCTAATTTGATGTTGCTTGTCTGGCCCGGTTCTACGTTGAAGAAAGTTATTTCCGCCAGCACGCTGCCGTTTGCCATACGCGTACCGGTTACGAGCATATAGTTGCCTTCGTCTAATGAGAGCGGCTTCTTCAGCAAGGCGCTCCAGGTGTCGCCACCGCCCATGTCCACGTCGCCCGACTCGAAGTTCAGGGTTTGCAGCTTGCCGGTCGGCAATACTTTCGCGATGGTGAAGTGGCTGTAGTATTTCGGGTCCTGGAGGGCCTTGATCGGCTGGTAGGAGGCGATCACTTTACCCTGCCGGGCTGTCGTCTGTTCGGCTGCTTCAAAGTCCACATCCACCCAGTTCACGCCTTTGGCATACTGCACTTTCCCCGCTACCGGCTCGATGCGTGCCGGGATACCTAAGCTGCGGCAGACGGCGACGAAGAATATATTGCGGGAGCCTTTGTCAGCCACACGTGCTTTCCATACGCCCATCGGCATGATAGGGATGCGTTGCGGGTTCAGGCTGTCGTTGATCGTGATATTCTGCTTCACCCAGTCGACCAATACCTGTGGGTCGGCTTTTGCCTTTCGCACCTGCTCGGGTTCGATGTTGGAGGCGAAGAACCGCTTGTACGGAGTCAGGAACTCGTTTGCCACACGCGGGTTGAGGATATACTCGGTGAAGAGGGAGCTTTGCACCGCCGGCGTGTTGTTCAGGTGGTCGGCCAGTACGGATGCCGGCGTGTCGCGCAGGTCCTTGGACGAGATTGCTTTCAGCAGGTCCATTGCCATAGGACGCTTGTCTGCCGGGGCTTCGCGCAGGAACTTCTCGATTTCGCGCCAGTTACCGCGGCTACCGATCAGGAAATCCGCCGTCTTCAGCGGGTCGATGCCTAACTCTTTGGCGAGGGCTTCCGCCTTCTCTTCGGTGTAGAAGGTCGCTACATATTTATTGCGGATCACATCCTCTTCGTGCAGGCGTTTGGCGTTGGCCTCTTTCTGCTCGTCCGTGACTTCCGCTGCGATGGAGCCGTCTACCGGAGGAATGATGTCCAGGGTGACGGATTCGATGTCGCCCGGCTTCTTGTCGAGGGTGATGGTCACGTCGTTGTCTTTTCCGAATGATACTTTGCTGTAGCCGAACTTGCCGTCTTTGGTCGCCCATACCAGCATATCGCCTTTACCGGCGGAGAGGAAGGTCTTGCCTTGCGCGTCCGCCTTCTTGTTGGCTACGGAGTAGAACTCGGCATAGTTGTATATCTTGAATTCAACGTCGGCTCCGGCGGCTGGTTTGCCATCCGCGTCGACAACCGTAATGGTCGCTTTGGCGGTCGGGGCGTAGTTGTCGATCACGTTGATTTCGGTGTAGCCGTCGGTCACGTCCATGACCTCTTCCGGACCGTTATATTTGCCGAATACCTTCGTGTGCATCAGCATACCCCGGTAGGCCGGTCCGTTGAACCAGCCTAAGTTGAGCACCGGTTCCGGTTCGCAAGCCCCCATGAAGTACCATTTGCCGTTTACCCAGGCTTCCACCCAGGCATGGTTATCGTCGGTATGCGCCCAACGCGGCGTATAGACCTGGCGTGCCGGAATACCGACGGAGCGGAGGGCGGCCACCGTGAAGGTCGACTCTTCGCCGCAACGTCCGTAGGCCGTCTTGACGGAGGCTAACGGCGAGCTTGTGCGGGCGTCGGAAGGCGTATAGATCACTTTCTCGTGACACCAGTGGTTCACCTCAAGCACGGCGTCATAGAGCGACAGGCCTTTCACCCGGTCTTTCAGCTCTTCGTAGAAGACCATGCGGCTCTCATCGAGGTTCTCGTTGTTGACACGTACGGGAAGCACGAAATGGCGGAAGATATCTTCCGGGATACTGTCGCCCCACGGCATTTCCACCCGCGCCCGGAACGAGCTGCGGATATTGTCGAGATAGAGTTGTCCGTTGTAATCCGTAATATCCCCGATGGGCATATAGGCATAAAGGAAGGTCAGCGCCTCCTTCTCGTCGGGTGTCATCGATTGGTTGAAGACGGAAAACAGGTCCCCGTTCGGCAGGGCGGCCTTCTTGGCCTGGAAGTCCTGTTCTACTTCGGCACGAAACGTATCGTCCGAAATGAAATGTCGTTGTCTGTTGCATGAAGTTCCCACGAGGAGAACGAACAATAGCAGGAATAGATTTGTTTTAATCATAGCGTTAATTTTATCAGCACAAATATACGGAATATATTTATTAGTCAGCCGGTAAGACTGGCTTTTAAGTGTTAACCTGTTGTGCATATCGTTATTTTTTCTTTACTTTGAAGTGATAAATTACAAGAGTAAACCGTTATAAGCCTATGTTCCACGAATTCGAATTGTTTCACAGTGCGGAAGGAATCTTGCTGATTGCTTCTGTCATTCTTTTCTTCAGTATTTTTGCCGGTAAGGCCGGTTTCCGTTTCGGGCTTCCCGCTTTGTTATTGTTTTTAGGTGTCGGTATGCTGTTCGGCAGCGACGGGTTAGGGATACAATTCAGTAATCCGAATATCGCCCAGTTCATCGGTATGCTGGCGTTGAGTATCATCCTGTTTTCGGGTGGTATGGACACGAAGGTGTCCGAAGTGAAACCGATTGCGACGCAGGGTATCATCCTGGCGACGGTGGGGGTGTTGGCTACGACGTTTATTACGGGCGGCTTTATCTACTATATTTCCATCCTTGCGACCGGATATGAGGCGCTACCGTTTGCAGAGTCTTTGCTGTTGGCGGCGGTCATGTCGTCAACCGATTCGGCTTCCGTCTTCTCGATCCTGCGTAGCAAAGGCGTCTACCTGAAAGAACGGTTGCGGCCGACGCTCGAGTTGGAGAGTGGTAGTAACGACCCGATGGCCTATATGCTGACGCTTCTTCTGATCGCTTATATCCAGGTGGGAGGCATGAACTTACAAGACGCCGTGTTGCAACTGATTATCCAGCTTTCCGTCGGGGCTGTCGCCGGTTTCCTGTTAGGGAAGTTAGCTGTGTATATTATCAATCATATCGATATCGACAATGAGTCGTTGTATCCGATCCTGTTGTTGACAACGGCGTTTTTCACCTTCTCGGTGACGACCCTGTGCAAGGGCAACGGCTACCTGGCCGTTTATATTGCCGGACTGGTGGTCGGGAATGCTAAGATTGTGCATAAGAAGAGTATGAGGACGTTTTTCGATGGCTTCACCTGGCTGTGGCAGATAGTGATGTTCCTTACGCTGGGCTTGCTGGTTAATCCGCACGAGTTGCTTCCGGTAGCGCCGATCGGGTTGACGGTGGGTTTCTTTATGATTGTGGTGGCCCGTCCGCTGAGTGTTTTCCTTTGCCTGCTGCCGTTCAAGAATTTTTCGGTGAAAGGCAAGCTGTATATCTCGTGGGTGGGGCTTCGCGGAGCCGTGCCGATCATCTTTGCTACTTATCCGATGATTGCTGGGATCGAGCATGCCGGCACGATCTTCAATGTGGTTTTCTTTATCACAATCCTTTCCCTCCTGATACAGGGCACAACCGTTACGCAGGCGGCCAAATGGCTTGGGCTGGTGGACGAGCCGGAGCGAAAAAACGAGTTTGGAATCGAATTGCCGGAAGAGATCAAGAGTGCCATGAGCGAAATAGATATTACCCCGGCCGTCCTTGCACATGGCAACAGGCTGATGGAGCTTACCTTGCCCGACCATACGCTGGCCGTTATGGTGAAACGCGACGGCCTCTATTTCATCCCGAAAGGCAACACGGAACTGAAAGAGAACGATAAACTCCTGATGATATCCGACAACGACGAGGCGTTGCTCCAGGCATACGAGTCGTTGGGTGTGACGGATTATACGTTGAAGAAGAACTGATTCCCCCTCTTCTATTGCATGTTACAGCCGTATTCTTTTCATGTTACAACTGTCTTCCTTCTGTGTTACGGTTGTCATTCTTTTGTTTTACAGCTGTGACATGAATAACGGGTGTTTATAAAAACACAAGGCATTCCGCATAAACCGTTCTGTTTGCCGGGTTGTTCACTCCTGTACGGCACAAACGGTATTTGTGGAATGCCTTGGTCGATTTATTTCAACTCGAACTTAATCCGGTCGCGTATATCAGTGGAGGAGGCTCCTATCAGCGCTTCGAACTCTCCCGGTTCGGCTACCCATTCGTGCTTGCTGTCGTCAAAGAAGCTCAAAGCATCGGTGTTGACAGTGATGGAGACCTGTTTCGCTTCGCCGGGTTGCAGGCGTACTTTGCTGAAACCCTTCAACTCTTTTACCGGACGGGGCAAGGATGATTTCTTATCGCTGATGTAGAGTTGCACGATTTCCGAGCCTTCCCGTTTTCCCGTATTCCGGACGTTGACGGTGAAGGTGACCGGTTCGCCGGCTTTGATCACTTTCTTGTCTGTCGTCGCTTTTCCATATTCGAATGTCGTATAGCTCAATCCGTGTCCGAAGGGGAAGAGGGGACGGATCTTTTCCTTGTCCGTCCAGCGGTAACCGACAAAGAGTCCTTCGTTATATTCCACGTCGACGATATGGCTGCCGTCTTCACGAGGCTTGCCCGGATAGGTGTTTAATTTATGAGCAGGTACTTCCTCTAATGCGTTGGGGAAGGTGAAAGGCAATTTGCCGGAAGGATTGACATCACCCAGCAGGATAGAGGCGAGAGCATTTCCGGCTTCGCTTCCGAGATACCAGGCTTGTACGACTGCCGACACTTCCTTGAGCCAGGGCATGGCAACGGCATTCCCGGAGATGTTTACGACAATGAGTTTCTTATTGGCTGCGGCAAGGGCGCGGATTACCCGGTCCTGGTCGTAAGGCAGGGCGAGGCCGGCGCGGTCGGAATCTTCGCAATCCTGTCCCGTGCTTTTGTTTAGTCCGCCGATAAAGATGACATAGTCGGCTGTGCGGGCCATTTCGACAGCTTCGTCGATCAGGGCTTCGGGCGACCGGTCATCCCGAAGATTCTGGCCGGTGACAACTCCGTTGTATTCGCCGGTCGGATCCCCTACATAGCCGCGAGCGTAAAGTACTTCCGTACGGCCGTTGATACGTTTCTTTAGTCCGTCGAGGGGCGAGAGTTCATATTTGGCTTTGAGCGATGAACTACCGCCTCCGACGGTCATCATCTTGATGGCGTTTTCACCTACGACCAGGATACGTTTGGCTTGATCGGTGTCGATAGGCAATACGTTGTCGCGGTTCTGCAAGAGGACGATCCCTGCTTCGCCGATCCGGCGGGCCGCATCGAAGTGTTCGTCCGAGCAAAGGGCGCCATAGGGACGTTGGGGGTTCATGTTGGTGCGGAAAGCCAGACGGAGAATGCGACGGACTTTGTTGTCCAGCTCTTCGGTTCCAACTTTCCCTTCACGGATAAGTTGCAGATAGGGCAATGCAAGGTAATAGTTGTCATAGGCATTGCTGGAACCGTTCGAAAGCCCGTTTGTCCAGCTTCCGAATTCCATGTCCAGTCCGTTCCGGATGGCTTCCCCGGTATCATGCGTGCCGCCCCAGTCTGAGACAACCACGCCGTCGAATTTCCATTCCCCTTTCAGGATGTTGTTTAGCAAGAACTGATTATGGCAGTTGTGCTCGTCCTTATACAGGTTGTACGCCCCCATGATGGCCCATGCTTTGCCTTCGGTGACGGCCGCTTTGAACGCAGGCAGATAGATTTCATATAAAGTCCGGTCATCGACGATGACGTTTGTAGTATGACGGTTCACTTCGTGGTTGTTCAGTGCATAGTGCTTGACACAGGCAGCAACGCCGTTCGCCTGTACGCCCTGGATGTAAGGGACGACCATCCGGCCGGCCAGATAAGGGTCTTCACCCATGTATTCGAAGTTACGGCCGTTCAACGGAGTCCGATAGATGTTGACACCCGGTCCGAGCAGCATATTTTTATTGCGGTAACGGGCCTCTTCACCGATACTTTTTCCGTAAAGGCGGGCAATTTCCGTATCCCAGGAGGCTGCCAGGCAGGTGAGGGCCGGGAAGGCCACACACGAGTCGTTGGTCCATCCTGCCTGATCCCATTCGTCCCAAAGCACTTCCGGACGAATACCGTGCGGGCCGTCGGTGGTCCAGCATTCGGGGATTCCCAGACGGGGAACGCCGGCCGAACTGAATTTGGACTGGGCGTGCGTCAGCGCAACCTTTTCTTCGAGTGTCAGCCGCGAAAGAGCGTCTTCCACCCGTTCTTCCACCGGTTTACTGTTGTCCAGATAAACCGGGACTTCCTGTCGCTGTGCGTTAGCCAGAGTCGGCAGGAATAAGAACGCACAAGCTATACTTTTGATGATATCCATATTGTTATCGTACTTTTAGATTGAGTGATTGAATATATTCTTTTTGGATGATGCACTGCTCGATCCGGCTGTTCCGGATAAACTCAAGCAAGGCCGCTTTGGCCTTTTCCTGTTCCGGTCGTGCATCCCGGATTTCTTTGTAAGTGCTTCGGGGAGCTTCGGAGAAAGCGACTATACTTTCCCAGCCCTCCGGTGCCTTGATGCCGGCAAATGCGGAATTGTCTATTTTCTTGTAAGGCCAGAAGGTCCATCCGATATTGTTCTCTTCCATGACATGGCAGAAAGCGTTCATCCAGGCTTCCCGGTTGTGACCTATTTCGCCCATATACATCGGCAGGTTCACCCGGTCGCGGAAGTCGATGATTTCCTGGATGGCGGCTTGAGTCGCTTCTCCTCCGTAACGGTGGCAGGTGTACATGATCTTGTCGTCGTAAGTCGAATCGGTGAAGGGACGGAAATTGCCGTTCCACTGGGCGCCTCCCAACAGGATGATGTGGTTGCGGTCTACCTCACGGATGGCTGCGACCGCCCGTTTGTGGAGTGGTTCCAGCTTGGCATTCAGCTCTTCCATGTTTTCAAAATAAGGGGCGATCGGTTCGTTGATCAGTTCGTATCCTAAGATTACCGGTTCATTCTTATAGTAGTCGGCTATTTTGCGCCAAATGTCGCAAAACAGTTGTTGACTTGGTTCGCTGTCGAACAGCCAGGGGTAACCGTAGCTGTCGTCGATGTTATCGCCGGTCTGTCCGCCCGGTGCATCGTGCATATCCAGTATCAGGTAAAGATGGTTGTCCCGGCACCAGCCGACGACACTGTCTATGCGGGCAAAGCCGTCTTGCGCTGCGGTCAGTCCCATATAGTCTTCATCCGTGAACAGTTTATAGTGGAACGGCAGGCGTATGGTGTTTGCGCCTGTGGAAGCAATGAACTCGATGTCTTCCCGGGTGATGTAGTTGTCCTTGAACTGTTTCCAGAATTCGGCGACAAAGTCCGGTCCGACCATTTCGCAAAGCATCTGGTTGATCCGGCCCGGAGAATTGGTTTTGTTGAATCCGAACATATATCCTTCCGGATTCAGCCAGTTGCCTAAGTTCGTCCCTTTTATCAGGAACTTGCTTCCATTCGGAAGGATGAGGTTCTGTCCGTCTATGCGGATGAAGGATTCGGGCGCAGGCGTAATTGCCGACTCTTGCTGTGTTTGCTGTTGGCACGCAACTAAACATCCTATGATCAGTAATGCGTAAATTATATTTCTCATGTTCATCTCTGATTACTTAATTAATAACTTCGAAATCGGCAGAAAGCCCTTCCTGGCTGTTCGTGCCTAACCAAATGGTGAAATCGCCCGGTTCGACGACTTTTTGCATATCGATATTCCAGAATGCCAGTTCGCTGACAGGAAGAGAAAACGTGACAGTCTGTTTTTCCCCGGGTTGCAGGTCGACACGCTTGAACCCTTTCAGCTCTTTAACCGGACGGGTGACGGAACCGACTTTATCCTGTATGTAAAGCTGTACGACTTCCGTTCCGGCATATTTCCCGGTGTTTGTAATGTCGACGCTGGCAATCAGCGTATCGGTTGTCTTCAGCTTATCTGCGGAGATGTTTATCCGGTTGTATTGGAAAGTCGTATAACTCAGTCCGTATCCGAACGGGAATAAAGGGCCGAAACCGGCATCTATATAGAAAGAGGTACAGCCTAACGATGTTTGTCCGGCCTCCAAAGGTATTTCGTCTATCAGGATTTCCTGCCCGCTCGGAGCGCGTCCTGTGTGATGATGTGCGTAATATATAGGTGACTGTCCTGTCATTTTAGGGAAGGTAACCGGAGTTTTTCCGCTTGGGACGGCAGTTCCGAACAGCAGGTCGACCAAGGCCGGACCACCCATTGTGCCGGGGTGGAACGAGTAGAGGACGGCAGTTGATTCTTCCACCTGCTTTCCAATCGTCAGTGGCCGACCGGCCATGACGATTGTCACGACGGGTTTGCCGGTTTGTGACAGGGCGGAGATTAGGTCAGCCTGTGCTCCCTGCAAATTCAAATCGGCTAAAGAATGCGCTTCTCCTGAAAGGATGGCTTCTTCGCCAACGAAGGCCAATACGATATCGGCGTTCCGGACGGCGGCAACTGCTTTCGTGATGCCTTCGCGCTGTTTGTCGCGGCTGTAGGCGAGTCCCGGTTCGTAGACAATCCGTATTTTGTCGCCATACATTTCCTGCAATGCTTTCAACGGTGTCTGGGTATGTTCCTTTTCCCCGTCGAAAACCCATGTTCCCAGCTGGTCATGCGGGGCATCCGCCAGCGGGCCTGTTACGACGATCGTGCGGATCTTATCTGTCAGAGGCAAAGTCTGTTTGTCGTTTTTCAACAGGATAGCCGATTGGATGGCGGCTTCCTTGGCCTTAGCCAAATGGTCTTCTGCATATTTTACCGATTGGTCGGCGTCCACATATGGGTTCTCAAATAACCCTAACCTGAATTTCAACCGCAGGATGTTGCGGACAGCATCGTCTATTGTGGCTTCCGAAACCTTCTTCTCTTTCACCAATGCCTCCATGTTATGAATGAAGACGCTGCTTACCATATCCATATCTACGCCGGCATTGATCGCTTTTTCAGCTGCTTCTTTCTCATCTTTGCAGAAGCCGTGTGCGATCATTTCTGCTGCTGAGGCCCAGTCTGTCACCACCATGCCGTCGTAGTTCCATTCTTTCCGGAGTACATCTTTTAAAATGAATTTGTTTGCCGTGGAAGGAACTCCGTCGTTATCGTTGAACGAGGTCATAAAGGTTGCACAGCCTGCACGCGCCGCCGCCTCGAACGGTGGAAAGTAAACATTGCGCAACACACGTTCCGGGATGAATGTCGAGTTATAGTCTTTTCCACTTTCTACAGCTCCATAGCCGACAAAATGCTTGGCACAGGCAGCCATGGATGTGGGGTCATTCAAGGAATTGCCCTGGAACCCCATTACCATTGCAGTTCCCATCACGGCAGACAGGTAGGGATCTTCCCCGCAACTTTCCGCCATACGTCCCCAGCGTGCATCCCTCGATACGTCGATCATTGGGGCAAATGTCCAACGGATTCCGTCGGCCGATGCTTCGATAGCCGCTACCCTGGCTCCGTCTTCTGCTATTTGGGGATTGAAAGTGGCCGCTTGTCCCAAAGGAATCGGGAAGATTGTTTTATAGCCATGGATGACATCCCGCGACATCAAAAGAGGTATTCCTAAGCGGGATTCTTTTACGGCTATTTCCTGTGCCTTATTCACCAATTCAGGATCGGTCAGGTTCAGCAACGAACCGACTTTTCCTTCCTTGATCAGCCCTGCCATTTCTTCGATGCCGCCAAAAGGACTTAACTGGTTCATCTGGCCGATCTTTTCCTGCAGGGTCATTTGCTTTAGCAAAGCGTTTACCCGACTTTCAACATCTCCTTCTTTAGCCTCTTGAGGTTCTGCGCACGATAAAAGAGGCAAAAGCAACAAGCAGGCAGATAATCGTTTTATATTCATGGCATTATTTTTTTTGATATACACGTACGTAATCTATTTCAAAGACGGTGGGAAGCGCTGTTTCGTCTATACCCTTCGCACCTCCCCAGTCGCCACCCCAGGCCAGATTCAGTTTCAGGTAGAAAGGCGTGTTGAAAGGCCAGGTGTCTTTGTTGCCGGTTTTGTCGTTTTCAAAAGTAAAGTAACATTCTCCGTCGACATAGCCTTTGATGATGTCTTCCGTCCATTCGACAGCATAGACATGGAAATCCGACTGGGCTGCAGGTACAAGTATGTTCTTGCCTTTTTGCGTATTTTTCCGGTGGTTGTAGGCTTCGCAGTGGATGGTGGAATGTACGACGTTGGGGTCGTATCCTACTTCCTCCATGATGTCTATTTCACCGTCACCGGGCCACGTCTTGCCGTTCTTTGGCATCATCCAGAAAGCGGGCCAGGTGCCTTTCCCTGCCGGAAGCTTCATACGGGCTTCGAAATAGCCGTATGTCCAGCTTTCGTACGTATTCATACGGATAGAATAAACGTCATCACCTGCTTTTTTGAGGATTATCTTTAGCGTGCCGTCGCTTACCACCGCGCAGGTATCAGTACCCCGGAAACCTTCCACATAGGTTTGCAGTTCGTGGTTGCCCCAACCGTGACCGCCGCTTTCATACCACCATTTCGCAGGATCCGGCAATGAAGAAGCGTCGTTGAACTCGTCTTGCCAAATTAAGGTGTAGCCCTGCGGAACTTTCTCTGTTTCTTCCGGTGCGGCAAATAGTCCGCAAGTGCAGAAGATGCATAAAAATGAAATCCAAACTTTATTCATGGTATCATATAATAAAAGGGGATATCCTAAGAATTTATTCTGTGGATATCCCCATGTTGTTTAATCAATTAATATGGATTCTGTACGGTTGCTCCATGCGAAGATTCTATTTCAATCTGGGGAATCGGCAGGTATTTCTTGTTTTCCGTCCATTGCGGGCGCTGTGGAATAGCCTTGCCTCTTTCCGTCCATTTCAGTGTTCCGCCAATCGCGAGATTTATCGGTTTGCCGTTTTCATCCGTTTTGACTTCACCTTTCTTCTTTTCATCCGTGATGGTCCCGTCTGTATAAACATAACGGTGTTCGTCTTTTGTCTCATAGATGGCGCCGCCACCCGGTGTTAAGACTGTCGATGCCTTGCCGAAACGGATCAAGTCGAAGTATCGCTTACCTTCACCGAGCAATTCTACACGGCGTTCCTGCATGATAGCTTCTTCGGAAATAGCCTTGGAACCTAAACCTGCACGGTCGCGTACCTGATCGAAATAGCTTTGCGCTTCTCCCGAATTTGTACGCCATGCCAGTTCTGCTGCATTCAACAGTGTTTCTGCATATCGGTACAGGTGGAAATTGTTTTCCCAGTTCAAGTCTGCATCGCCTGCCTGGTCGGCTTTACCACCCGGACGGCCTAAATATTTGCGCAGGAAATAACCGGTATTCTGGTAACGGCCCGTATAGTTCACTGCAATTCCTTTGTTCATCATTTCTTCCTGGTAAGTGTCAATATTCAATACTGCAACATCACGGCGGATATCTCCCGGCTCGAAAGCATCATAGGCATCCTTTGTGATGACACAGAAGCCCCAGCCGCCTTCAAACTCGGTGTGCGGACCATGTCCCGTATCCAAACCGCCGACATAATTCAATCCATCCACACCGATCATGGCAGGAATGACAGTACCGCCGCAAGCACCGGCATTGCCCCAGCCGCGTTTACCGCCGGCAGAGATGTAGTTGATATCAAGGATGATTTCATCGGACCATTCCGTTGCATAGGCGAACAGGTCATCGTAGTCCGTAACCAGTTTATACTGGCCGGAAGCAATGATATCTTTCATATAGCCCAATGCCTTTGAATAACGGCTTTCATCTTTCTGATACATAACATAATCGGCATAAATCATGGCAGCGGCAGCCTGAGTCATCCGGCCTGCCCACGCGAGATCGCGTTTCATCGGGAGGATGTTGGATGCCAATACGTCTTCCAGGTCGGTTACCATATTATTATATACCTCATCGGCTTTCAACTGTTCTGCGATATACGGGAATGTCAGGTTCTCTGTATAGAAAGGAACATTTCCCCACGTTTTCCACAATACCAGATAGTACCAATCGCGCAATACCCGTCCTTCCGCATTGTAAGCTTTTTTGTCTGCTTCGGAAATATTCGCGGCTTCCGCATTATCCATTAAACGGATGGAGCGGTTTATGCCGGAGTAGGCTACGGTCCATGCTCCCTTTATATCATTGGTAGGGCTACAGCCATACCAGGAAATTTCATGAAGATAACCTTGGTCGGAAGTGTCGCCTCCACCCGGATAAATATCATCGCTTCCTGCGTCCCAGGCCAGATTCAAAGGAAACCAACCATTGTAGTAGTCGAACCACTGCATCGGATCATAAGCGGCCGCCATTGCTTCGACCATTTTTGCATCATCGGTATAATAGCCAGTGATGGGTACGCTGCTTGCCGGTTCTTCGGTTAAGAAACTGTCTCCACACGAAACAAGTCCCGTTGCAAGTATTGTGGTAGCAACAAAAGTATATAATTTATTCTTTTTCATATCGATTCTATTTTTTAAATTATTAGAAATTAAGATTCAAGCCAACTGTAAATGTACGGGCTTGCGGATAGTAGCCGCGGTCGATACCGTTTGATTTGTCTCCGGCAGCGTCTTTGGCATTTATTTCCGGATCCAAGCCCTTATAGGAAGTCAATGTCAACAGGTTCTCGGCAGCGACATACAAACGAAGTCTGTCGACAAAGAATTTGCGTGTCAGGTTCTTCGGCAGCGTGTAGCCGATCTGCATATTCTTGATACGGGCGAAACTGCCGTTGTGCACATATAAATCAGATACTTTTTTCCAGTTACCGTTCATGTCGTCGCCCGGATAACAGAAGCGAGGCATCATATTGGAAGTACCTTCTCCGTGCCAACGATCCATAAATTCCTGAGGTACATTTACGGCAGATACATCCAGACGACGGGTTACGTCCATAATATCCTGTCCCAATGAGCCGGAAAATAACATTGAAAAGTCAATATCCTTATAAGCAGCAGTCAGATTCAAACCGAAGGTCCAGTCCGGAGTACCTTTACCGATCATGGTTTTATCTTCATCGTCGATCGTACCGTTTCCGTCCAAGTCTACAAATTTCACATCACCGGGGACGGCAAGCGGCTGCAATTTTTCTCCCTTACTGTTCGTGTAAGCATCGATTTCTGCCTGGTTCTGGAAAATGCCGGCTGTCTTATAACCGTAGAAGTAAGGATAAGGCATACCGTTTTCAGCACGGCCGACATTCCCCAGGATGTGTACCTGGTCCATCATTTCGAAACCGTCAGCCGTTCCTAAGTCTACCAGTTTGTTCTTCAGATAAGAAACATTGGCGCTGACTCCGAAGCGGAAGTCCTTGTGGCTGTATTTGTAACCGACTTCAAATTCTACACCTTCGTTTTTCATTGAACCGACATTACCCCAAGGCTTCGATTCACCCAGATAGTTAGGGATTGCCATTTCTTTCAGCATACCGTTGGTCTTCTTTTGGTAGTAGTCGACCGTAAAGGTCAGCGCATTACCGAGGAAGCCGAAATCGATACCGGCATCATATTGTTCCGATTCTTCCCACATCAGATCCGCATTGGGGGTGCCTGAAGGCTTGGAACCCATTATGATCTGTTCACCTCTGCCGTAAGCACCGAAAGGATAGTTGTTGTTCATCGACACGTTGGCTGTGTAGCGGAAGTTACCGATGGCTTCATTACCATTCTTACCCCAGGAGAGACGTACCTTCGTACTCGTCAGCCAATCAGGACGCTTTTCCATAAACGGCTCGTTTGTTAAATTCCATCCTAAAGAAACAGAAGGGAAAGTACCCCACTTGTTGTTTTCACCGAAGCGTGATGAACCATCCCGGCGTACAGTCAGCTGCAACATATAACGTTCTGCGAAGTTGTAGCTTAAACGTCCGAAATAGGAAGCCAAAGAGTGAGGGTCGGTCAATCCGCCTTCCGTATTCCGGTTCCCGTTATTCGGCAGGGAGGTGGTAAAGTCGATATTGGCCTTGTCGTCCATGTAGGCAATCAAATCTTTTGCCATCCCGTACAGCCGGCGGCCTGCGTTGCGTTCGGCCGATTGTCCCAATACCACATTAAAAGTATGCTGGCTGATTGTTTTGTCGTAAGTCAACACATTTTCAATCTGCCAGGTATAACCGCGATTCATCTCGGATGTAACGCTGGAACGTCCGTCGGCAATGGATTGATTACAGTTCCTGCCTAAATAATAAGGATGATTCCAACTGTCGGCTCCCCAGAATGCGAGGTCCGAACCCCAAGAGAACTTATACTTCAGATTATCCCAGATTCCCAGTTCGGCGGTCAGGTTGGCGATGATCTTATCCGAATTGTTTTTTGTTCCGGGTTGTGCGGACATACGGCCCAGCGGGTTTGTGATTTCGTTGAAGTTTTCCGGAATCTGCAATACCTGTCCGGTGAGTTGGTCACGTACGGGATCGCCATACTTGCTACGGATATCTGCCGTATAGCCGTTTACATGGTCTTCATCCTGTGCGTAGACTTCCATTGTCGGATCCATGAAAAGAGCGTCTCCCAACGGAGAGCCTGTCAGGTTACCGGCGCTGACCCCGATGCTGTTTATGCGGGAATAAGACATATTGACTCCGATAGTCATTTTGTTCAACCAGTTACGGTTTTTCGTCTCGTCGAACAGGTTATAAAGGGTATTGCTGCGGAATGAAAGACGTTCGTAGTTGGAGCGGTCGTAGTTTCCACCGATAATACCTTCCTGGTTATAATAGCCGGCTGAAAAATAGTAGCTTACTTTTTCGTTTGCACCGCTGACGCTTAACTGATGGTTCTGCACGGGAGCTCCGTCGTTAAACAATACATCCTGCCAGTTTGTGCCTACGCCCAGATTTGTGTCTGCAAAACGGTCGGTACCGTTGGAATACTGCTGTGCTTCGTTCATCAGCGTCGCATATTCGGAGGCATTCAGCATACTGCGTTTTTTCCAGGCGGACTGCCAGCCATAAGAGAAATCGTAAGAAACTCTCACTTTACCGATCGAGCCTTGCTTGGTTGTAACCAAAACTACGCCGTTGGCGGCACGGGAACCATACACGGCAGCCGAAGCGGCATCTTTCAATACTTCTATAGAAGCTATGTCGGCAGGATTAATGTTATCGATGCCACCACTGATCGGCATGCCGTCTACGATATAAAGAGGATCGGCCGTGTTGATGGTTCCTGTTCCGCGAACACGGATGACTGAACCTGTACCCGGCTGGCCGTTTTGTGTGGTTACCTGTACACCGGCAGCCAAACCTTTCAATGCGTTATCCACGCGGACGGGAGCCGTCTGAGCCAGTTCTTCAGAACCAACTTTGGCGATGGAAGCCGTTACCACGCTCTTTTTCTGGACACCGTAACCGATAACGACAACCTCTTCAAGAGCTTGTGTATCTTCTTTTAAGGTGACAGACAGCGGTTTCATGTCTTTCACAACGAATGATTGCGGCAGGTAACCGATATAGGAAATATCGATTGTTGCACCGGTTTCCACATCGGGAATACTGAACATGCCGTCCAGGTCTGTGATTACGCCAATGGTTGTCCCTTTAATAACTACATTGGCACCGATGATCGGTTCCCCTTGCACGTCTTTTACCTGGCCACTGACCGTTACTTTCTGCGCATATATGAATGCGGGGAATAACAAGAGGAACAATAGAGGCACTATTCCTCTATGAAATCCTTTACTTAAAAAAATGTTTTTCATGCTGAATACATTTTAAAGTTAACGAACTAAATTAATATTGTTTTGTGTTGGCAAAAGTAAAATGACTCTTGCCGGCTTCAATATGTCGGTAAGTAAAAAAAGTAAGTTGGCGCGTGTGGTATATTATTGATAATTAATTATATGCGGTTTTTATGCGAATGAAAAAAGTAAGTATTCAACAGGCTAAAAGGAATGTTTGATGATGCTCAATTCTTTATTTTTCCTAATGCTTTTACGGTTTCTGCAAATTGTTCTTTAGGAATAATCGATTTACTGCGTGTTTTTAACCGGCTGTTGTACACCGTTTGCGGAGAACAGTGGAGAAACTCGGCAATCTTCACGCTGTCGCTGATTCCAAGACGGACCAAGGCATAAATCCGCAGTTCGGTGTTCAGCAATTCCCCTTCTTTCAAAACGATTTGTTTGTCCGGTTGCAGCAAAGAGTTGAAATCGGATACAAAGTCGGGATAAATATGAAGGAAGATAGCGTCGAAATTGCGATAAAACTCTTTCAGTTCATTGGAGATGAAAGAAGGTACGTCCGTCATCTTCTTCACTTCGTCTACCATTCCGGTTTTAACTTTCCGGTTTATGTTCTTTCTATATTCATCCAGTTTGCTGATATAGTTGGAACAGATATTAAATATATAACCGATATATTCTTCTTTGACATAGTTCGATTCCGTCAGCTCGGTATTGGTTTCTTGAAGCTGGTAGTTTAACAGCTGGAGCTGCCGGTTCGCATCGGCCAATTGCTTTTGGGCTTCTTCCAGTTCTATCACATGCTTGTTTAGAACTTGATTCATTTCGTTCAGATTTCTCCTTGATTCTTTGATTTTTCTGATCTGAATGCGGATGAACAGGATGGCGGCCAGTAAGATTAGGGAAAGCAGACTTACCAAAAACAGATATTGGTGCAGTTTGGCCTCTTGTATCTTGTTGCGTTGTTCATATGTTTTATGGATCGTATCCAGTACGGAAGAAAGGCTGATCATGCGTATCCTGTTTTTGTACAGTTGTACGCATCCTAAGCAATAGTTAAGGTAAGAATAGGCGCGGTCTATGTCTCCTTTTTCATATAGAATCTTGCCCAATTCCTCTAATGAAGCGATGTCATGATTGGCCGACCGGATATCAGCGACTGCTGATAAAATGAGGTAACGAAGATACTCTTCTTCGTTACTGTTCTCCCGGTATAACAGAGACAGGATATAAGCGTTCATTGCATCCCTTCTTGTGTCGAACGGAGACGTGGCCAGTGTCTGTTTTAAAAGTTCGATCACTTTACCGGCCTCGGGTGTCCCGTAATATTGCCATCCTTTGTACCATAAGTAGAGCGGGTGATTATCGGTCGTATGGATGAAGACAGAGTCGCGGTACGATCTCTCCTTGGCGTAATATGATTCGCTTTGTTGTGAGTTATCTCCTGAATATTGTCCATAGTGGGAATAAAGATACATCATTTGTCCGTAATAATCGGTTCTCAAAAGGGGCGGTAGTTCATCCGCTTTTATCTCCTGCAGGACGTCCAGCGCTTCTTTCAGGAAACCGGTGGCCGTATAGATAAATGCCTGTTCTATTTTCCATTGCGCAGCCCATTTCGGGTTGTTTAAATGAGAGGCTATTTCTAAGTTTTTATAAATGTAAGCCAGGGCGGAATCGCTGTCATAAACCATGTATTCGTCATAAAAAAGTTTGTTGAGCCAGAATTCTTCTTCTTCGGTTATCGCCTTCCTCTTCATCTTTCTCAACTCTTCTATCTTATTGGCTTTCATAGCGACGAACTTATCTTTTTGAGCCAGAAGGGAATCCAGCTGGTTCAACATTGTCTCGATGTTGGCAGATACCGGTTGTGCGATGCCACTCCTTGAGATGGTAATAAGACAAATTATTGTTATTGATAAGATTGCTTTGAAATGCATAATATTAATTCTAAGGTCTTCGATACAAAGATAAAGATTAATCCTGGAAGAGCAAATCGATCAAGTACAAATAGTTCATATCAAGGTAATAAATAAGGTTTGTTGTACAAAAGTAAGCATTACCTTTCCTTGCGATCTTTTTTCCGTACAAGTCAATGATAAAAAGTTTTGAACCTCCTGTTCCCTGGCCCTGCACTTCGTAAGTGCAAATATAATACTAAAATGCACTTGGTAAGTGCATTTTTTGTTATCTTTGTCACAAAGCATAATTATATGGACAATCTAATCAGAATTTACAAGAAATTACTCCGCGAAACGGATACAAGTTTTTACCGCTATCTTTATCATGAGATAGACTGGAATAACCGTATTGTCGGTATCAGAGGACCGCGAGGTGTCGGTAAAACGACTTTGATGCTGCAGTATATTAAAAAAGAGTTGGAGGCAGACGATGTGCTTTATGTGAATGCTGATGATATTTATTTCAGTGAACACAAACTGTTGGATCTTGCTGAAAAATTGGTGCAGAGGGGAATGCATTACTTGTTCATTGACGAGATACATAAATATAAAGATTGGTCAAAAGAACTGAAGCTCATATATGATTATTATAGCGAATTGAAGGTAGTCTTTTCCGGTTCTTCTGTATTGGATTTGAACAAGGGAGCTTCCGACTTGAGCCGGAGAGCTGTTGTCTATCACTTGTATGGACTTTCTTTCCGTGAATACCTTGCACTTTTTCAACATATTCTGGTTCCGGCTTTTTCATTGGATGAAATAGTCAACAGGTTGCCGGAGGAAACAAACTTGAAAACACCGCTACTCTACTTCGAAGACTATCTGAAACGCGGCTATTATCCTTTTGCAAAAGAAAACAGTTTTGAAGAAAAGCTGCGGCAGATTATCAACTTGACGCTGGAAAACGATATCCCGATATTTGCAGATATGCCGGCTTCTATGGGGCGTAAGTTTAAAAAACTGCTCGCTATAATAGCTAAAAGCGTTCCTTTCAAGCCTAATATGAGTAAATTGGCTGAAATGATTGGAGCTGGTCGTAATCAAATGTCCGACTATTTCCTCTATATCGAAGATGCCGGGATGATAGCCCAATTGCGGGATGATACAGGAGGAGTCAGAGGTCTCGGCAAAATAGAAAAGGTATATCTTGACAACACGAATTTGATTTATGCTCTTGCAGAGAATGAGGTGAATGTTGGAAATCTGCGTGAGACATTTTTTTTGAATCAGGTTAGAGTGAAGAATCCTGTCATATCGTCTTCTATTTCGGATTTCCAGATCGGTCGGAGGACATTCGAGGTCGGAGGAAAATCCAAAGGCAAGAAACAGATTGAAAATGCAGAGGAAGGATATGTCGTAAAAGACCAAATAGAATTTTCGGCCGGTAACATTCTTCCGCTTTGGTGGTTCGGTTTGAATTATTGACTACAATATATTTGTCTCGATCGAATCCCGCAACACTAATAATCCTTCCGGTCCCATGTTGAACAGCAAGTCTACGATGCTCATGTTCGGCAGAAAGCCGTGTTTGTCCTGGAATACCTGATAGTAAGGTTGCGGGCGGAACTCGGGGTCTTCTCCTTCGTGTTTGGGGCGGATTGTTTCGCGGAAGTCGTGCTCGACGTCCGGCAGGTATTCTTCCGTGTAGATGATGTTCGGCTGTATGTCTAACAGGCGGCAAATCAATCCGCGCAGCTCTTCGTTGTAATCGAACAGGAAGTCGTATTTCTTTTGGTAAAAAGGGGCGAAGTCTTCTTCGTAATATTCGAAGAAGGGGCTCATGTTGTAGGCCGATACCAGCGCGTTCCAGTGCAGGTGGCGCCAGTTGCCGTGGTCCGAGATGCGGATATCTTTGGTCGGACATTTCAGGCTGTCCGGCTTTACGATGGGGACGGACAGGGCGAGAGGCCCGTTGGCGGCAGCGATGGTGCAGCGGTTACGATAGGTCTGCTTCAGATAGTTCTCAGCAGTCTCCAGCCGTATCTCCGGGTATTGGAGCAGCTTGCAATATTGTTGGACAGGACCCAGATAGGTCGTTGAAATATACGCGGATTGCATCAATGTACGGGTTTAAAGATTCGTTGTTTATCGGCACTGAACCAGCAGAACCAGGCGTTTCCGATGATATGGTCGCGGGGGATAAAGCCCAGATGCCGGGAGTCTACCGATTCGTTCACGTTGTCGGAAAGCATCCAGTAATAATCCTGGTCGAAGAAGAAGAACGTCGTCTCCCGTCCGTCCAGATAGAGCTTGCCGTCGCGAAAGACAGCTTTGTCGCCGACCTGTGCCCGGATCGCTTCCTTGCAGGCGGTGAGGGCTGCTTCGTCCAGGCGATAAGCCCGGTCTTTTCGTGGGACAACCAGTTTATAGGGCGCTACTTGGTTCCGGATGAAATGGATATTCATCTCTTCCGTCAGCTCTTCACGCAGCTGGTATTCTTCGAAGGAGGTGAGCGAAAGGGAATAGCCGAACGTCTCGCTTTTCCAGTCTCTTACGGGAATATTCAGCTTTTGCAATGCTTTCAGGAAATCGGCCGCGCTCTTTTGGGTAATGAAATAGGTGCTGAGGGAACGGGGCGAGTGAGGCAGCCGTTTTCCGTTCACCTCGTAGCCGTCGCTGCTGATAAGGATCGTGTCGCCCGGCATGCCGATACAACGGCTCAGGAAGAGGGGACTGCTTACGGTGTCTTTCAACAGCGGGCTGGTAAACAGGACCACCCTGTTCCGCCCGGGATTTCCTTCGACCGGCAACTTGTTTACCAGGATGTAATCGCCCTGGTGTAAAGCCTCTTCCATCGCATTTGTCGATATCCGGTAAGACTCGACGCAGAAGTGGCGGACGGACATGACAATTCCTGCAATGACGAGGATCATTGCCAACCATTTGATTGCGGATATCAGGAATTGTTTCATATTTTTAGTCAGGATGTACCCAGCGGAACATACGGTTCCAGCGGATGCCACCGTCGAACAGACTGCGGTCTTTATCCAAAGACAGCCAGATCATAATCGGTTTTCCAACGATATGGTCTTCCGGAACAAAGCCCCACGAGCGGCTGTCGGCGCTGTTGTGGCGGTTGTCGCCCATCATCCAGTAATAGTCGTATTTGAATGTATAGGATGTCTCCGGCTTGCCGTTGATATAGACTTTTCCGTCTTTTACTTCGAGGTTGTTATGCTCGTAGTTGACAATACAACGTTTATAGAGAGCCAGATTTCGCTCTGTCAGCGGGATTGTTGCGCCCTTCTTCGGTATCCATATCGGTCCGTAGTTGTCGCGGCTCCAGCCGGTTTCGTAGCCTACCGGATAATAGGTATCGCCGCCGAATGTGTCCGGTTCTACAAATACGCTTTTGACAATCGGAAGTTTTTTTGCGGTCTCTAACGCTTTCTTGGTCAACGGGATGTGATAAACCGGATTGTATTGTCCGTTCTCATTCGGCTTGATTCCCAAGAATGCCATCAGGGACGTATTGTTGTTGCCGTCGATCATCGCGCGGTCGGCCTTGCTGATGTCCAACAAGCGGAATTGTTCTTCGCTCAACATCGAACCGTTTGTCTCCAACAGATATTTGAGCTGCATCTTTTCCGGGTTCTTGGCGGCAACGCCGTCGATGTAGACTTGGTTGTTGCGGACTTCGAGCGTATCGCCCGGCATACCGATACAGCGCTTAACATAGTTCTCACGCTTGTCGACAGGGCGGTAGATAACGTCGCCGAATGTAGCTTTGTCCAGCAGGATCGCTTCCCGCCCGTAATCTTTCACTAATGAATAATAGTCCGGGTTCTGTACCTTCATGGCAATCGTATCGCCTGCCGGAAAGTTGAACACGACGATATCGTTCCGTTTCACATGTCCGAAACCTTTCACCCGCTTGTAATCCCATTCCGGCCAGTCCAGGTAAGACTTGCAGTTGAAGAACGGCAGAGTGTTCTGTACCAGCGGAAAAGCGATCGGCGTGTTCGGCACGCGCGGTCCGTAGCTCAGCTTGCTGACAAACAGGTAATCGCCTACCAGGAGCGACTTCTCCAGTGACGAACTGGGGATCTGGTAGTTCTGGAAGATGAAAATATTGATAAAGTAGACAGCAACCAGTGCAAACAGGATGTCGTCCACCCATTCCAGTACGTTGCGCACTTGCGGGTTCTTAGTCCGTTTCCAGGCTCCCCAAGGAATATATTGGGTAAGGAAGATATCGACCAGCACGATCAGGCCGAGCAGCAACCAGGCATTTTGCATCCAGAGCGTAAAAAGCAGATAGAGGATGGCTGCTATGCTGAATTTAATCCATTGTTTTTTTGAAAACTTCTTCATGTGTCCTTTTTGTTAATTAGAATTTAAGCATATCGTCCATACCGAGGAACCCTTTCTTGCCGGCGGTAAATTCGGCGGCAACGACGGCTCCCAAGGCAAAACCGGCACGGCTCTTGGCATCGTGCTTGATGCTGATCGTGTCGACATCCGATTCGTATGTGATTTCGTGAATGCCCGGCACTTCTCCTTCGCGGATGGCATGGATGGGGATGTCGGTCGCCTTTTCGGCTGTTTCCAGCGTCCAGCGTTCTTTCCGGTCGACGTTTTCAAGGATTCCTTCGGCCAGTGTGATAGCTGTTCCGCTCGGTGCATCCAGTTTGTGGATATGATGTGTTTCCATCATCTTGACGTCGTAGGCGGGGAAATTGTTCATGATCTTTGCCAGATATTTGTTGAGGGCGAAGAAGATGTTGACGCCGATGCTGAAGTTGGAGGCATAGAAGAAGGTCTTTCCCTCTTTCTCGCACATTTCCTTAATCTCGCCGACCCGGTCAAGCCAGCCTGTCGTGCCCGATACGACCGGGACGCCGGCAGCAAAACACTGCATATAGTTGTTGAATGCCGTAGCCGGGGTGGTGAATTCGATGGCGACGTCGGCGCTCTTGAAATTGTCGGAATGTATCTCTTCCGGGTTGTTTATATCTACGATAGACACGATCTGGTGTCCTCTGCCAAGTGCAATCTGTTCGATGGTCTTTCCCATCTTTCCGTAACCGATAAGTGCAATCTTCATCTCTATATATTTAACTTTCAAATTTTAACTTTCAACTTTCCATTGATAACGTGCTGCAAATATAAAGAATAATGCTTAGATTTGGGACATAAATCTTAACTCTGAAAAAAGATGGAACGTTTATTACATTATGTTTGGAAATACAAACTTTACGCAGCCGCTTCTTTGGCTACTACAGACGGACGCCCTGTCCAGGTGATTGACCCCGGAATGCAGAATACGGATGCGGGACCGGACTTCTTCAATGCAAAAATAAAAATCGACGAAACGTTATGGGCCGGAAGTGTGGAAATACATGATAAAGCTTCCGACTGGCTACTGCATCATCATGATACGGACAAGGCTTACGACAGCGTGGTCCTGCACGTCACCGGTGTGAATGACTTCCTGCCTGTCCGGACGAATGGCGAACCGATTCCGCAGTTGGTCTTGGCTGTCCCCGACACTGTCGCCCGGAGCATAGACTGGCTGCTTTACCGCGAGGCTTCCCTTCCGTGCCTCGATTATATCCGGCAGATCGAGCCATTGCACATAGACTGCTGGCTGGAAGCGTTGCTGAGCGAGCGGCTGGAACGGAAGACACATGACATCTTTACCCTTCTGGATGCCTATAACAACGATTGGAATGAAGTCTTTTATATTACTTTAACCCGTAATTTCGGTTTTGGCGTGAATAACGATGCGTTCGAAAGATTAGCAAAGAGCCTTCCGCTCCGTTGTATCCGGAAACAGAGGAGCAGCTCTTCGCAGGTGGAGGCGATGCTTTTCGGGCAGGCGGGTATGTTAGCGGAAGAGAATGAAGATCATTATTACCGGTTGTTGCAACGCGAATATGAGTTCCTGCGCCATAAGTTCGGCCTTTCGCCAATGGATGATTTTGTGTTTAAGAGCTTGCGTACCCGGCCCGTGAACTTTCCCTATCTCAAAGTGGCCCAGTTAGCGACTCTCTGGGTACAGCACGACACCCTTTTTTCCGCAATCTTGGAAGCGGGCAGTACCGGGGAAATCAAGAAGTATTTCCGTGTTTCCCCTTCGGACTATTGGAAAACGCACTACCATTTCCGCTATGCCTCTCCCCGGAAAGAGAAGCCGATGGGTGAGAATGCCTTGAATATCCTGCTGATCAATACGGTTGTCCCGATGCTTTTTGCTTATGGACTCCGCAACAAACAGCCCGAATATTGCGAACGGGCCACCCGTCTTCTGGAAAGCATTCCGCCGGAAAAGAACAGCATTGTTTCCTCCTTCTGCCATGCCGGCATCACTGTCCGCCATGCGGGCGACAGCCAGGCGCTGATTCAGTTGAAGCGCGAATATTGTGAGAAGAAGAAATGCCTGTATTGCCGGATCGGGTTCAGGATGTTGAAACAACAAGCCCCCACCTTTGTCGGGTGAGGGCTGCCGGCTTGTACCGTTGGTTAGACTAATCCGTGATCAGTTTGTTTACCGCCCGTTCGATTGTCGGTATCGGCCAGATGTAACCGTTAGTGGTCGGGGTTACGGTGAAGGCTTTGGGAGTGCCTTGTCCTTTGACGAAGTTCTCGGCCCGCCGGTGGATGTCAAGTGCGCGGATGGCTTCGCCGATAAGCTCGGCCCGCCGTTCGTTGTAGATTGCCTCTTTCAGGCGTTCGCCACTGAGGGAAGCGATATCCAGAGGGTCGGAAGCGGCGGGAACGGAGCGATGGCGTACCTGGGCAAGTGCGCTTTTGGCTTTCTCCTCATTGCCTGTCATCGCGTAGCATTCCGCCAGGTTGAGCAGCGTCTCCGCATAGCGGAAGATAGGCACCCAGTCCAGATAGCTCGCCCCGTCGGTGAACTTCTTTAGTATCGGTTGCGAGTTGGCCGTGCCCGTCAACTTAGAGATACGGGCATCGCTTTCCAATCCGTAACCCGCTTTGCCCTGTATGCCGCTTTTGACATCGAGCACCAGTGACGAACCACTGTAGTGGAAATAAGGGACGGCAGCCTGCATACCGGCTTGGTTGGTGCTGGCCATAGGGAAGGTGAAGATCGTCTCTTCACAATAGTAAGGGGCCGAGAAAACGGTTGCGATGTCCGGGCTCAAAGCATATCCGCTGATGGCTTCTCCGGCCGCGATCGCTTTGTCCCAGTCTTCCATAGCCATGTAGCAGCGCATCCGGAGCATACAGGCTGCCGCTTGCGAGGCGCGGGTAACAGTGGCGTAGGTGTTTCCCGTTGCCGGCAGGGCGGAAATGTCGCTTAGGTCGCGTAGTACCTGTTCGAATATCTCTTTGACGGACGACTGCGGGCAATCATTGCCCGACAGGTCGTTTTCCGCTTTCAGACGGAGTGGGACCGATTTGGCATTGTTGTCCAGTTTATAAGGTTTCGCATATAGCATATTCAGGTAGTAATAGCAGAAAGCCCGTACGAATTTGGCTTCCTGCACATACTGGTCGTACTTGTTTCCGGCCGTTTCTTTGGCATTTTCGAGGCTGCTAAGGAAGGTGTTCGCGCTGTTGATGGCCTGGTAGGCGGCGTTCCAGGTGTCTACGTTGTCCTGTGTAGACATGCCGACGTTCATCTCGTAGGAGGCCAGCGCCTCGTATCCGTTGCCGGAGACGTTGACCATGTCGTCGCCGATATTCTCGATGCAGACGTATGTCTTGGCTCCCATGAACGGGTTTTTAATCTTGCCGTACAAGCCGAGTACGGCTCCGTCCAAACGTTCGGGGGAGGAGAAGACGTCTTGTTCCGTAATGTTCAGTGGAGGTTCTTTTTCCAAAAAGTCACTGCATCCGGTTGTGGCCACCAGCAGGCCGAGCGATAGGGTATATATCAATGTTGTTTTCATATTTCCTGTGTTTTATCGTTAAACATATTAGGGATTGTCAGAAAGTGACGTTCATACCGAATGTATAGACCTTGGCCTGGGGCAGGGTGTTTTTGTCCGTACCGCCGCGCAGGTTGGCATTCGTGTTGTTGGTCAGGGCTTCCGGGTCCAGGCCGCTGTAGCCGGTGATGACGAGCAGGTTCTGCGCCTGTGCGTAGACGCGGAGCGAGCTTATGCCTAACTTCTTCGGCCATTTCTTCGTGCTGAACGTATAGCCCAGCGAGATGTTCTTCAGACGCAGGTAGTCGCCTTTCTCCACCCAGTCGGAGATGGGCTTGGCGGAACCGTTGGAATAGTTGTCGCCATAGATAGGATAGGCATATTTGGCATCCTTGCGTTCCGGTGTCCAGTAGTTCTCCAGTACGTCGGTGGTGTTGTTCCAATAACGCATGTCGCTGTTGGTGGCCGTTGTCCCGTTGTAGATGTAGTTCCCGCCGGAATACTGGAAGAGGATGGAGAGGTCGAAGTCCTTGTAGCGGAAGTTGTTGGTCCACCCGCCGTAGAAGGTAGGTAGCGTATTGCCGCAGATGACCGGCTCGATGTCGCTCTCGGCATACGGCTGTCCGTCCTCGGTGAAGAAGCGTCCGTCTTTTTCGTACATGAGCAGTACCTTCGTCCCGTCTTTTCCGTAGAAGATACGGCGTCCCGTTTCGCGGTCGATACCGCCGGTCGGATAGACGTAGAGTTGGCCGATAGATTTGCCCGGCACGGTGATGTTGGTCGTTTCAGTGGAACTTCCGGATACCAGCTGGTCGATGCCGTCTGCAAGCTTCGTCACTTTATTGTTCGTCGTGGTGATGTTGAAGCTGCTGTTCCAGGTGAAATCATTAGTCTTGATGATGTCCGCCCCGATGTTCAGCTCGATACCTGTGTTGTTCATCTTGCCGGCATTGGTGGTGATGTAGTTGTTGGGGATACCTTTCGAGGGAGATACCGGGACGTTCAGGATCAGGTCGGACGAGACGGTTTTGTAGTAATCGAAGTCCACCGTGATATTGTTCAGTAGCTGGGCGGAGAAACCGACGTCGTATTTCGTGCTCGACTCCCATTTCAGGTTCTTCGAGTCGGCGATCTGTCCCAACAGGTAGCTCCCGTTGTCACCGTAGTAACCGTTCGAATAGTAGGATTTGGAGGCATAGTCGGCCACGTTGGTGTTACCGACGATACCCCAGCTGCCCTTGATCTTCAGGTCGGTTATCACCTTAGATAGCGGTTCGAAGAATTTTTCGGACGAGATACGCCAGGCTGCCGAAGCTCCACCGAAGTTACCCCAGCGGTGATCTTTGCTCAGGGCTGAATAACCGTCGCGGCGGAAGTTGACGGAAAGCATGTAGCGGGCCTGGTAGTCGTAGTTGACACGTCCGAGATAGGAGAGCAGGCTGCTTTCGGAAATGGCGTTCCCGTCTGCCGAGATCGTGGCGAAGGGACCCTGGAAGACTTCGTATTTATCGTCTAAAAGGATGTCGCGCGCGGCTCCCCAGCGATCCAGCTTCTTTTCGAATGATTCGATACCGGCCAGGATGTCGAAGTGGTGTTCGTCCAGGCTGAAAGTGTAGGTCGCAGTGTTGGTCCAGGTTGCCTGTGTACTCTTGGCTGCATAGTTGGCTGCATGGCCGTTCTCGGTATCGCCGAACATCATGGCTGTATTGAAGATATTATCTTCCACGCGCGAGTGGTCGATGCCGTATTGTGTACGGAGCGTCAACCCCTCGATCGGACTTATGTCGGCGAATACGCTGGTTAGGATACGGGTGATCTCGGACTGTACGCCGCTGCCGTAGGTCAGCAGGGCGGCGGGATTGGTGTAGCCGTTCTTGACCGTGTTCGGGCTCATGCCTAAGTAACCGCCTTCACCTAAATAAGGTGTCCCGTCTTCGTTATAGATAGGGACGTTGGGCGGGTTGATGATCGCCATACGGGTGAAACCTTCGGTGGCAAACGTACCGCCTTTGCGCGACCGGTCGGTATATTTGGTCTGGGAGGTGGAGGCATTGACGTTGGCTCCCACTTTCAGCCATTCGGTTGCCTGGCTGGATACGCTGGCATTGGTTCCGAGGCGGTTGTACTTGTCGCCTTTTACCATTCCTTTCTGGTCGGTATAGTTGCCGGAGAGGTAGAACTGTGTCTTCTCGGAGCCGCCCTGTACGGAGACGGTGTGGTTGTGCTGCAGACCGGTCTGGAAGGCGGCCGATTTCCAGTCGCTGTCCACATAGCTGCCGTCGGAGAGCTGCCACATGTTGAAGGCTTTGTTGCCGTAGGGCGACGTGTAACCTTCGGTCAGCGACATCTCGTCCGTCCCGTAGCGGTTACGGACGGCCTGGTTCTTGAAGTCCACGTATTCCTGCGCGTTCATCACATCGAAGAATTTGGAACGGGTCGTGACGCCGAACCAGCCGTCGTACGATACTTTGGTCTTCTCGCTGGATCCTTTCTTGGTGGTGATCAGGATGACTCCGTTGGCGGCACGCGAACCGTACATCGCGGCTGCGGCTGCGTCTTTCAGCACTTCCATGGACAGGATGTCGGAGGGGTTGATGTCTGCCAGCGCGTTCACGTTACCCCCGTAAGAGAGGTTGCCGGTCTGGATCGGCATCCCGTCTACGATATACAAGGGTTGCGTGCCCGACGTGATGGAGCCGACACCCCGGATACGGACGATCGGCGCCTGTCCGACTTCGCCCGAAGGGTTGATGATGCTGATACCGGTGGCACGTCCCTGCAGGGCCTGGTCTACGCTGGCCGCGGGGATGTCCTTGATCGCATCGGCCCGTACGGTGGAGATGGAGGCGGTGACGGTCCTGCGCGATTGCGTGCCGTAGCCTACCACCACCACTTCATCCATTGCGACGGTGTTGCTTTCCATATCCACGTCGATTACTGTCTTGCCTCCGACCGGTACGACTTTTGTCTCCATACCGATGAAGCGAAATTCGAGGACGCCGTCAGCCGGGCTCTCCAACGAGTATTTTCCTTCGAAGTCTGTTACGCATCCTATCGACGTCCCCTGTATGATAACTGTGGCGCCGGGGATAGGGCCCATACCGGGTTCGTTTACTGTACCGGTCACTGTGATTTTCTTCTGTGCAAACGCGACAGCGGTTGTCATCAGGAAGAAAACGAGAATTGAGAATATGCTTCTTTTTGTAGCCATGTCGTTCTTTTCTTTTTAGATTAAACATGAAGTGTGTAGGTATTTAATCTAAAGAAGGCATAGGCTCGCTTCTGAAGCGATATATGTACTTAGCGGGCGGTCGCCTCGATCTCTGGTGCGTCGCCCATTTCTATCATTGTTTCCGAAAGCAGTTTGACGGCATCTTTTACGATGTCGAAGTGAATGAGTTCTATCACATCGCCGGGAGGATGATAGGGAGTCCGTTCGGTAGCTCCGAAAGAGAACAGGCTGATGGTGGGGACTCCTTTTACAAAGAAGTTGGCATCGTCGGTTCGCGGACGGGTGATGATTTCGTCGCGTCCGGGGACTGCCTTGAACGGACGTCTCACGTAGGTATCGTTAGCCTTTTCGAGATAGTTGAACAAGGTACTGTGTTTCGGTGCGATCCTGGCTCCCAGTCCGTAACCCGTCCCTAAGCAGTCGATGTTGATGAGTGCCTTGATGTTCTCGTTCGGCACGACCGGGTGCGAGGCGAGGTATTCGCTGCCGATCAGTCCGGTTTCTTCACCGCCGAAGAGCACAAACATAAGAGTGCGTTTGGGCTTGTAGCCGGATTGGGCCAGCGCCTTGGCGGCTCCCATTACGATCACCGTACCGGATGCATTGTCGAGCGCACCCGGCATCAGGACAGGCATCATACCGATGTGGTCGATGTGTCCGCCGGCTACGATCACCTGCGGGGCGAGCGTGGGATCGCTGCCTCTCAGTATGCCGATTACGTTACAGCCTTTTCCGTCGGGGTGGTATTCCGTGACAGCCTTGATATCGGCTTTCTTATTGATCGGGAACGAATTCGGCTTGAGTGTTTTGTCGATATTCGCTTTTACTGTCAGGTGATCTTTCCCCGTACCGGCAAAGATGTCGGCGGCAACACTGTCGCTGATGCAAGCATAGATGAAGTCTTTGTTCCAGCCGGGATTGGGGTTACCGGTCACGGTTACATACAACATGCCTGCGGCGCCGTGTTCGACGGCGTTTGTCATTTTCCGGTTATGATATTGGTAGGGAGTCCAGCTTTTCTGCAATTTCGGGTCTTTTCCCTGATAAGGGACGTCGCGCTCGCAGACTACGATCTTACCTTTTACGTCAATGCCTTTATAATCGTCGTAATTCAATTCGGGAGCGGTGATTCCATAACCGATATAAACGAGGTCGAGCTTTTTCAGCTCACCGGAGTCGGATGTACCTCCAACCATGTAGTGGTCGGGGTAAGGATAGTCTTTGGCTATCCAGTCTTTGTTTACCGGTATATACAGGTTGAAATATCCCCCTTCTTTTACTTCTGTATAGGGATGGGGAAAGTTCTGGAAATAGGTTCCGTTGTCTCCTCCCGGTTCCAATCCCCATTCTTTGAACAGATTTGCAGTGTAGTTTACTGCCCGGAAGAAACCGGGATCACCGGTCAGCCTTCCCCGGCATTCGGGAGAGACTAAGTAGGACATCCAGTCGCGGAGGTCTGTTTCTGTAGTAGTATACAGAGCCTTTATTTCAGGATTGATTGTTTCCGTATTCTGAGCCTTTACGGTCATATTCAGAAGAAGTAGAGCTGTAATAGAAAGTATAACTTTATTCATAACTGAAACGTTTTTGATAACTATAAATCTAATTGCCTGATAAAATGCAACCTAAAACCTTCTCAATACCTACACGATGCAAATATATGAATAGGTATTTATATAGAGTAAGGAAAGATGAATTTGTGTGGTGTAAAATGAATAGTTGTTGCTATTTGTTTTAGATTTCATTTAATTCGTATTAAAATGTAATAAAATATAGGCTAATTCATGTCTAATTGTAAGATGTTTTCGGTTAAACAAGCAAAGACTTTTGATGTAAATATTATCGTATTTGCATCAAAAGTCTTTGTTGTGCGAGATATATTCTTTCTTTTTGCTTGTCAAAAAGAGTGTTTTGCTTTCTATTTGCAATAAAAGAACGGCGGCTCTTCTTAGAAACGTTTCTTCTTGCGGGCATCGCGTGCTGCCGGTGTCCGTTTCCAGGGGCGGTCGCTGTCGCGTTCGTCCTTGCGGAAGGTGCGGTCTGAGCGTTCGTAGCGGCGTCCGCCTTCTTTGGCTCCGTCACGTCTGCCTTTGTAACCGCCTTCGCTACGGCCATAGCTGCGTTTACCGCCACGACCTTCGCCTTCTCCCTTTTTGCCCTGTGCGGGTTCGACGGAGATACGGCGTCCGTCGATTTCGAATCCGTTCATGCTGTCCATGACGCGTTGTGCTTCGTGTTCGTCCACTTCGAAGAACGAGAAGTTTTCGCGCAGATCGATCTTGCCGATGCGCACTTTTCCGGTGACGCATTTGTTGACCAGTTCGATCAGCTGGTTCGGATAGAGGCCGTCTGCCTTACCGAAGTTGAGGAAGAAGCGCGAATAGCCTTCTTCGGCGGCAAAGGAACGGCGTTCGCCACGTTCGCCTCTTTCGCCGCGGGCGGCGCGTTCGTCTACCTGCTGGATTTCATCGGCATCCTTGTAATAGTCGATCATGCGGTTGAACTCGAGAGAGACGACACGCTTGATGATGTCTTCCTTGTCCAGCCATTCCAGCTTACGGAAGATCTGGGGCATCAGGGATGCGATTTCTTCTTCGTTCACCTTCACCTTTTCGATCTGGTCTACGAGGTTGAACAGCTGCTTTTCGCAGATCGCGTGTCCGGTAGGCATTTCGCCTTTTTCAAATTTCTTGTTGATGATACGTTCTATCTCGCGGATCTTGCCTTTCTCCTTGACGTGGCAGATGGAGATGGAGATACCTGTCTTTCCGGCACGACCGGTACGGCCGCGGCGGTGCGTATAGGATTCTACTTCATCGGGCAGACCGTAGTTGATGACGTGTGTCAGGTCGTCTACGTCCAAGCCTCGGGCTGCTACATCGGTGGCGACCAGCAACTGGATATTCTTGACGCGGAACTTCTGCATCACATAGTCGCGCTGCGCCTGGCTCAATTCGCCGTGCAGCGAGTCGGCGTTGTAGCCGTCCTGTATCAGTTTGTCGGCAATCTCCTGTGTTTCCTTGCGGGTGCGGCAGAAGACGATACCGTAGATATTCGGGTAAAAGTCGGCGATACGTTTCAGGGCGAGGTATTTGTCGCGTGCCTGTACCATATAATAGATATCGCGGATATTCTTGTTCCCTTCGTTCTTGTTCCCGATTACGATTTCCTTCGGGTTCTTCATGTATTTCTTCGTGATGTTGGCGATCTCCTTCGGCATGGTGGCTGAGAAGAGCAACATATTACGGTTTTCCGGAACCTCGGCGAGGATCGCGTTGATGCTGTCGGTAAAGCCCATGTTGAGCATCTCGTCGGCTTCGTCCATGATGACGTTCTTCACCAGGCGAAGGTCGACCGTCTTGCGGTTCATCAGGTCGAGGAGGCGTCCCGGAGTGGCGACTACTACGTGCACGCCGCGTTTCAACGTCTTGATCTGGCTCTCGATACTCGAACCTCCGTAGACGGGAAGTACTTTCAGGTTGTCGATATACTTGGAATAGTCGTTCAAGTCGTCGGCAATCTGCAGACAGAGCTCACGGGTGGGACAAAGTACAAGTGCTTGGGGCTGATATGTCGCTACATCGATTTTTTGCAGGATAGGAAGGCCGAATGCGGCTGTTTTACCTGTACCTGTCTGCGCTAATGCAATTACGTCGTTGTCGTCTCCCAGTAAGAATGGAATCACTTCCTCCTGTACCGGCATGGGCGATTCATAGCCCATTTCTTGAATTGCCTTCAGTATTGGTGCGGCAACTCCTAATTCTTCAAATGTTTTCAAAATGTGATATATGTATATATAATAAATTCAGAGTGGGCACAAAGGTACGCAAATAATTCGGATACTTTTCAGTATAGGATAATATCTTTTAGTGTATTACGCTCTTTTTCCGAAAGATGCAGCCCTTGCGACAGATATTTATCGGTCGAGCCATACTCTTTTTTAATCTTATTGAAAGCCAGGTCGAGCCATGTCTCGTTTGCGTTGAGCAGGACTGTAATCGTTTCCTGGGCATCCGTATTGAGATCGCGTGCCATGCAGGCAAGCTGTCCGATGTTTATATTGCTGTTGGAAACCATATAATCCTTCATAATCGTTTCTTCCGGCACGTCGAGGGCGGACAGGAGCATCGCGGTCAGGAAACCGACACGGTCTTTCCCCAATGAACAGTTCACCAGGATCGGATAGTTGTCCTTATCGAGAAAAACTTTCAAGGCTTTGCCGAACTGTTCGCTGTCTTCCGTCACGTAGCGCAGGTAAGTGTCCTGCATGAAGACAAGGCCGTCTCCCTTGCGCATCCGTCCTTCTTCCAGGCGGTGGCGGACAAGCTCCTTGTCCCTTACGGGAATAGGAATGGAGATGATGTTTGCTCCGGCATATTTCTCAGGGGCGAGAGCTATCTCGTCTTCTCCCCGGAGGTCGATGACAGTCCTGATCCCCAGGTTTTGCAGCCGGGTCGTGTCGTTGCGGCTCAGCGATTTGAGTTCGCCGGAACGGAATACCTTGCCCCACTGTGTCTTCCGCTTGCCGTGTTCATCGAAGTAGCCGCCGATATCGCGCAGGTTCTGCACGCTGTCCATCTGGACGGAACGGGCACCGACAGTCCGGTAATATTTGTCGTTGAACGACAGGAGGAAGTATTTGCGGGTGATGTTGTCGTTGGTGATATATGTCAGCCTTCCGTCGTTGATGTTGGCATAGCCGCACGGATTGGACATATCGAAAGAGTCGGGAGTGTCGGAAACATACAGTTTCATCGCCCCGTCGGTGTGAGGATCGGTTTCCCATTTAATAATGTAGTTACCGATGTCGTCACGCAGACAGAGCGCGTGTATCTCAGGTGCCCTGCCGGAGCTGCATCCTGCCAATAAGGTCACACTGGTAAACAGGAAAAGAAATCGTTCTAATATCATATTACTACTACTCATACCTTACAAAGATAATGAAAAACAAGTTTCTTTCTACCCCGGGTTAATGATATTTAAGACTGCCGGAGGTAGGAGGTAGCAAATTCTTTAGAAATGTAATTGTCATAACTTTGGCAGACTTCCGTCGCCAGGTCTATCCCGCATCGGATGATATTGGCCCACGTCTCTTTCGGGAGGTTGGCGAGGTCGCGGTAGCGGACATTATATTTTAACAGACCATAGATGATGCCTGCATTAAAGTTGTCTCCGGCTCCGATCGTGCTGACAGGGCGGATGGAGGGCGAATCGTAGTGCTGGCGGCAGTCTCCGCAGTAGAGGTTGACGCCGTCGGCTCCGTGCGTAGTGATGAAGCGGTCGCAGTAGAAGCGGATATGGTCGGTGTAGACCTTTTCTGTGTCTGCCTGTCCGAAGATGTTGAGAAAGTCCTCGTCGGACCCGCGCACGATATCGGCATATTCGAAGTTCTCGAGCAGCGTCGGTCTGAGGCGTATCGCTTCGTCGGCATGCGCCTTGCGGAAATTCGGATCGTAGTAGAGGATCGCTTTGCGCTCGCGTGCATAGTCGAGAAACTCCACCATCCGTTTGCGCAGGACGGGGTTCAGCGAATAGTAGGAGCCGTAGACGAAGATGTCGTCTTCGTTAATCTCCGGCAGAGGCACGTCGAGGCGTTGCTTCGGGTAGTCTTTGTAGAAAGTGTAGCTGGCATTGTTGTCGTCATCCAGGAAAGCGAGCGAGACAGGGCTTTTCCCGTCGGGGAAACGGTCTACGAACTCGGTGGAGAGGTTGTTCTCCACCATGAAATCGCGGATAAAGTCGCCGACGCGGTCGTTCCCCAATTCGCTGATGAAGGAGACGGGAACTTCGAGGCGTCCTAAAGATATCAGGCCGTTGAAGGTCGAGCCGCCGGGCACAGCCGCATGGGGCCGGTTGTTCTTGAAGATGATATCCAGGATGGTTTCTCCGATGCCGATTACCTTTCTCATGTTGTTATTTGTTTACGGTTTTGCACTGTTCGCGGCTTTTGGAACCTAAGTAGCCTCCGTGATGCCGTTTGGCATAGTCGGCGTAGCTGAAGTTAATCCGTTTCATGGTTCCCACTACCAGCAGGTCGCCGATCACGGTCATGACGGTTGTCGAGGTGGTGGGAGTCAGTCCCAGCGGACAAACTTCTTTCGGGGCGCCGGTCGGCAAACAGATGGTCGCTTCGGCTGCTAACGGGCTGTCGGGGTTGCCGGTGATAACGATGAACTGCATTTCGGGGACAAGGCCGCGTGTCAGTTCCACCAGCTCGAGCAGCTCGCGCGTCTTGCCGGAGTTGGAGATAAGCAACATGACATCGTTCTTACGGACGATGCCGAGGTCGCCATGCTGCGCTTCGCTGGGATGCAGGAAGTAGGCGGGCGTACCGGTTGAACAGAAAGTGGTGGCGATATTCATGGCGATTTGCCCTGCTTTACCCATTCCACTGGTGATCAGGTTGCCACCGAGTTCGTGCACGTGTTTCACGATGAGCGTCACAGCCTCTTCATAGCCGTCTGTTATCGGAATGTTGCGTACTGCTTCAGCTTCTTGCTGCAGGATGGACGAGATTGCTTCGTTTATCATAGCTTTTAAAATCGTTACTATTATATATGTAATATGAAAGTACAAAAGTATCTATTTTAATCATATGTACACAGTCCCCCTCTTATTTTTTATACTAAGTTTCAACCGCTCGAAAGTTTGAAACTAAAGTTTCAGAAGTTTCGTGCTATTGAAACTTTAGTTTCATGCCTGTGGAACTTTAGTTTCATCGGCTGAAATTTTAGTTTCCTCGGCTGAAACTTTAGTTTCGACCGTTGAGACTTTTGTTTCAGCCGTTGAGGCTAAAATTTTGACTTGACTCGGCTTTCAATCAGAGTCAGTTTCATTTTTGATGTAGCACACACTACAATGAGCAGGGATTACATCTCTATTTCCTTCTTGCAAGATACTCGATAGCATAAACCGGCCAGCGGGGAACTTTTCGGATATTTGTACGGACTGCCGGAATGTCGCACAGCAGGAAGAGGGCTGCAAGAGCTAAGGCGAACCAGATAACATAGCCGTATACCTGTTTCATTGCCACCATCATCATGGAGTGCAGGAAGTCGTGCCCAACGTACTCGCCGAAGTTAAAGTGAGCCATATCCAAGTGAGTGAGAGTAAGTTGCTGTCCGTAACTTATCATATCATCGTTCATAAAGTGCGAGAAGATGGTGGTATAAATGCCATAACCTGCCGCTCCTGCCAGATACATATGGAGGATATTGAACACGAACAGGCCCATGAAAAACTGTTCAAGGCTGGGCACTGATTCGTCTAAAGCCCACATCAATGTGGGGGCAAGTATGGCATAAGCAAATCCCCGCAAGAATATGGCAAGGCGATACTGCTCGATATTGACATTCATGTCCAGCGTAAAGTACATCAACATACCATATAACGCAATGCAGATGAAAGCTATGCCGAAGAGTTTCCATACCTTCCACTTTTTTACTTTTAGCCAAAAGAGGTCAAGCAAGATGCCAACGTACATACCGGGAAGTGCCCACATATACTGCGCCTCTTTGGTCAGCTCCTCCAGTCGGATGACTTCGCTGTAAAGTATCTCTTCCATTGTGTGTTCAGCACCGAAAGCAAGTTCGGCAAAGAGGGTAACGATGAGAATGGGAACAACGTTGCGACGTGTGAAAAGACTGAGTTCGACGTAAGGGTAACGGTAATAGCGAAGGCGGTAGAGCACAATGCCGGAAAGTACAATGGCTGCACCGAGCAGAAGGCGCATGCGGAGCGTGTCGAACCACATGAAATAGTCACCATACACCACGATGTAAGATACCACGAGCATCAGTCCACAGATGAACAACGCTCCCTGAAAGTCAATCCCTTTGAGTGACAGGCGCTGGGGCATGGGACAGAACGGGCGGCAGAAGATGACTTGCGTGAGTAGTACGAACAGCATGGTGCCGATAGTAAAGACGTGCATCATCTGCCAGGTGAAATGATGACCGAACCAAGCAGCAAGCCATCCGCTGCCCTCTATAGCGGTGAGCAGGATGATGTGTAGCACGGGAAAGAAGACGGCAAAATCGCGTCGGGGGGTAATCCAAAGCTGGATGTTGCTCATACACTCGAACGTGCCTTGTATCTTGGCCATTCCGGCAATGAAGCACACCACCGTGAGTACAGGCATCGACTGGCAATACATTGTCAGCATGTTGCATACGCCAAGGACAATGGCGGAACCGCAAAGCAACTGCCGGTTGGTGAAACGGAACTTCATGCGGAAGAGCATAGGGAAATACACAGCCATGCCCGCAAGGGTGGCATAAAGCAGGAAGAGTACGTCCTCAATCATGAAGTTGGTGGTGCCACGGATGCCATCCAGTGCACCGAGGTAGATGCCTCCGCTGAACTGAAAGCAAAGGGCGGTCAGCACGTACAGCCAGGGCTGGATACGGCGAGGCACCCACTCCTTCATCATCGGCATGGAAAAGCCCATGCTGGGGGGAGGACCGCCGGCACTTTTCATAAAGAATTCTGTTAATTGTCCCATTACGCATTACTCCTTAACGATACATTCCACATTATAACCGCCCTTTAGCTTGGCAACATCACTGTTCGTGTCGAGCTTGATGCGCACGGTAACACGCTGTTCAACCTTCACAAAATTGCCGGTGGCATTGTCGATGGGAATGAGTGAGAAGGCACTGCCAGTAGCATCGGAGATGCGTTCCACCGTACCCGTATATTCCACATCCGGAACGGCGTCAGCTGTAATCTCCACCTTATTGCCCACCTTGATGTGAGGCAACTGGCTTTCCTTATAGTTCGCCTCAATCCAACGTTCATCCTTGTCAACGATACTCACCAGTGTCTGCCCCGGATTGACAAGCTGTCCTACATGAATGTCCTTCGTGCCGACAGTACCGTCGCAGGTGGCAATGATGTAGCAATAAGAAAGATTAAGGCGGGCGAGGTCGACAGCACGACGAGCCAGTTCTATGCCCTGCTCCGAAGCAGAAAGATGATGTCCCTGCTCGGCTACAACAGCCGACTGCATCTGGCGTGAACGAACTGCCTGTTCATAGGCTGCCTTGGCACTCAGATAACCCGTATGTACTTTATCATACTGTTGTTGGGTGACGGCATCTTGGCTGAGGAGGTTCTTGAAACGGTTATCCTCACGCATGGCATTCTCCATCTGCGCACGTGCCGATTCGATGCCTGCCTCGGTAACGGTCATGCTTGTCTTGGTGGTAACGATGCTGCTTGCCGTTCCCTTCGAGCCCTGTTCGGCACGGATAAGGTCTGTTTCGGCTTGAGCCAGCCGCAAGCGAAATTCAGCATCCTCAATGATGACGAGTGTGTCCCCCTTTTTTACCTGCTGAAAATCGGTAAAGCGTACTTCACGGATGAAGCCTTGTACACGGCTGCTTTGAGGCACGACATTCTGACGAACACGGGCATTGTCGGTAAATTCTCCACTGCCGAAGTGTATGAACTGACTTGCCACATAAACAGCTCCGCCCAAAAGGCAAAGCACGATGAGCGCATTATATATATAAGTGCATATTTTGTTCTTTTCCATTATTATAAAGTATTTGTTACGTATTTGAGTTTATAGAAATTATAAAGCATACCGATGCGGGCATTGACCAGTGCCATTTCGGCAGAGAGTTTCATGTTAGAGGCATCAACCATATCAGTAAGGAGCGCAAGGTCATTCTGATAACGATTTTGCACCACGGAGTAGTTCTGATTGGCAAGTTCCACCTGCTTCTGCTGCGTCTTCACCTCGGTGTAGGATGTCAGAAGGTTGGTGTAGCTTGCCTGTACACCATTATCCACTCCCTCATGCGCCAAGGCGAGTGCTTCCTGCGACTGCTGATGCTCTATACGCGCCTTGCGGATGTGGTGTTTGTTCTTCCAAAGATTGCCAAGTTTGAATTTTACGCCTATCCCGACGAACCACACGTTTACATTACAATCTTTCGGGATGAGGTCTTGCGTATATGGACCAAAGAACTGATTCTCTGCCACAACAGCTACCGAAGGCAATGATTCCGCTTTTGCCTGCTTCACTTTCTGCTCCGCAAGATTTGTGGCAACTGTTGCCTGACGGATGCCAAAGTTGTTGTCCGCTGCTGTCTGCTGCCATATATCTTGAGCAGCGATTGCCGAGATTGCATTTATTTCTGTGTCAAGTTCATTCTTATCGGGTACTATAACCGTCTGCTCCGGTAAATGAAGTGTTGTCATCAACTGATAGTTGATGACAGTAGAAGCATCGGTAAGCTTTGTCAAAGTGAGTTCAAGCCCCTGCAGCTGAAATTCATAGCGAGTGATGTCGTTCTGCAAGACGGTGCCTTGCTCACGACGGGCTTTCATTTGCTCAATCTCCTTCTGCGTCAGTGCGATATTCTGGCGAACCACTTCTATCTGATTGTTCAGCTTGCAGAGGTCAAGGTAGTAACCCGTCAACAAGAAGCGTACCTCCTGGCGGTTCTTCTCGACATCGAGTTCTGCCATTTCCTTGCCCAGTTCCGCCATGCGGATACCCGAACGGATAGCACCACCCGCATATACGACCTGCGACACTTGAGCTGTAAAACTGTTTCCCCAGTGGGGAGTGTCCTGTTTGCCGTTTGCCACGGGAACAACTCCCACACCCGGCACGATGTAATCAGTCGTCCCATTGGTCGAAAAGCCTCGCGACAGCATGAATGCATTGCCCGTATAACTGCCCTGAAGGCTCAAATCCACACTCGGCAGCAAAGCCGATTTGGCTGCTGCCACCCCTTCATCGGCTGCCCGCAGAGCTACCTCACTCACTCTCACCTTTTGACTCTGCTGGTCAGCAAGGTTGTAAAGTGTTGTGAGTGTCATTGACTGCACAGCCCTATCTTGCGCACATATAGGCACAAAAAAAGTCCCTTTGGCCATCAGAGCGACAGCCAAAGCAGAATAAACCATAAGTTTGTTCATGAAATAAAAATAGATGTATTGTTGTTCATTATTTTCCCTTTAACTGTTAACCTTTATCATTCCCTTGGAAATGCTAATAATGAACTTAAGAGTTCGGACAGCATTACATCTGCCACAATGCTCTACAAACAGTCTCATCAGGGAATACAAAAAGATGAGAAACCGAATATCAAGCACTATTGATTAAGAAGTCCGGCGCGAATTTACAAATAAAAATTCAAAATAGGATTGAGGAAGTCGGAATAATTGTATATACAAACTTAAAATAGGAATAGGATGTATCAATATAATTTTCATGTAATGTTTTGTTCTTATTATTTTAAAAAAGTGGTTTTTCTTGTGAGTACTTTTCTTTTCCCGTTCGTTGTATAAATGTAAGAACCAAGTTAACCATGTGTCGACTTTGTATCTGCGTCTAATAAATAAGTAAAAATGGAAAACGAACATTCAGAATTAATCATCGGATATCTGCAAGGACGGCTGCACGGTCGGGACTTAGACAATTTCTATGTCTGGGTGAACGAAAGCGCAGACAACAAAAAGCTGTTTTTCGAAACGAAAGCGCTTTATGAAGCCTGTACGCCATCCCGTGAAAAATCTGAAATACAAGATAGCTGGCTTCGACTTCTTGAAAAGAGAACGTCACGCCAGCATAAAAAACAATCCTTCTGGCTGCGCATAAGTACTTATGCGGCTGTTGCAATCATTGCAACAGCGATCACTTCATCTTTATTTTTGTGGTCTTCTTCGCAGGAGAAGACTATGGCGACCCGATATATAGGCGGTGACGGTTTGAATGCGGATGTCGTGGAATTACCGGACGGGTCGCGTGTTTCTTTGGGGTCGCATACCACTTTTTCTTATGATGCTCAGTACGGGAAGTCCCGTCGTGTTGTCTATCTGGAGGGCGAAGCCTATTTTGAAGTCGCTAAACAGAAGGATAAACCGTTTGTTGTCAAGACAAAGGAACAAGATATAGAAGCGCTCGGAACGAAATTTAATGTGACAGCTTATCCTGCTGATTCGCTTTTGACAACGACACTGCTTGAAGGTTCCGTGCGATTGACAACTTCGGCCCTTGCTCAGCAGGCGGTATTGAAACCGAACGAACAATTTATTTATAATCGGAAAACACAAGCCTTCTCCCTGCAACCTGTAGACGCCAGCCAGTATGTTTCGTGGACAACAGGGTATTATTATTTTCCTGAACAGAGCTTGCAAGCAATCCTTTACAGGCTAAGCCATGTTTATGGCGTCCAGTTCACGGTCAAGTCTGAAGAACTGAACCATCGTACGTTTACAGGTACTTTCTATCGTGGGCAGAGCATCAAGGATATAATGGAAATCATCCACCTGTCCATCCCGATCCGCTATAAGATAGACGATCATCATGTCACAATATCTGAAATCTAAATAAAAACAATTGCTAATCTTAGAAAAAATGAACACCAGTTAGTCTTAAACAAAAAAGAAGAGAAAATCTTGCCGGATCTTCTCTTCTAAAAGTGTGAATCAATTAAACTCCCATTGCCGTGGGAATATGTTTAATCTTAACAAACATTCAAAAATATGAATAATCAACGTATAGTTGTTTCTCTTAATCTGAAAAGAACTATAAAAATCATGAAATTAACCGTGTTAATGCTGGCACTTTGTCTGTCGAGCGTGGTTGCTTCCACCTATGCACAAACTGCCACCCTAAATGTTTCAGCTAAGAATGAGACATTGGAAAAAGTGTTGAAACAGATTGAAAAGCAGTCCGAGTTCCTGTTTTTCTATAATCTGGAAGAGATCAATAAGAATGAAAAGATTTCTATTAATGAAAAGAACGCTAACATTCAGACTGTATTGGATGCTATTGCCGCCAAAACGGGTTTGAAATACACAATTAAGGACCGTCACATTGTCCTGACTTCCGAAACGGCTCCGGCTTCTGCCGCTTCTGCACAGCAGGATCGCAAAGTGACCGGTACTGTAAGCGATGCGTTCGGTCCTGTTGCCGGTGCAAACGTTGTCCAGAAAGGTACGACTAACGGTACGACTACCGATATAGACGGTAACTTCTCCATTGAAGTTTCAGCCAACGCTACTTTGCAGATTTCTTTTATCGGATATATTCCGCAGGAAGTAGCTGTAAAGAATCAAAGCGTGATCAACGTTCTGTTGAAGGAAGATACGCAGGCATTGGAAGAGGTTGTTGTTGTCGGTTATGGTACGATGAAGAAGAAAGACTTGACCGGTGCTGTTGCTTCCGTTAAGATGGATGATACGCCAGTTGGTACTGTTTCTACTGTCAGCCATGCATTGGCTGGTAAGGCAGCCGGCTTGCAGGTAAGCACGATCAGTGCACAGCCGGGCGGTCAGTCTACTTTCCGCGTTCGTGGTGCCGCTTCTTCCGATAAGGCAGGTAACGATCCGTTGATCATTATCGACGGTTTCCCGGTAAGCGCACCGGATGGTTTGAGTAGCGGTAACCAGTATAAAGATGGAAACAAAGATAACATCCTGGGTTCTATCAACCCGAACGATATCGAATCAATCGAAGTCTTGAAGGATGCAAGTTCTACGGCTATCTACGGTGCGCGTGCCGGTAATGGTGTGATCATTGTAACGACAAAGCGCGGTAAGAGCGGTGCTGCCAAAGTACAGTACTCAGGTTCTGTTTCCGTACAGGACATCGCTAAGTCTTATGAAATGCTGGATGCTTCCGAATTTATGAAGGCTACCAATGACTATAACCGTGAATTGTGGTTGCGTACGAATAAGGTGGGCATTTATGGTGGAAAGTCTGAATCGGAGATTGGAACTTCTTTTGTTCCGACTTATACAGACGCGCAGATTGCTAATCCGGCAAACAATACAAACTGGTTTGATGAAATTTCCCGTTTAGGTTTCCAGACTTCTCACAACTTGTCTGTTACCGGTGGTAACGACAATACGAAATATTTGGTTTCCGGCAATTATTTCAAACAAGACGGTGTAATCAAAAATAATGCGATGGAACGCTATTCTGCTCGTGTTAATTTGGACCAGAAATTGAGTAAATATGTGAAGATGGGTGTAAACTTGAATGTTTCACGTAATGAGTATGATAACATTCCTTTAGGAGACGGACAGAATGAAAACTCGGGTATCCTGGTTTCTGCTGCCCAGTTCAATCCGGCTCTGCCAATCCGTGATGAGAATGGTGATTTCTCCATGAACTCGGATGCCTCTTTCCTTCCGAACCCAGTATCTCTGCTGGATATTACAGACAAGACAACGAAAGAACGTCTGTTAGGAAACGTCTTCTTTGAAGTTCGTCCGATCCAGGATTTGCTGCTGAAAGCAAATTTCGGTATCGACCGTAACTATCAGAAACGTAAACAGTATATGCCGACTACCACTTTATATGGAGCTCGTGAAAATGGTTCTGCTTATGTGGCTCAGGCTGATAACTCCGACTACTTGATGGAATTGACGGCAAGCTATACAAAGCAGATCGGCGATCATAACTTTGGCGTATTGGCAGGCCATTCCTATCAATTGTTTACATATGAAATGCTGTCAGGTAAAAGTAATGACTTTATTACAGATGGTTTCTTATATAACAACTTAGGAGCAGGTAATGCAAAACGTCCGACTGTCGGTTCAAGCGCAACGAAATCTCGTATGGCTTCTTTCTTCGGTCGTGTGAATTATTCATTTAAGGATCGTTATCTGTTAACAGCTACTATCCGTACGGACGGTTCTTCAAACTTTGCAGAGGGAAACCGTTGGGGTGTTTTTCCGTCAGTTGCTGCCGGCTGGAGATTCCTGGAAGAAGATTTTATGGCTCCGTTGAAAAGTGTTTTGTCTAACGGTAAGTTGCGCTTAAGCTATGGTGAAACCGGTAACTCTAATGTGGGTGATGTTGCATATAGTTATTACAAATTGGGAGAACGCAACAATATCTTCGGTGGCTCCATGATTAACGGTGTTTATCTGGATCAGCTGGGTAACAATGCTTTGACTTGGGAAACATCACGTGAATGGAATGTCGGTTTAGATTTGGGCTTCCTGGACGGACGCATCAATGTAACGGCTGAGTATTATCATAAAAATATTTCTGACTTGCTGAATGAGCGTAAACTTCTTTCTTATAATGAAGTAAACAAGATTATTGCTAACGTAGGTAAGACACAGAGCCAGGGTTTTGAGTTGACAATCAACACGACTAACATTCGCAACAAAGATTTTGAATGGACTTCTGACTTGACATTCTCTTTGTATCGTGATAAGTGGAAAGAACGTGATCCGAACTGGAAGCCGAGTGCTTATGATGAATATAATGGCTGGATGCGTTATTATTCCGGTTATTTGTCTGATGGTCTGGTTCAGCCGGGTGAAACAATCGATCATATGCCAGGTGCACTGCCAGGACAGGTAAAGATCAAAGATATCGATGGGTATGTATATGAAGCTGATGGTTCTATCAAGGTTGACAAACATGGTATTCCGATGAAGACCGGCAAACCTGACGGCAAACTGGACGATGCGGATAAAGTAATTTATGGCTCTGCAGACCCGGGTTATCTGTTCGGTTTTAACAATACTTTCCGTTATAAACACTTTGATTTTAATATCTATTTCTACGGACAGTTTGATAAATTATCTGCCGGTAGCTACAAAAAAACTTGGGTTAGCAATAACGTAAATGACTTGCGCCGTGGTTATAACCAGCCGACTTCTGTCAGTGATGTTTGGTCATCGGTAAATACAAGCGGAACGCTGCCCGGTTATTTCCAGACAGAGAGCGCTTATGGAACAGGTGACTATTATTACGAAAAGACTTGGTTCATCCGTTGCCGTAATATTACGTTAGGATATAACATTCCGATAAAGACCAGCAAACATATTTTGTCAAACGTACGTGTGTACTTCGATGTAAACAACCCGTTTATTATCACTCCGTATACAGGTCTTGACCCTGAAACAGATATCTCAAGTGCCAACAGCACTCCGTCACAGTTGCAGTGGGCTTATCCGAATGTTCGTACATATAGTTTCGGTTTGGATATCACATTCTAATAGTATAAACAGATAAAAATATAAAGATAAAGTCATGAAAAAATTATTATATACAGTAATGTGCTGTTGCGCATTAGCCTCATGTACTAATTTGGATTCGGAGAGATACGATGCTATCAATCCGGACTTTTTCCCAACAAATGAGAAAGATGCGGAAGCACTTGTTGTTGGAGGCGTCTATGCTCCTTTCCGTAGTGCGGAATATAGCGGTGTGTTCAGTACGGCTCACAGTTTCCAGGTTATTGGAGATATGTCAACCGATATTGCTGTCTGCTGTTGGGTAAATGATAGCTGGATTCCGCTGACAACTCACAATTGGACTCCCAACCATTCTTATACGACTATCAACTATACGGATTATGCGAAATATTTGGGAACAATGACGCTGACATTGGATCGTATTTCGAATGTGGAAATGGACGATGCAAAGAAGGCCTTGTTAGTTGCTGAAACTCATATGGGACGTGGTTGGTTAGCTTTCATGTTGTATGATTTCTATGGTCCGATTCCAATTCCTACATTGGAAGATTTACAGAACCCATTGGATGAGATCATAGAACCGAGAGCAACTCAGGAAGAAATGACAAACTTCATCGAAACAGAATTGACAGAATCATTGAAAGGCCTGCCGACTCGTACAACAGAGTTCGGGCGTTTCGATAAAGGTTTGGCATATACGGTCTTGATGAAGTATTATATGCATGAGAAGAACTGGGCGAAAGCTGAAGAGTGTGGCCGTGAGCTGATGAAGGCTGAATATGGTTACGGTTTGATGGATAATTATGCTGATATCTTTACGCTTGAAAATGAAGGAAACAAAGAAATTATCTTTGCTTGCACGGAAGCGAGAGGTACAAATCTGCAGTTGTGGCATGACCATGCTCTGCCTGGTAACTATCCGACTCAGAATACCTCTATTCAGAAATGGGATGGTTATAAGGTGCCTTGGCCTTTCTATCATACATTTGAAAAAGGTGATGATCGTCTGACTGTATTGGTTGGCGAATATGTAGGTACTGACGGTGTTCTTTTTAATGAAGAATCAGATATTGCTAAACATGGTACTCTTTATTCTGGTGCAGTTCCAGTAAAGTATGGCGAAGATCCCGAATCTACAGGTGACGGTAGTCAGATCGACTTAGTTGTCTATCGTTATGCAGACGTTTTGACTTTGCTTTCCGAAGCCATTGTTCGTAAAGGGAATGCTGTCACTTCCGAAGCGTTGGATCTGTTGAATCAGGTTCGTGTTCGTGCTAAACTGAATCCGTATGCAATGGGCGATGTGAAAGGCGTAGATGATTTCCTGCAGAAGGTGTTGGATGAAAGAGGACATGAACTTTGGTTTGAAGGTGTTCGCCGTTCCGACTTGATCCGTCACGGACAGTTTATCCAGAACGCAAGAGATCGTGGTTGTACGACAACGAAAGACGAGTTCGTTCTCTTCCCGTTGCCTCAGGCCGTTATCAACGAAGGTAAAGGAAAGATCATTCAGAATCCGGGTTATTAATCCGATTCTCTTTGGTGTCTATATTTAATTTTAGGGAAAGGGCCGCTTCATTTGCGGCCTTTTTTCTCTCTGCTAACAAGTAAATATCATGAGTAACAAATATCTATTCAGAACATTTCTGACCTGCTTTTTCTTGCTGGGCTTATTACACATACAGGCACAGGATTATCCGGCCAACCCGTTGGAAAAAGAGGGATACCGGCTGATCTTCCATGATGAATTCGACGGTAAGGAGATCGACCGGACAAAATGGATTCCCGAATATTTGCCTTCTTGGCCGAAAGACCGATCTGTGTGTACTCCGACATACGAAATGAAGGATGGCATAATCCGGTTGACAATCGATAAGAACTCAAAAAATGAGTTTGATAAAGGTATGTATATCTCCGGTTTTATGAGTGCCAGCCGTACCGGTATGCACCACTATGATCCGAAGCGGAAAGCACTTCATCAAATTAAAACAGAAGCTACGCAAATCAATCAGTATGGATATTATGAGATGCGAGCCAAGATGCAGGCGGGAGGCGGTGTCCATTGCGCTTGGTGGTTGATCGGATTCGAAGATGATCCGAACCAGAGTTGCGAAATCGATATCTTCGAGATATTAGGAACTGATGTGGATCGTATCTGGTCAACGGTGCATAGTTGGAAAGATTCGACGATAAAGTATCATACGGAACATCCCTGGTTTGCTAATAAGAAACTGGCGGAAGAATTTCATATCTATGGCTTTGACTGGACACCTGAAGGTGTAACCGTCTATGTGGATGGCATTCAGGTGATGACGCATAAAGCGGCGATAACCTATCCGCTGATCCAGATTATCTCTTTCTATGATAACCGGAAAGCAAAGAACGGTTGGACCGGAACTTATGATCCATCTGTTCCGTATCCGAAAAGTTTCGACATCGATTATATCCGTATGTACAAGAAGATCCCTGAAGGTTACCGGGCTGTACCGGAAAATGAATTGCAAATCACATCCATTGAGCCGGCACGCTTGCAGGTGTCCGAAGGAAAAGCTACCTTGCGCGACATTGACGGACATGTGACACGTGAATTGTTGTACACGCCTTCTTTTGTGAATGTTCATTATAACGACGGTACGGTTACACAGCAGTTTGTCGAATGGGAACCGTTGAGCGATACAGCCTTTCGCCGGGTGCAGGAAGCCGGAACAGTCATCGTAAATGGCAAGATTACCGGCCTGCCGGATGTTTTGCTGAAAGGACGGGAGGCTACATTAATAATAACAACGACTAAAAACGATTGATATGAAAAACATAACAACCCTGATGCTGGCAGCTATATGGACGTTTGGGAGCTTTGCCTCTTGCGGTTCCGATGTCCGGCATCGTACTTTCCGGGGCATTTATGCGGATGATCCGGCGGGTATGGAAGGGCTATATAATCCCGAAAGAGGGTTCCGGCTCGAAGTGGCATTGGATGTGACGGAAAAGAACTATGTCTGGGCTCCGGAAAAATATCCGGATATCACCTCTTATCTGGAAGAACAGTCTGATATTTATGCATCCGACAGCGTCTCTTTGGTGCAAACCTATTTCTATCTGACAGGTGCTGTCGGGAAAGATTTGACAGAGGCGGATTTCCGGACGATGGACGTTTTCTTTGATAAATTGCGTGAACTTGGAAAAAAAGCAGTACTCCGTTTTGCCTACGAAACCCAATTTATGGGAAGGGCGGCAACAGGGCCGACGTTGGAAGATATCGTCCGTCATACCGAGCAGCTCCAACCTTTCCTCGAAAAGAACAAAGATGTGATCCAGGTCGTACAAGCCGGCATGATCGGTGCTTGGGGAGAATGGCACAGTTCTTTTCATGGCCTGGAGAAATCGGACGATACGAAACGGACCATATTGCAGCATATTTGCCGGATGACACCCGAAGGACGTGCCGTGCAGATTCGTGTGCCTGAATATAAAAACCTGCTGGACCCGGCTTTGGCTGATTATAAGCGTGTCTCTTTCCACGACGATTTTATTGTGATCAAGAAGCACCAGTGGGATGGCGGAATGTCCGAGGGAACACCGGCTTACGAGCAGATTGTACGGCAGTCTCCTTTTCTGCCGGTCGACGGGGAACTGCCCTGGGGAACCTGGAGCATGAACGAGGACCCCGATAATCCCGAAGCCGGATGGGTGATCGACGGATTACAGACAGCGCGCCGCCTGTTCCTGCAACATTTCACTTCGCTTAGCGCGATCCATAATTATAAAGAGAAGGACACGAAGGATAAATATTCTATGATGTACTGGAAGGAGACTCCGGTTTCCAGGACATTCCTGGAAGAAAACAAGATGCCGGTATCGGATGGATATTTCACAAAGAAAGATGGTTCCGCAGTAGAACGGAATGTGTTCGATTATATTCGTGACCATCTTGGGTATCGTATCGAATTGCAGGAAATGACAGCACCTGCCGCTTTGGCTTCCGGCCAGGCGAATCCGGTAGAGATCTCACTGGTTAACCGGGGATTCTCGACTTTGTTTAACGAGCATCCGGTCTATTTGGTTCTGGTCGATATGTCCGGCAAGGTCTGTCATACGGCCTTGACAGATGCGAATGTGAACGATTGGCAGCCGTATGAACCGGATAATAGCGCATGCACTCCGTTGATACATACGATTTCGACCGATCTGCAAATCCCGGCCGGCCTGGAAAAAGGGACGTATCGCCTCGGCCTCTGGATTCCGGACGGTTCCGGCCGTTTGTTGTATGATAACCGTTTTGCGATCCGTTGTGCGAATGGCGATACGCAATGGTGGGTATCGCCTGACGGAAAATATGGCGTCAACATATTGTTGGATAATATCTCGATCCAATAAACAGTATTTCCTGAAAATCGGCGGATAACTTTAATAACATCAGACTAAGACATGGATTACCAACAAATTCTTGAGAATATCTATCTGAAGATACAGCCTTATGCACAGGTTGGCAAGCAGGCAGATTATATCCCGGCATTGGCAAACGTCGATCCGGATCAATTCGGTATGTGTATTAACACAGTACAGGGAGAGGTCTTTATGCAAGGAAATGCGACGACCCGCTTCTCTATCCAGAGTATATCGAAAGTGTTTTTATTGGCCATGTGCCTTAGTTTCGAAGGGGAAGAACTGTGGCGGAGGGTAGGAAAAGAGCCTTCCGGTACAGCCTTCAATTCGTTAGTCCAATTGGAAGTGGAGAAGGGGATTCCCCGTAACCCGTTTATTAATGCCGGCGCTATCGTACTGGCCGATGTATTGCTGAAGCATTTGAAGCATCCGAAAGAAGATTTCCTTCGTTTTGTCCGGAACCTGTGTGGGAATGACTCTATTTCCTACAATGAGGAAGTGGCCCGGTCTGAACGGGAGAAAAGTTATTTGAATGCAGCGATTGCCAATCTGCTGAAATACCATCACAATATAGAGGGGGAGATAGAAGAAGTACTTCATTTCTATTTCTTGCAGTGCTCCATAGAGATGAGTTGTCATGATTTGTCCAATGCGTTTTTAGCTTTCGCACATTATTCTCCTTTTGAGTATGGGGAAATTAAGCTAACTTCTTCACAAGTCAAACGTATGAATGCCATTATGCAAACATGCGGCTTTTATGACGAAGCGGGTGAGTTTTCCTATCTGGTCGGATTGCCGGGTAAGAGCGGTGTGGGCGGAGGCATTGCCGCTATTTATCCGCAGCGTTATTCGGTTGCAGTATGGAGTCCCCGGTTGAATCAGAAAGGGAACTCGGTGATGGGAATCAAGGCGCTGGAATTGTTGACTACGGAGACGGAGGATTCGATTTTCTGATAAATAAAAGTGGAATAATGGCTTGTAAGTAGTAATAATAATTGATTGTCTAAACATATTCGAATGAGAATTATTCATATCCTCGGCATGTTGCTGATTGCGCTTGCCGTGAAAGCCGCTTCTCCTATCGAAGGGCTGTTGGAACGCATTGATAAAGGTGCGTCGCGTAAATTTGTGATTGAACAGGTGAAATCGCCTGTTGATTTTTTTGAACTTGACCAGAAAGGCGACAAGGTGGTGATCCGAGGGAATAACTATGTGAGTATCGCTTCCGGGTTGAACTGGTATCTGAAATATTATGCCGGAGTCCATCTTTCCTGGAACGGTATGCAGGCAAAACTGCCTGAAGTACTGCCTGCTGTGAAACAGAAGGAACGTCGTGAAACGGATATGAAGTACCGGTATGATTTTAACTATTGTACCTTTTCCTATACGATGGCGTTCTGGGATTGGGAACGGTGGGAGAAAGAGATCGACTGGATGGCCTTGCACGGTATAAACCTGCCGTTGGCAATGGTCGGGACAGACGGCGTCTGGCAGAATGTGCTGAGCAAACTGGGCTATACGAAAGAGGAGATCAACGAGTTCGTGGCCGGTCCGGGTTTTCAGGCCTGGTGGCTGATGAACAACCTCGAAGGTTGGGGCGGGCCGAATCCCGACAGCTGGTATAAGCAGCAGATAGCCCTTCAGAAACGTATCATCGGACGGATGCGCGAATATGGCATCGAGCCTGTCTTACCGGGCTATTCCGGCATGGTTCCCCACAATGCAAAGGAAAAATTAGGGCTGAATGTTTCGGACCCGGGGCTGTGGAACGGATATCGCCGTCCCGCATTCCTGCAACCGACAGATCCGCGTTTCCAGGAGATCGCTTCCTTATATTATAAGGAGATGAACAAACTGTACGGCAAAGCGAACTATTATAGCATGGACCCGTTCCATGAAGGCGGAAGTGTAGCCGGTGTGGATCTGGACGCCGCCGGAAAAGCGATTATGCAGGCGATGAAGAAGAATAATCCGAAAGCTGTCTGGGTGGCCCAGGCATGGCAGGCGAACCCTCGCCCGAAAATGATCGGGAATCTGGAAGCCGGCGATTTGATCGCGTTGGATTTGTTTGCCGAGAGCCGTCCCCAGTGGGGCGATCCCGAATCGACCTGGTACCGGAAAGACGGTTTCGGGCAGCACGATTGGATTTACTGTATGTTGCTGAACTACGGCGGTAACGTCGGATTGCACGGGAAGATGAAACATGTGATCGACGAGTTCTACAAAGCAAAGGAAAGTCCGTTCGGCAAGACTTTGAAAGGTGTCGGCATGACGATGGAAGGAAGCGAGAACAACCCGGTTATGTTCGAACTGTTGACCGAGCTGCCTTGGCGGCCGCAGCATTTCGACAAGGACCAGTGGTTGAAGGAGTACACGGCAGCCCGTTATGGGAAAAGTAATCCGACCGTGCAGGAGGCCTGGATCTTGTTGAGCAATTCCATTTATAACTGTCCGGATGCAAATACGCAGCAGGGAACGCATGAATCCGTATTTTGTGCCCGTCCAACCGAACACCCGTATGAGGTTTCGAGTTGGTCGGAAATGAAGGATTATTATGATCCGAGCGATGTGATCCGCGCTGCTGCCCTGATGGTATCCGTTGCCGATCAGTTCAAAGGAAATAATAATTTCGAATATGATCTGGTCGATATTGTCCGCCAGGCGATCGCCGAGCGGGGACGCCTGACGGAAAAGGTGGCGGAAGCGGCCTATGCCGCCGGTGACAAAGTGCTGTATAAAGAAGCTGCCGACCGCTTCCTGCGGCTGATCCTTCTACAGGATGAACTGTTGGGAACACGTTCCGAGTTTAAGGTCGGAACTTGGATCGGCCGTGCCCGCAGTCTTGGAAATACTGCCGGAGAAAAGGACCTGTATGAATGGAATGCCCGTGTACAGATAACTACCTGGGGGAACCGCAATGCTGCCGACGACGGAGGCCTGCGCGACTATGCTCATCGGGAATGGAACGGTATCTTGAAAGACTTTTATTATATGCGCTGGAAAACCTGGTTCGACTATCAGATGCTGCGGTTGGAAGGCAAGAATCCTGCCGAAATCGATTTTTATGCAATCGAAGAACCCTGGACAAAAGCGACAAATGCCTATCCGAGCGAACCGGAAGGCGATTGTATTCCGACGGTAAAACGTATATTTGCAGAAATATTTGACTAATCATTATATCATGAATCAAAAAACAATTTATCTTCTTTTACTGGCTCTTTTGACATTGCCCTGCTTTGCCGGAAGCAAGTATGAATCGAAAATATCTTCTCTTGCCGGAGAAAAGTGGTGGGGCGGCATGGTCGCCTTAGGCTCGAAGATGCCTTTTGAAGGGGACTTGCGCCTGTTCGACCTCTCTGCCGAGAACCTGAATAACCAGAATGTGCCGCTGCTGCTTTCTTCCGAAGGACGGTATATCTGGAGCGACAAGCCTTTTTCTTTTAAGGTGGAGAATGGGGAGCTGCGTCTCTATTCCGATTATGAGAAAATGGAGCCGGTCCTGGCGGGGCGGACATTACGGGATGCTTATATGGCGGCCTCTACAAAATATTTCCCGCCTTCGGGACAGTTGCCGGACCCGCTGTTTTTCTCCATGCCGCAGTATAATACCTGGATCGAGCTGATGTACAACCAGAATCAGGAGGATATCCTGAAATATGCGGATAACGTGTTGGAGAACAAATTCCCGGTAGGCGTCTTTATGGTGGATGATAACTGGCAGAAATACTACGGTAATTTCGACTTCAAGCCCGAACGGTTTCCCGATCCGAAAGGGATGATCGACCGTTTGCACCGTCAGGGTTTCAAGATCATGTTCTGGATTTGCCCGTTTGTCAGCCCGGACAGTCCCGAGTTTCGCGAACTTCAGCAGAAAGGGTATCTGATCAAGAAGAAAGGGACGAATGCCGCAGCGATCATTCCCTGGTGGAACGGATACAGTGCTTGCTATGACCTGAGCAATCCGGCTGCGGCCGAACATCTGAAACAACAGTTGCGCGGTATGCAGGAAAAATACGGTGTGGACGGATTCAAGTTCGATGCCGGCGATATCGGGCACTATAATGATCCGGAGCTGGAGTTTTACGATAAGTCGGCCACTTCGGTAGATATGTGCCAATACTGGGCGAAGATCGGTTTGGACTTCCCGTTCAATGAATATCGTGCCGGATGGAAGATGGGCGGTGAGGCATTGGTGCAACGCTTAGGTGATAAAGACTATTCCTGGAAGGCTGTCGGTCTCCTTGTGCCGGATATGATTGCCGCCGGATTGCTGGGCTATGCGTATGCTTGCCCGGATATGATCGGCGGAGGACAGTTCGGCTCTTTCTTAGGTGTGGACCAGACGAAGCTCGATCAGGAACTGATCGTCCGTTCCTGCCAGGTGCATGCGTTGATGCCGATGATGCAATTCTCGGTAGCCCCCTGGCGCATCCTCGACGAGAAGCATTTGGCTATCTGTCGCGACTATGCGCATCTGCACGAAAAGATGGGGACCTATATCCTCGAACTGGCCCATCATGCCGCCGAGACCGGTGAGCCGATCATCCGCCATATGGAATATGTATTCCCGCATCAGGGTTTCATCGATTGCAAGGACCAGTTTATGTTGGGCGACAAATATCTGGTTGCTCCCGTCCTGACGAAAGAACATACCCGCACAGTCATGTTGCCAAAAGGCGTATGGCTGGACGATACAGGCAAAAAGTTCAAGGGACCGAAAACAATCGAAGTAACGGTACCGCTGGAACGTTTATCCTGGTTTGAGAAAATAAAGTAGGGAGGGTAGCCTTCTTACTGCAAAATGAAAAATTTGCGACCGGAAGGGTTCCGTCTAAGGACAAAATGAAAAATTTGTACTTGGACGGAGCCCTTCTTGTTGTAAAATGAAAAAATTACAGATAGATGGAAACCTTCTGATCTTGAAAAAATCTTTTTGTAATCAGATGGAACCCTTCTTGTGCAGAATGTCACCGTTTGTAATCAGATGGAAGCCATCTTAGATAAAAAATAACAAAATGTTACATTCGGGGCTGGGGCTTTGATTGGAGCGGTGCAATTGATGATGGATTTTTGGGCAATATGTTTAATTACAAAAAATTGTCATATCTTTATCGATCAAAAGAAAAGCCATGGAGACAACAACCTCGGATATAAAAGCTTTTAATAAGTTGTTTGCTGATTATCATGGATTGTTTGTGCGTTTCGCCAACACGTATATTCAAGATGATGCGGCAGCTGAGGATATTGCTGTCGAGGGAATTATGTACTATTGGGAAAACCGCCATACGCTTGCTTCCGACTCGAATATTCCGGCCTATATCCTGGAAACGATCAAACATAAATGTCTGAATTATCTCCGCCACCTTCGTGTCCGTGAAGATGTGGAACAACGTCTTCGGGAGCATCAGCAACGTGTGACTAACCTGCGTATTGTCACCCTCGAAGCCTGCGACCCGCAGGAAATTTTCAGTGACGAGGCCCAACGCCTGGTGGACGAGGCTTTGGCGATGATGTCCGATAAAACCCGGCAAATCTTTATCATGAGCCGCTATGAGAATAAGACTTATCCGGAAATTGCCGCCCATTTCTCCCTGTCGGTCAAAAGTGTCGAATTTCATATATCCAAAGCCTTGAAGATACTGAAGGTGAAGCTGAAAGATTATATGACAATAATCTTGTTTCTGTAAGAGAAAATCGTTTTCCGGGAAAAACAATCTGTTTATTTAGGGGGTATCTTTGTTGAGGTGCTTATAAATATATGGAACTTGAAAAACACATCACCAATATTTGTAAATAATATGAGAAAACGAATCTATTGCCTTTTGTCCCTTCTGTGGATTAGCTGTATTTCCATTTCGGCCGCTGACCGTTGGACGATTAATTCTGCCGGTGGCATCACTTGGCAGGTGGATGAAAAAATACCGCATGAAGATCATATCGAAATGAGTGGGTTGAAAGTGTCGACCGTCCTCCGTTACGGAGTCGATGCAAACGGGGCTTTTATGTTGAACCGTAGCATGGTCTGGCCGATGCTGCGTACGATTCCGAATAATACGCATGCCAGCCTGATGCGCCGTTTTGCCTGGAATGTGACGGATATGGTCGAGGTGAACGGGCAGTCTCTTTTAAATGAAAAAGTGAAAGATATTACCTTGAATGGAACGATGGTCGTGCAAAGCGAATATCAGCTTCCCCGTAAAGGTAAACTCGAACTGACCCGTATTTTGTTCCCTTCTGTCGCAAGTCCTGCTTTTTGTGAAAAGTATATATTGCGGAATGTCGGCGAATCCGCGGTATCGGTCGAGATCCCTTCTTCCCGTTCTGTTGTCGAAACGGATGCGGCGAAAGGGGTGGACGGGAGTTATAAACTGGTTGCTACGATTGCAGGCCAGACCGCCTGTCAGCTACAGCCGGGTGAAGAGCTTTCTTTTAGTGCTACTTTTGCCGGGTATAAAAAGAATGAAAACGAACAGGTGTTTGATATAGACCGGGAATTGAAGGCACGCCAAAGTTTGATTGCCGGATTCTGGGATAACCTGATACTGGAAACACCCGATCCTGTGATTAATACCATGTTTGCCTTTGCCAAGATACGCGGGGCCGAAAGTATTTATGATACGAAGGGAGGCCTGATGCATGGTCCCGGCGGAGAATCTTACTATGCCGCTATCTGGGCAAACGACCAGGCGGAATATATCAATCCGTTCTTCCCTTATCTGGGATATGAGATCGGGAATCGTTCGGCGTTGTGTTCTTACGAACATTTTGCCCGCTTTATGAATCCGGAATATAAGCCGTTGCCCAGTTCGATTATTGCCGAGGGCACGGATATCTGGGCCGGAGCAGGTGATCGCGGTGATGCTGCCATGGTTGCCTACGGCGCTTCGCGTTATGCGCTGTCGCGTGGGGATAAAGCCGAAGCAGAGAAACTTTGGCCTTTGATTGAATGGACACTCGAATATTGCCGGCGTAACCTGAATGAAGGCGGTGTCGTGGCTTCCGATGCCGACGAATTGGAGGGACGTTTTCCGGCAGGGAAAGCGAACCTTTGCACCTCTTCCCTCTATTATGATGCGCTGCGTTCGGCCGTTTATCTGGGTAAGGATCTGGGCAAACAGGCTTCACAGCTGGCTGGATATACCAAGCAGGCGGAGATCTTGAAGAAGAATATCGATCGCTATTTTGGCGGAACGGTTGAAGGCTTCAATACATATCAATACTATGAAGGTAACGATGTGCTGCGTTCCTGGATTTGCATTCCGTTGACTGTCGGAATTTACGACCGGAAAGATGCAACCATACAAGCTCTGTTTTCTCCGCGTCTTTGGACGGAAAACGGCTTGCTGACACAGGCCGGAAGTGAAACGTTCTGGGACCGTTCGACTCTGTATGCCCTGCGGGGTGTGTATGCTTGCGGTGAAACGGAAAAGGCAACCGATTATCTGAAATTTTATTCGAATCAACGCCTGCTGGGCGAACATGTTCCGTATGCAATCGAGGCATGGCCGGAAGGAAGTCAGCGACATCTGTCTGCCGAAAGCGGTTTGTATTGCCGGATTATCACGGAAGGAATGTTCGGTATTCGTCCGACCGGCCTGAATTCGTTCGTCTTTACTCCGCGTCTTCCGCAGGAATGGGATCATATGAATTTGCGGAAGATCTGCGCTTTCGATAAAGTATTCGATATTGAAGTGAAGCGTATTGACGGCAAGTTACAAGTCGTCGTTGCTACCGATGGAAAAGTCATCAGTAACCGGAAAATAAGAGAAGGTGAAAATATTCGTATAAAATTTTAGGGGGTCTCTTTTCTGAGGTGCTTATTAATATATGGACAGAAAAGTTTTACAACGTTTTTTTGCAGGAACAGCCTCTTTTGAAGAGGAAGAGGCTGTTTGTAACTGGGTGGATGCTTCCGATGAAAACAGGGAAGAGCTGATCCGGGAACGGAAGTATTTTGACATCTTGTTGCTGCGTAGGACAGGGGAGAGCGATATGGCATCGTCTGTACGTCGTTTCCGTCTGTTTTCTGTTATCAGGGAATCCTTGAAGATTGCAGTTGCGATTTCCATACTGGTAGTCTCTACTTTGTATATATATAATAATGCAGTGAAAACGGCACCTCCGATTGCCATGAATAAGATCGTTGTTCCTCCGGGGCAGCGGGTGAACATCATATTATCCGACGGCACGAATGTTTGGCTGAATGCTTGTAGTGAAATGATCTATCCAGGTTCTTTTACTCAGGAGTCGCGTAATGTGTCTTTGAAAGGGGAAGCCTATTTTGATGTATCCAAGGATGCCAAACATCCTTTTGTCGTGCAGACAAAGAAATGTGATATAAAGGTTTTGGGTACGAAATTCAATGTTCAGGCAGATGAACAGGATAATGAGTTTTCGGCGGCTTTGTTAGAAGGCTCTATTGAATTGACGGATAAAATAAAGCCGGATGCTAAAATTCAGCTTTCTCCGATGACAAAGGCCGAGTGGAAGAATGGGGAGATGGTGATCGATTCGATTCGTAATCTGGATGACTATCGCTGGAAGGAGGGATTGATCTGTTTCGAGAATATTCGTTTTGCTGATTTGATGGAGCGTTTTGAGAGAACTTATGATATCCGTATCATCATTCAGAATAAAAAGCTGAATGACTATAAATGCAGTGGTAAATGCCGTATCTCGGATGGTGTGGATTTCATTTTGCAGGTATTGCAACGTAGTACTCATTTTACTTTTTCCCGCAACGACGATAATACGGTTATTTATATAAAGTAAATGTAAATCTTAAATTTAAAACTGAAAAAGCCTATGGAATGAAGAATAAACAGAAAGAGAGAGTAATGTAAAAGGCGATGAATCTCGCACATTCATCGCCTTACAACTAACACATGTTTTTAAACAAGTATTAATCTTTAATATTACAAAGTTATGAATAAAATTCCTTTGTCGGGGTTTTGTCTTGCACTAAAATCACGGCATAAACATTTATTTAGGATAATGAGAATAACCTATATGTTCTTATTTGCAGCCATTTTCTGCTTGCATGCGGAGAATGCGATATCGCAAAAGATCACCTTACAAGGTGATAATCTTTCATTGAAAGATTATTTGAACACCATTGAAAAGCAGACGGAGTATTTGTTTATTTACGATGCCGGCGTCAATGTGAACAAGAAGATTTCCGTGAATTTAGTTGGCAAATCCATAAAGGAGGTACTGGATAACCTTTCTACACAGTTAGGATTGAGTTATTCGCAGAAAGGTACCTATGTTGTTTTGTCCAGTTATAAAGTAAAAGAAGTACCTGCTGTTGCCGAAGTCACTCAGCAGAAGAAGAAAATCACCGGTATTGTAACAGATTATCTGGGTGAACCGATTATCGGTGCCAATGTGATAGAGAAAGGTACAACGAATGGTATTATTACCGATATAAATGGTAAGTTTGCGTTGGAAGTAGCCCCTGGTGCAATTGTTCAGGTTTCATATCTCGGGTATAACACACAGGAAGTGAAAGTGGGTAATCAGTCTACACTGACTTTTAAGTTGACTGAAGATATGCAGACTTTGAACGAAATCGTAGTCGTTGGTTACGGAACGATGCGGCGCAAGGATGTGGTCAGCTCGATCACGACAATTTCCTCCGAAGATCTGAATGTGGGTGTCTACACGACTCCGGGTGAATTGTTGCAAGGTAAGGTCCCGGGGCTTGTGGTCACACAAGATGCCAACCCTAATGCGCAAAATGTCCATCTTACTCTGCGTGGTGCCTCCACATTCCGTTCAGGCGCGGCACAAGAACCGTACTACATCGTCGACGGTGTTCCGGGCGTCGATCTTTCTCTTGTCTCTCCTGATGATATTGAGAATATCGATGTGCTCCGTGATGCTTCGGCTACTGCCATCTATGGTTCTAAAGCAGCCAACGGCGTAATTATAGTGACGACGAAGAAAGGGAAGGAAGGACGTACCAATGTAACCTATTCCGGCTATGTGGCAGCAAGCACAGTGGCAAAGAAATATGATGTGATGGACGCCGACGAATATCGCGCATGGATGAAAGAAAACAATATGAACATTGCCGGCGGGCAGGACCTTGGGGTCAATACCAACTGGCAGGACGAAGTGGAACGTACAGGCTTTAGTCATAATCATGCCCTGTCGGTGTCAGGGGGAAATGAGAAGACAACTTTCCAGACCAGTTTCAACTACATGAAGAATTCGGGTGTCATAATGGATACGGATCTCGAGCGTTTCATCGGCCGTTCTTTCGTACAGACAAAAACGTTGAAAGACCATTTGATCCTTTCGCTTAACCTGAATGCGAGCTTGACTCAACGTAACGATATTAAGGCTGAATTCGACGGAAAGAGCGCTTATGACGCCATGGCTTATTACATGCCGACGTCTCCGGTGAGAAATGAGGATGGTTCCTGGTTTGAAAACTTGGCTATCGACCAGTATTATAACCCGGTTTCTATGATCAAAGAGCAGACGAACTTCTACAAGACGAAGCGCATTCTTGCTACCGGAACAGCCCAGTTGAACATTATCGACGGTTTGGACTACCATGCAAGCCTTTCTTATCAGAACAGTAACAATTCCTACAACCGTTACGCTTCCAGCAAATACATTGGTAACCGTGGAGACAATGGGTATGCCCTGCGCCAGAATATGGAAGATACTCGTAAAGTGTTCGAGACATATCTGAACTTCAATAGAACATTCAGGGATGTTCATACAGTAGGCGCTATGGTCGGTTACTCTTGGGAAGAGAGCAACGACAATGACGGTTTTCAGGCAATGGCACGCGGATTCTATGACGACCAGCTAAGTTATCATAACCTCGGAATGTCTAATTACAATGAACGTAATGACTATGGGAACCAGCTGCTTTCTACACTTCGTATGATTTCTTACTATGGACGTTTCAACTATTCTTATGCCGGTAAATACCTGCTTCAGGCCTCTGTACGTCGTGACGGCTCTTCAGCCTTCGGTAAGAACAACCGTTGGGCGACATTTCCCTCCGGTAGTGTGGCATGGCGTTTAAGCGAAGAAGATTTCATCAAGAATCTCAATATATTCGACGATTTGAAGTTTCGGGTAGGCTATGGTGTTAGTGGTAACTCTTTAGGATTCGATGTATTCTCCGCTTTACAGCTGTATGGAACGAATGGCTGGACTACCGATTCCAGCGGCAAACAAATCCAGGCACTTGCTCCTGCACGTAATGCTAACCCTGATTTGAAGTGGGAAAAGACCAGTATGTTCAACGTTGGTGTTGACTTCGGTTTCTTCAAGAATCGCTTGAACGGTACTATCGAGTACTACAGCAAGGATACAAAAGATCTTATTGCTGACTATAATGTCTCTACGGCCAAGTATCTTTATGGTACGATGACTGCCAATGTAGGCGAGATCACCAATAAAGGCGTAGAACTTACTGTTAATGCTGTTCCTGTTCAGACAAAGGACTGGCGCTGGAATACGACATTAAACCTTTCTCACAACAAGAACAATGTCAAGAGGATATCCAATGATGAGTTCTCGCGTGACTTTATCGAGTTTGACGATTCGGAAATGCACCTTCGCGGCCAGTCAGGCTATCGTGCTCAGCGTATTATCGAAGGCAAACCTATCGGTACATTCTTCATTTACGAATGGGCAGGCTACAACGATGAAGGCCGTTCTGTCTTCTACGCACATGACGGCAAAACTGGTGAGCGTCTGGTTAACGCAGATGGCTCTTACGAGACCACTGCCTCTCCACAGGAGAAAGACCGTGCCGTTGTCGGTAATGCACAGCCTGACCTGACAGTGGGTTGGAATAACACCGTTTCATTCAAAAAGTGGAGTCTTACCACATTCTTCACAGGCGTATTCGGCAACGATATCCTGAATGCGTCGAAAGCAAGCCTTTCCAATATGTCTGAAGTCGGTTCGCGTAACTTCCTTAGCAGCGTCCGCTCTACGGAGAAGGTTACCGACGGTAATTCAGCTATTATCAGTAACCGTTATATCGAGAACGGAAGCTATATTCGTTTGCAAAGTCTCTCCCTTGGGTATGATTTTGGAAATGTGGGCTCTTGGGTTAATGACCTGCGCCTGACTGTGACGGCTAATAATGTATTCACCATAACCGGTTATGATGGCATAGATCCGGAAGTATCACTGAGTGGACGCGCTCCCGGCATCGATAACCGTATGACTTATCCGCGTACACGTACCTTTATGTTTGGTGTAAATATTAACTTCTAAATTGAAATACATAAGATGAAAACTTTCAATATAAAGACAATAACGGCTGCTGCCGGCGTTTTTCTCATTTTGGGTGGCTGTACAGACCTTGATGTCGACATTAAGTCGCAATATACCGGACTGCCGACAGGACAGCAAGCTGTAGATGCTATCTCCGGTTCCATTTATACCCGCACTGTAGCAGTTGGTGAAGGCTGGTTTGTCCTTAACAACATCAGCTCCGATGTTGCCATGTGTGTGTCTATGGATGGTAACTGGTATGATGGTGGTATCTATGTGCGTGAAACCCTGCACCAGTGGAACCAGGAAGGGGATGCCGGACACTTGAAAGGGATATGGGACGATGCCTTCGGTGGTATTGTTTCGTGTAACACCGTGCTTGCCCAATTAGATGAGGCAGACCGCAATGGTAAATTGGGAGCTGCTGCACGATGCATGCGCGCTTACTTCTATTACTTCCTTACTGATAACTTTGGTGCAGTTCCTTTGATGGAAAAATTCGGCGACGTGCCTGACACCCGTACCCCACGTTCGGAGATGATAAAGTTCTGCGAGAAAGAACTTCTTGCCGTTCGTGACTTGCTTCCGAGCGAAATTGATGCTAGTACTTACGGCAAGGCTACACGTTATGTGGCTGACGCCTTGCTTGCCAAGATCTATCTGAACTGGCAGGTTTATATGAATGACGACGTAACCAAGTATGAACCGACGGAAGCTAATCCGAAGTTGAACGAATGTATCGCGATGTGCGATGACATCATTAGCAGCGGCCAGTTCAACCTTGCTACCGGTTACGTCAGAAAGTTCATGCCGGACAATGGTCCGCAAGTAAAGGATTTCATTTTCGCCGTTCCTTTCGACCACAAACTCTTCCAGGGAAATAAAGTTATGCGTTACTGGAGCTATAGAAACGGCCATGAGCAGTTCAGCGCAGTATTGGGATGGAAGTATCCTTCAAATCCTGGTGGGCTTATGCGTATGAATCCGGAATATGCAGACAAGTTCAACTTGGAGGGTGATGAACGTAATCAGGTCATCCTGCGCGGAGAACAGAACTTATACTGCATCGATGGCTATGTGACCGACCAGCCGTTCATCAAGTCTACTACAAAGATCGACGAGGACGAACTTTACACCGGTTCGGATCCCGATGCAAAAGTAGACCATCGCGTAAACTTCACACGTGATGTTTACATCCGCGACGGACTGTCCAATGGTGTTGCCCAGCTTAATGTAGGCAATGACCTTATCGGTCGTGAAATGGGCTATCGCTCCATTAAGTTCTTTCCCGACAAGAACATGACAGCCGATGATGGCCACAATCAGAGCCAGGATGCACCTGTATTCCGTTATGCCGATATTCTGCTGATGAAAGCAGAAGCCATCCTGCGTGGCGGGATGAGTACTAATGGCGATACTCCAAAATCTCTGTTGAACCAGATACGTTCTTATGTGAATGCACCGCAAGCAACGGAGAATCCTTCTTTGAATGATATCCTTGACGAGCGTGCACGAGAATTGCTCGACGAACCTTGGCGTCGCAACGACCTGATCCGTTTTGGCAAGTTCGAAGATCCGACTCCTTTCCGCGCTCTTTATGCACAAAAAGAGTTGAAGGAGAAGTTCCGCCGTATCTTCCCTATCGCCAAGAATACATTGGAAACGAATTCCAGCTGGGGACAGAATCCCGGATATGAATAATGGAGGAAGAATAAGAAACTACAAATTTAAGGTGTGCCCGAAAGAATATTCTGTGTCGATCCTAAGTTCAAAATGATTACGTGTTGCGGGTTGACGAAAACATACGGCATTCCTGAATTGTGAGGAAGGGCATGTCGGAACATCCGCAGATAGTTCCGGCAGCCCTTTTTTATTGGCAAATACCTTATATAAAGTCAGATCATGAGAAATAAAATAGTGTTGTTAATAAGCCTTTTGCTGGTGAGATCCTTTTGTGTGAGTGCTCAGGTTTGGTTGCCTGACAATGGCGATGGCACGTACACGAACCCGATTATTCATGCGGACTATTCCGATCCTGATGTGATTCGTGTAAATGATGATTATTATATGGTCGCATCCAGTTTTACCTGTGCTCCCGGAATACCTGTGTTGCATTCTAAAGATTTGGTCAACTGGACGATTATCAATCATGTATATTCAGGATTGCCCTTTGACCGTTACAAATATCCGGCACACGGGCAAGGCTCCTGGGCTCCTTCGATACGTTATCATAACAGAGTGTTTTATGTCTATTTCTGCACACCGGAAGAAGGTTTGTTCGTTGCCCGTACGGATGATCCGGCAGGGGAGTGGAATTTAAAGAATATATTGAAAGTCTCGCAATGGGAAGATCCGTGTCCTTTCTGGGATGATAACGGGAACGCTTATCTGATCAGGAGTAAACTTTGCGGGGGACCGGCCTATCTTCACCGGATGGCGGAAGATGGGCTTAGTTTGCTGGACAACGGGAAGATTGTATATTGGGATAATGAGGAGAATCCGGTCTTAGAAGGATTGAAAATGATGAAACGGAACGGCTGGTATTATATTTTGGCACCGGCAGGAGGCGTTTCTACGGGATGGCAGACCGTGTTACGGTCTAAAAGCATAGAAGGCCCTTATGAATCCAGGAAAGTGTTGAAAGAAGGCAACGGGATCAACGGTCCTCATCAGGGAGGATTGGTTGATACGCAAACAGGGGAATGGTGGTTCATTCATTTCCAGGATAAAAACGCTTACGGTAGGATCGTCCATTTACAGCCGGCACGATGGGTCGATGATTGGCCTGTAATCGGGTTGGACGAAAAGGGGGAAGGGTGTGGAATTCCGGCCCTCAGACATAAGAAACCGGACGTGGGTGTGACTTGCCCGGTCGAAACGCCTCAGACTTCTGACGAATTTGACGGCGTGTCGTTGGGATTGCAATGGCAATGGCAAGCTATGGAGCAAAGCCAATGGTATTCTCTTTCCGCTTCTAAAGGAAATATCCGTTTGTATGCGGTTTCCTCTCCGACGGAAGAGGGTAACCTCTACTATTCCGGTAATCTTCTATTGCAAAAACTACCGGCTCCTGAATTCAGCGCTACGGCCAAAATGAACATATCGGCTTTGCAGGACGGAGAAAGAGCGGGGATCGTCATGATGGGAAATTATCATACTTACCTTTGTGCCCGGAACCAAGGCGGTAAAAAAGAGATCGTGTTGTATGAAGGGAAGCAGGAGACCTGTGGCTTTCCTCCGAAGGAGTTGGAAGCTGTAGAGCATGATGCCGAAAGTCTGTGGTTGAAGGTCGATGTATTTCCGAACGCGACCTGTAGATACTCATATAGCGTAAACAGCCTTGAATACGTTCCGCTCGATTTTACATTGAAGATAGATAAAGGGCAATGGATTGGTGCAAAGGTCGGACTTTTCTGTATTAACCCGGACATTACGGATGGAAAAGGATTTGTTGATGTGGATTATTTCCACGTTGAAGGGTTGACGAAATAGCGATATGCGAGCAGGGCACAGACCGCTAAATCATCATTTATGGTTAAAAACTTCTTATGTTTAGACCTTCTGCAAATTGAAAAATAGACAATAACCCCTATTTCTGCCATTTTTCTATTTCATCCGAAATCTTGATCGATTTTGGATTGACTTTTTTTGTGGTTTTAGCCATCTCGTCTGACAATAGGAGGAATGAAGTGCCGGGACTGTCCCGAAAAGCATGCAATTTGATTGCCGGAAGCCGGAAACACCAGCAAAGTGATAAACCTTAACTCTCGGAGAATCGAATATTTGCGAACGAAGACGAACTGCGTTCCAAATATCCCAAGGAAATTTTAGGGACTTGTAGCCGTGAGGTGCGCAGAAAATTGCCTTGACCCGGCACTTCATCGCTCTGAAGGTTGACTTCGTACTATATGAAGTCCGACTTCAGGGCAATAAAGTTCCGGATCAGAGCAATAAAGTCCCTCTTCGCTGTGATAAGGTTCCGGATCATAAGAAAAAGCTCCTTTTTGACGGCTGAAAAGTGGATTAACATTTGTTTGGTTTCGGATGTTTTTTTACCCTGAAAAACACGTTTTATACAATAAGCTAACGTTATTGTCGTGAAGTTTGCTGAAGTATCTCATCCAGCGCTTTCAGGTCATCCGCTCCGATCAGGTCTACGCCTTCCTGTATGAAGAGTTTTTTGAACAGAGGTTTGTCCGGCGCTCCCCACCAGCGGAAGAGCTTTCCTTCTGCATGGGTCTGGCGGATGTATTCGCGCATTTTTTCGAGTTTGTCGGCCGGTATTTCTCCATCGCCTTTCCAATTGATATACTTTGAATAGTTATCGCTGATAACAGGCATTAATGCAGCCGGGATCCCTTTTCCCAGATCGTCGATCGTGCCGTCGAGGAAGATGAAACGGTTGGTTTCGGCGGCAATTGCTTTACGCGGGCTTCTGCCCGACAGGTAGAACAGGATAGCCGCCTCCTGCAATTTTCCCTCTTTTTCGTGGCAAAACAGGGATTCGTATGCTTCCAGTTTCTTTTTCAGGACAGGATACATCGCTTCGCCGTCTGTCTTGCAGTCCACCATCAGATAGAACGGACGGTCGCTGCCGGGATACACTTTCCCATTGTTCTTTTTGATCCGTTCTACCAAAGGCAGCAGATATAGTTTATCAAATGTGATATCCGGGTTGGGGGCGACCGTGTCGTGCGATACATACAATTCCCCGTCTATGAGCCACAAGTCCGCTTCCACGCAGTTGAAGTTAAACGAAAGAGCGTCGAATAGCGGATGAGTACGTTCGTAATCATTGTGGGAGAATGCATTGTAATGGACTGTCTGGGCCTGCAACGAATAAGAGAGCAGGCTGATGAATAGTAAGATGATTCTATGTTTCATATGGCTGATTATTTATGCGGGTAAAGATAAACAGTTTTATTTGTTTTCTAAGAATATTGTTTACATTTGCCTTGATCAATCGAATAAACCATGAACAGGGAGATAAGGTATCGCTCATGGGATAAGCAGAAATTCTGATATGAAGAACTTCACAGACGAGAAAATATTATTGCAGGAGATAAAAGACGGAAACGGCGAAGCATTCGAGTTCCTGTTCAACAGTTATTATCCTCGATTGCGGGGATATGCCGCTCGTTTTGTGAATGACGACGAAGCTGTCCGGGATATTATCCAGGAAAGTTTTCTGAAGTTCTGGGAGAAACGCGATCTGATAGAAGCAGTCTCCGTCTCGTCCCTTCTTTTTGCAATGGTGCGGAATGCCTGTCTCAATTATTTGAAACATCTGCGGCTGGTCGAGCAACATAGCCTGGAACATTTGGATGCGGTGGCCGGGCAGGAAGAACTTTATTATTGGGATTTTAATCTGGGACCTGAACATACCCTTCTGTATAAAGAACTGCAAGAACAGGTCAAGATCGTAATGAATGACCTGCCGTCGCGTTGCCGCGAAGTTTTCGAGATGAGCCGCTTCAGGAAAATGAAAAACCGGGAGATTGCGGATGCTCTCCAGATATCGACTACGGCAGTCGAAAAACATATAGCCAAAGCTTTAGCCCGCTTTTCCGTACATTTCAAGGAAAAATATCCATTGGATATATATATTGCGATATTGGCCTGGCTTCTTGCTGATTAATGCGGGTGAAGTCATCGTTTTCATATCAGGATAATTAGACATTTATCTTGGTATGGAATTTTTTTTGTAAAATTCAAACCTCATAGGTTGGGTAGAATTTAATTGAGTTGTTACATCATATAGAAAGCAAAAGTAATGAAAGAACAGGAGATCGATAATCATCAGTTGGCAATACGTTATTTTGAAGGACGTATTTCTCCTTCCGAAGAAGAAATTCTTTTCCGGTTTGTAAATGCCGTTCCTGAAAATAAGAATGTTTTTCGCAGATGGGAAGAAGAATGGATGCTTTCCAGTAAACTTATCCCGGAAGTTTCCAATGAATGGAGACAGTTACAACGCCGGATGCAGGTACGTCAGTCATTAAGCAGTGTGTTTAGGACTAAACACAAGCAATTGCAGCGATTTATCGCAGTCGCTGCAATTGCTTTTCTCCTATTGTTGGGAGGAACATACGGTCTCTACCAGTACCGGGCCACAGACGTAGCCGGCAATCTCTTTGCAATGGAAACTGCCTATGGCGAGAAAAGCAAGCTGATTCTGGCAGACGGCACAGTCGTATGGCTGAATGCCGGTTCTTCTTTACGTTATGCCGGTAATTTCAATACGAAAAACCGCGAAGTCTTTTTAATCGGTGAAGCCTATTTCGAGGTAATGAAGCAGTCGGATGGCACGCCTTTTACGGTGAATACCGATCATTATAGTGTATTGGTGAAAGGAACCAAATTTAATGTGTCGTCTTATCCCGAAGATATGCAGGCAAAGACGGCTTTACTGGAAGGCGCGGTCGATATCTTATATCAAGGTAAACATATACCGGTTGCACCGGGTGAATTACTGAGTCTCGATAAGCAGAACGGTAGCTTTTCCCGTCAGAAAGTGCAGGCGTCCCAATATAAATCGTGGACGGAGGGAAGAGTTGAATATGATAAAATCACACTCAACGAACTGGCAATCCGCTTATCCCGTAAGTACGACGTTCGGATTCATCTGGATGACAACTTGGAGAAAGAGGTCGCTTTCCGTGTCTCGCTTAGGAATGAAGAAACTGTCGGAGATGTCTTCCAGGCTCTCTCGGAGATCATTCCGATCCGCTACGAACGGCGGGGCAGGGATATTTATATCAAGAAACAATAGCGCAATTGTTAATATATTATTAAATCTAATTCTTTAATTTATTGGTTTATGTATAGAAAACATGTAGGAAGGGCTTTGATCCTTGCCTTGATGCTTTCTGGAGCTACCTCCATGAATGCACAGCGGATCACCCGGCAGTTTAAGAATGTTCCTTTAAAAGCTGTATTGGCAGAAGTAGAGAAAGAACTACAGTACTCCATCATTTATAAGACAGACGAAGTAAATGAGCGAAAACAGATCACGCACAATTTTAACGACGCGTCGTTGGAAGAAGTGCTGTCTGCCATATTGGACAACGGATTGACCTATTCCATTCAGGATAAGATGATCGTTATATCCAGGAAAGGAAATGCTGAACCCTCCGTTTCCCAGCAAAAACAGATCATCGTAAAAGGTATCGTGAAAGACGAAAACGGCGATCCTGTCGCCGGTGCGAATGTGGTGGAAAAAGGAACGACTAACGGCACGATTACGGATATGGACGGCGGCTTTTCTTTGTCTGTATCCGCAGGTGCAAAGTTGAGTGTGACGTATATCGGTTACCTGAATCAAGACGTCACAATAGGTAAAAACCAAACATCCTTGAATGTGCAGCTAAAAGAAGACACGCAGGCGTTGGATGAGGTGGTTGTGGTTGGTTACGGTTCTGTCAAAAAACGTGACTTAACAGGGTCTGTCTCGCAAATATCATCTTCATCGATTCAGAACCAGGCTGTAATGAAGGACCCGATGCAGGCTTTGCAGGGTAAGATTGCAGGGGCGGATATTACGATGGGAAATTCTCCGGGATCGTCTTCTACGATTGTGATTCGTGGATATAATTCGATCAATGCGGGTAATGATCCGTTAATCGTAGTAGATGATGCGCCGTTCGGCGGAAAAATAGATGAGATTAATCCGGCAGAAATTGAGTCTATCGACGTTTTAAAAGATGCTTCTTCTACTGCCATCTACGGTTCGCGTGGAGCAAACGGTGTTGTTATCATTACAACTAAACGTGCACGTAAAGATGCTAAATTGTCTGTTAGCTATGATGGTTATGTCGGTGTATCCAAATCATTCAAGAATTACGATATGATGAGTGGTGAAAAGTATGCGGACTGGAAAAGAGCGGCAAATTACGGGAAGACCGATAAGGAAATATTTGACGATATTCAGTTGAATGCATTGAATACAGGGCAGTTCGTAGATTGGCAGGACTTGATGTTTAGCGGTACGGGATATAAGACGGATCATAATGTTAGCATTAACCAGTCAAATGGGCGTAACCGTAATATGTTGGTATTAGGTTATAATAAAGATCAGAGTATTATTGATAATATGGGATATGAACGTTTCTCGGCCCGTATCAATGGTGACATGGAATTGGCTAAGAATTTGACGGTCGGATATTCTTCATTGTTGGCATTAACGACGCGCAATAACGGGGACAATAGTGTATGGAAATACGGTACCGTACTCGATCCATTGACGCAGGTTTATGATGAGAACGGAGATTTGCGTTTTTATAATAGCGGTTGGTATCAGACTGTATTACACTCAAATCCTATGTTCGATACTGATAAGAACAATGTGGATAATAAAGAAAAACGTAGTCGTGTCCTTTTAAACCTGTATGCGGACTGGGAGATAATCAAAGGATTGAAATTTCGCACGAGTTTGACGTATGGTTTATCCTCTATTGAGAATGGGGTTTATAAGAGCTCTACTTCGCAATCCCGGCAATTAGCTTCATCTTCTGCTGAATTTAAAAAGACGAATGAGCAACAGATTACTTTCACCAATGTATTGAATTATAAGAAAGTGCTGGATAAACATGCGTTTGATGTCTCATTGGTACACGATATGCAGACATCCAGAAATGAGTTGGTGGGCCTGACCGGACAAGATATGCCGTATTTTGGCTCTTGGTATAATGTAAATGAAGCACCGGATGTCTATACGCGTCTTTCTTCTATCAAAAAATGGGCGCTTCTTTCATTTATGGGAAGAATTAATTATACGTTTAAGGATCGTTATTTGTTGACCTTGACCGGCCGTTATGATGGCTCTTCGCGTTTGGCAAAAGGTAATAAATGGGACTTTTTCCCCTCTGCTGCATTGGCTTGGCGTATGAATGATGAAGCTTTCCTTAAAGAGGTCGATTGGCTTTCGAACCTGAAGCTGCGCTTAAGCTGGGGTAATTCCGGCAATACGGCAATATCCGAATATGCAACTCAGGGTGCATTAGGTAAATATGTGTATTATTTTGGAACGACGGAACAATCGGCAATGGGCTATCTTCCTACCGAATTGGCTAATAATCAATTAGGATGGGAACGTACGGAAGAATATAATGTCGGTATAGATTTCGGATTCCTGAATAATCGGATTAGCGGTTCGATTGACGGATATATCCGGAATACAAGCGATTTGTTGATGAAACGTAATTTACCGGTCAACACTGGCTATGAATTTACCTGGCAGAATGTTGGTAAAACGCGTAATTCCGGTATAGAAATAGCCTTGAACACTGTTCCTGTCGTGACTAAAGATTTCAGATGGACTGTTGATCTTACTTTCGGCTATAATAAGAATGAAATAGTTGAACTGTTTAATGGAAAAGAAGACAGTCCGGGGAATAAATGGTTTATCGGAGAACCTCTTTATGTGGAACGCCTGTATAAATATGCAGGAGTTTGGCAGTATGGCGAGGAAGAAGAGGCGGCAAGATATGGACGTGAACCCGGAGCTCCCAAGGTGGAAGATGTAAATAATAATGGAAGCTATGATCAGGATGATTTATTTACATATAATAAAATACCGAAATGGACAGCCGGTTTATCTACAGGCTTTTACTACAAGAATTTCGATTTGAATATCTATTTTTATACGCGTCAGAAATACGGACAGGTTTTAGGTATCTTGACTGATGAGGCGGGCTCTACCCGTTATAATCACTTGAATGTTGATTTCTGGACTCCGGATAATCCCGCAAATGAATGTCCGAAGCCTGCCATTACAAATCCGCAGGATTTATTGACTTCCAGTGATTATGCCTATCGGGATTTGTCATTCATCCGTTTAAAGAATATCAATTTAGGATATACACTGCCTAAGGATATCTCCCGGAAATTCTACAGTGAGAAATTCAGGATGTATTTCATGGTTGAGAATCCTTATACATGGACAAAGAGTGATTATGTTGGGCTTGACCCGGAAAACTGTAATGCTTATACGGACCATCGCCCGCTGACATCATTTGTTTTTGGTGTGAATGCAACTTTTTAATCATCTAATGAGGAATATAGAATATGAAAATACTAAATAAGATTTTAATTGGTTCGTTATCTTTATTGGCTTTGTCTGCTTGTGATTTTTTGGACGAGACAGCATATAACAAGGTAACAGTCGGTAATTTTTACACAACCAAAGAGGGAGTTACAAATGGTGTGAACGGATTGTATTCTACATTGAGGAATGTGTATATCAATGAATATTTGATCTATTTATGTGAAGGTCCTTCGGATATCTGGAACGCTTATAATGGTGGTGACCAATGGAGAAACTGGACGATAGATGCAACAAATGGTAATGTTAGGAGCCTATGGTATAATGGCTATAAGTCTATCAACCAGTGCAACTCTGTTTTAGATGCTCTTGAGAATAATGAGATTCCCGGCTTGGATAAGAGTTTAAGGATTCGTTATCAGGCAGAAGCCCTGTTTATCAGAGCGCATTATTATTATCACCTGGTTCAACAGTTTAATGATATTCCTATGCCGTTGAAGCCCACTGAATCTGTTGAAACGGAAGCACATAAGACAAATGCGGATGAAGTTTGGAAACAGATTATTTCGGATTTGGAATTTGCCATTGACAATTTGCCTGAGTCATATCCCGTGTCTGAATACGGACATATTACCAAATATGCAGCAATGCATCATTTGTCAAGAGTCTTACTTACAGTAAAACGGAGTGATGATGATTTGAAAAAAGCATTGGATTATGCAGAACAGGTAATCAATTCGGGAAAATATGCATTGGTGAAGTCCCATGCTGAATTGTGGGATATTAATAATAAACGTAATTCAGAAGTTATTTTCCCTGTTTTATATACGCAAAATGCAGAATTAAATGGGGATGGAAATACCGCACATATGTATTTCTGCTCCGCATATTCGGAAGAGCATCCGGCAGTGAAACGTGTTATTGAATATGGCAGGCCCTGGAGCCGTGAACGCTCGACCGATTATGCATTGAATTTATTTGATGAAACAATTGACAAGCGTTGGGAGGATTGCTTTATATCACGTTGGAATGTAACCGAAAATTCGGTAAAAGAAAGTATCTTTAGCCCATTCACGAAAAAGATGGAAGAAAAAGTTTGGACAAAAGGAGAATTGGCAATGATTGATCCTAAACGTCCCTGGACAAAAGAACAGATCAAAGAGGTATGGCCTGTGCTTGTATTCCAGCCGGAATATATGCGTGAACAGATCGATCCTCAAAAGGATGTTCAGTCTGTAGACAATCCAGATGCGGAATGGCCGTCGAATACACGCTTTACCAATTATAAGATGTATGCCTATCTGGTAAAGCATTTGGATCCTTTACGCCCGGAGGTTAACTGGACCCCCGGTTCCCGTGATGTGTTTGTTTTCCGTCTGGCGGATACTTATTTATTGGCGGCGGAGGCGGCATTTTTGTCTGGGAACTCTCAGAAAGCAGCTGGCTATATTAACGTAATACGCCATCGTGCGGCTATTCCGGGGCATGAGGCAGAGATGGAAATAAAACCGGCTGATGTAACAATTGACTTTATCTTGGATGAGCGGGCTCGTGAGTTGATGGGGGAAATGCATCGTTGGTATGACTTGAAACGTACAGGAAAGTTATATGAACGAATGAATAACCCGGAGATGAGCCCGGCTACAGCCGGAAAATTCAAAGAATATCATGTTTTGCGGCCTATACCTCGTGATCAGCTCACAAATGTATCAAATCCGGAAGAGTTTACACAGAATCCGGGTTATGGTAATTGATTATTCATTAAAAACGAAATAAATGATTGGACGTTTATTATTTTTGTTAGCACTTTGTCTGCCCCTTTGGGGGCAGGCTCAACATCCTCGCATGATGTACGGCGATACTTCCCGAGTCGGGGTTCCCTACTCGAAAGATCCGCATGTGGTAAACTTTAAAGGACGGTATTTGATGTATCATTCCATTCCTCCTAAAAAGGGAGATGAGGCTTCCGGCTGGAATATTGGGATTGCGGAGAGCAAAGATCTGGTTAACTGGACAAAGGCTGGTGAGATAACGCCTGCTCCCGGTGCCGATTATGAGAAAAAAGGACTATGTGCTCCCGGTGCATTGGTGAAGGATGGACAGGTGCATCTGTTTTACCAGACGTATGGAAATGGAAAGAATGATGCCATTTGCCACGCAGTTTCGGATGATGGCGTACATTTTAAAAGAAATCCGACGAACCCGATCTTTCATCCTTCCGGAGACTGGACCTGCGGGCGTGCCATAGATGCGGAAGTGTGTGAATTTAAAGGCCGTTACTTTCTTTACTTTGCAACCCGGGATAAGGATTATGACATCCAGATGCAGGGTGTCGCTGTCGCACCGGCTAACACCGGTTTCAACCGGGAAGACTGGACACAGGCGGCAGACTCCTCCATTCTGTATCCGGTATATCCGTGGGAAGGCAAATGTATCGAAGGTGCTTCGATTGCAAAAAAAGACGGCAAACTGTTTATGTTCTATGCCGGAGCTTATAATAACGCTCCCCAACAAATAGGTGTTGCGGAAAGCGAAGACGGTATTGTTTGGAAGCGCCTTTCGAAAGAACCTTTTCTGCGGAATGGCAAACCGGGTGAATGGAACTCCAGTGAATCCGGACATCCACATTTATTTACCGATCTGGATGGGCGGACATATCTGTTTTATCAGGGAAATAACGATAATGGAAAAACTTGGTATATCACACAGGAAGAGGTTTTCTGGAAAGATGGAAAACCCTATCTGAAGTAAGTAAATAAAGATTGTATTTTCGGCCTATTATTCCTAATTCTCGAAGCATAGGAATAATAGGCTTTATCTGTTTTATACACTTGTTTTTCTCACGATCCCGTAGTAAAACCGGAACAGCGACAGATAAGCTTTCGGCCTTTTGTTTTGATTATTCTGATATTTTTCGCTACTTCGCATTTATTATGAAATTACCGGAAGAGCAAAACGACTTGAAGAAGATTGCAGCCGGAAACGTAGCTGCATTTGAGCGGTTATTTTTCCGATACCAGCCGAGGTTGGTGAATTTTCTTATCGGCTTGACGCACGACAAGGAAGCCAGCCGCGATATGGCGCAGGACTTGTTTTGCTCTTTATGGAAAGACCGCGAAAAACTTAAACATGTCCGCTCTTTCTCCTCCTACCTTTTCCAGATGGCGCGTTTTACCGTGTACGACTACTTCGACCGTCTCATTGTATCGGAAAAATATACGAACGAATACCTGCAGGAAGCCTCTCCGGCCGAATCAGAGGAAGAAGCCTTGTTCGTTCGCGAACTGCAATCGATCATCAACCGTACGGTCGATCGAATGTCTCCCCAGCGAAGCAAAATCTATCGGATGAGCCGTGAGGAAGGTTTGTCTAATGACGAAATCGCTATGCGCCTCGATATCAGTAAACGGACAGTGGAAAACCACCTGACCGCCGCCCTTGCCATTCTTCGCAAAGTCCTTTATCTATTCTTTGTTATGAATATTTGAATAAATAACGGATAAACATCGGTCCTCTATTGCATGTTTGACTTGTACGGAAAAAAGTTTACACAATTAGAAAATAAAAATGTGTAAAGAAAAGC
>NZ_QREV01000017.1 GCF_003363715.1 Parabacteroides acidifaciens
CTGCGTATTGATCTGATTGGAGAATAAGCCTTTTTCACACAGTCTCTGAAATCAACGGCAAAAGAGAGCCTGCGGCAAGGAGGCTTATTGTAATTTGTCAGGTTTGCAGAAGATTCAAAACTTGACAAATATAAGCTATAAATAATAATTTATCATTGGCATATCGCCCCACTATTTCCTTTATGACACTCTTTCATCTATTTTTAACTACCGGGTGAAAGATGGAATAAAGATTTGCTTGTATCTTTGCAGGCGGTATAACATAAAAACAAACTGTATGTCAATCTCACGCTTCAATGCAGTGGAGAAAGCATCCAACCGAAAGGCTGTGGAAGCCATCACTCCCAATCAGAAAGTATCCGAATATTATGGTGAAAATGTCTTCAACCGGAAGGCAATGCAAAAGTACCTCTCCAAGGAAACCTACAAGGCACTTACTCATGCAATCGACAATGGTACGCCCATCGACAGGGAAATAGCCAACCATGTGGCTGCCGGTATGCGCATGTGGGCACTGGAAAAAGGAGTCACGCACTACACCCACTGGTTCCAACCTCTTACCGACGGCACAGCCGAGAAACACGACGCGTTCGTGGAACATGACGGCAACGGCGGCATGATCGAAGAATTTAGCGGCAAGCTGCTCGCCCAGCAGGAACCGGATGCGTCCAGCTTCCCGAACGGCGGATTGCGCAATACGTTCGAAGCACGCGGCTACTCGGCCTGGGACCCTTCTTCACCTGCGTTTATCGTAGACGATACTTTATGTATCCCGACCGTATTCATCGCCTACACAGGTGAGGCGCTGGACTATAAAACACCGCTGATCCGTTCGATCGAGGTGTTGAACGAAGCAGCCAAAGACGTTTGCAACTACTTCAACGAAGAGGTAAACAAAGTCATCACATATTTAGGATGGGAACAAGAATATTTCCTGGTCGACGAAGACCTTTATTCCGCCCGTCCGGACCTGTCACTGACGGAACGCACCTTGCTGGGACACGAAAGTGCCAAAAACCAGCAGTTGGACGATCACTATTTCGGAGCGATCCCTTCCCGGGTACAGGAGTTCATGAAGGATCTGGAAACGGAATGTTACAAATTAGGTATTCCGGTCAAGACCCGTCACAACGAGGTTGCCCCGAACCAGTTCGAGTTGGCGCCTATTTATGAAGAATGCAACTTGGCAAACGACCATAACCAATTGCTGATGTCGGTCATGAAACGAGTTTCACGCCGCCACAATTTCCGTGTGCTGCTTCACGAAAAGCCTTTCATGGGTGTGAACGGCTCCGGTAAACACTGCAACTGGTCGATGGGGACCGATACAGGCATCAACCTTTTCTCTCCGGGAAAAGACCGTGAAGACAATCTGAGGTTTATCACCTTCGTTGTCAACTCGCTGATGGCCGTATATAAATACAACGCCCTGCTGAAAGCCAGCATCGCATCGGCAACCAACGCACACCGTCTGGGAGCCAACGAAGCCCCGCCTGCAATCATCTCATCCTTCTTGGGAACACAGATCACAGAGATACTCGACAAGTTTGAAAACTGCTCCATCGAAGATGCCATCGAAGTAGACGACAAGAAGCGCCTGCACTTAGGCTTCGGACAGATCCCCGAACTGTTGCTGGACAATACGGATCGTAACCGTACCTCTCCTTTCGCCTTTACCGGAAACCGCTTCGAGTTCCGTGCACTCGGTTCGTCGGCTAACTGCGGTTCGGCCATGCTGGCACTGAATTCGGCCGTTGCCTACCAGCTCCGCCAGTTCAAGGAAGATGTAGAGGCGCTGCGTGAAAAAGGCAAAAGCAAGGAAGCCGCCATTTTCGAAGTACTGAAAGCCTATATCAAGGAATCCAAACCCATCCGTTTCGACGGCAACGGCTATGGCGATGAATGGAAAGAAGAAGCTGCCCGCCGCGGCCTGGACTGCGAGAACAGCGTCCCGCTGCAATACGACGCTTACCTGAAGCCTGAAGTCATCAAGATGTTCAAGGAAACGGGAGTATTGAGCCTGAAGGAACTGGAAGCCCGCAACGAGGTGAAATGGGAGATGTATATTAAAAAGGTACAGATCGAAGCCCGCGTCCTCGGCGACCTGTCGATGAACCATATCATCCCGGTCGTCCTCCACTATCAATCCTTGCTGCTGAGCAACATCACAAAGCTAAAGGAGACCTTCGACAAAGAAGAGTATGACGAACTGTCGACCGAACCGCGCCGTCTGGTACGTAATATATCAAAACACGTCAACGCCGTGACCCGGATGACAGACGAAATGGTGGAAGCCCGCAAGAAAGCAAATCGCATCACCGACTTACGCAGCAAGGCAATTGCTTACCACGACACGGTCGCTCCTTATCTGGATGAGATACGCAGCCATATAGACGACCTCGAGTTGATGGTTGATAATCAGATGTGGCCATTGCCAAAATACCGGGAATTGCTATTCATTCGTTAATATTAACCTTACCCTATTCATATCAAAGACTGGCTTTATACAAATAAGTCAGTCTTTTTTATTACTCATAAACATAAGTCTTTGTAGAACTTAGTTAAAATACAATCAAACTAAGTAAATGGGCCCGTAATAATCATCAAACTGCTTCTCATAAACACATTTTTATATAGTTGAACACTCTTTTGTGGGCAAAAATATGTAAAAAGATTGTAACTACAATTTATTTGGACAAAAAAAGTAAGACAAGAATAAAAAAAATTAGCACTTCGTACATTGGCATTTATTAAACATTTACAATAGAACCATTGATTAGAGATTGTTTTTCATGATTTAAAGAACCTGACAGCCCCATATACGTATTATTACGTATCAGATCATACACTTAATCAACAACTTAGACAACAAGCACAGGGTTAACATTATAATTACCACATAAGAGTAAATTTTTATCAATAACATTAAAATACAAACATAGTTCTACAAAGACTATGGTAACTAATATGTCAGTGTGTATTGATTAGTCTAACTTATAAGAATGTGTATTATGATGAAAAAATTAATTATTATTTTTCAATTCCTTTTGATAGGAATCAGTATGATTGTTGCCCAGAATACGCAAGTAAAGGGAACAGTTACATCAGGCGATGACGGCTTACCTATTCCAGGAGCCTCCGTCGCAGTAAAAGGTACCACGCTCGGTACGATAACAGACGTTGACGGGAATTTCTCCCTGTCGGTTCCAGCAAATGCTAAAATCCTCCAGATATCCTTCGTCGGGATGAAAACACAAGAGGTAGCAGTGAAACCGGTTATCGCGGTCGTACTGCAATCGGATGTCGCTTTCCTGGACGAAGTAGTAGTCACTGCACAAGGATTGACGCGTAAAGAGAAATCCTTAGGATACGCGACCCAACAGGTAAAAGCAGAAGACCTGCAGGCTGTCCGCCAAACGGATTTGAACAACGCCTTGGTTGGTAAAGTAGCCGGTGTCCGCTTTTTAGGTGGTTCGGGAGCCAAGTTCGACGCTGGTAAGATCGTCTTGCGCGGTACCAGTTCGTTGACTGATGCAGGCGGTAGCGAACCGTTATATGTTGTGGACGGTATCATTACCAATGCAAACTCGATTAATATGGACGACGTGGAAGCTGTCAACGTATTGAAAGGGCCGGCAGCCACAGCTCTTTACGGTTCACGCGGTGGAAACGGAGCCATTATCATTACGACAAAAGGGCTTACCGGTGAAAAATCGGAATTCAACGTAAGCCACACGCTTTCTTTTGAAAAAGTGTACCTGCACAATGATATCCAGAAAGAATACGGAGGCGGTTATTACGGAGCAGACGCAGAAATGGACGTCTTCCACTATGATCCAGCCAGACATCCTTCCTACTTGCAAGCATTGGATGGCGTTCAATATTACGACTATGCCGACGATGCCAGCTGGGGACCGAAACTGGACGGACGTGAATACGCTCCCTGGTATGCTTGGGATCCGACAAGCCCGCTGTTCGGAAAGACGGATAAATGGACTTCCAAGATGAACCTGAACGATTTGTTCGACACAGGAGTCACCAACACGACAAACCTTTCGTTTGCCCGTTCCGGTAAAGACTACATGACACGCGTCTCATTCACCAATTCGGCACGCGACGGTGTAGCCCCCAACAGTAACGCTGTCCGCCGCTTCCTTTCGGCCAAGACACAATTCAAGCCGATGGACAGATTGACAATCTCTTTGGATTACAAGTACACCTACCGGAAAAACCACAACGCAGCAGTTGAAGGTTATTCAGGCGCTGGTAACGTGCTTTACTCATACCAGCAATGGGGACATACGAATGTCGACCTCAGCCAGTTACGCGACTACAAACGCCCGGACGGTACTTTCCGCTCCTGGAACATTACGAGCCCGACAAACCTGACGCCTCAGTTCCATGACAACCCGTTTGCCCTGTATAATGAAATCAACAACACGGATATCTACCAGTGGAATGTATTCAGCGCAGACGCACAATTGGAATTACCCTGGAACATCAAGGCCGGTGTCAAGATGAACGGTAATATCCGCAACCAGCGTACCGAAGGCAAGATGCCGATGAATGTCTTAGACGAAGTATCCACCTACAATGAGGGACAAAACTCGCTGATCGACATGCAGGTACAGGGACGTCTGACATGGGGAGGCCGTTTCGTCGATGACCGCTTGTCGATAGACGCAGCTTTATTCCTTGAAAACAGAAATTATACCTATAACGAAGTAAGCGCCTTTACACGCGACGGGCTTTTCCTCGATAAGTTCTTCAGTACGGCTGCTTCCGTTGGTCTGGCCGGTGGTAGCAACTCCAAAACGGACATGAAGGAACAAAGTATCTACGGAACCGGTACTTTCGGATGGGACGATACTTATTATCTGGACTTCTCACTGCGTAACGACTGGACTTCCACACTGCATCCGGATAGAAACAGCTACCTGTACGGAGGCCTTTCGGCTGCTGTAATGGTGAACAACTGGATGAAAGATGTTGAATGGCTGGACTACTGGAAAGTGAGAGGCTCCATGGCACAGGTAGGTTCTACGATGAGTGCATACAATGTATATCCGACCTATAAACTGAAAGACGCTGACGGCAACGTCATCAAATACGGCTCGCTTTCCAACCTGTGGAACGACACGAACCTGAAAGATCCTTATATCAAACCGACAATCTCAACTTCTTTCGAAGTCGGTACGGAATTCAAGATGTTCGGAAACCGTTTCTGGGGAGACTTCAACTTCTACAACCGTGACTCCAAGGACCAGATCATCAACGTGAACACGACTCCCGCAAGCGGATACAGAAGCCGTAAGATGAACGCCGGTCTGATCCGTAACAGAGGTATCGAACTTTCATTAGGCGGCACGCCGGTCAGCACAAGAGACTGGACGTGGGATATCAACGCCAATGTTGCCCGAAACAGAAATACACTGGAAGAGCTGGTTGAAGGACAAGACACATATCAGATCTACTGGATGAGCTGGAGCACACGCGTCTACTCGTATGCCGAAGTCGGCAAACCGATCGGTGTGATCCGTGGTTCCACATGGGCAAAAGACCCGGAAGGACGTATTATCCTTTCAGAACGTGCCGATCCTAACCATGTTTACGGCCCTTACGCCCCGCTGCTCGATGCAAGCGCACAGGAAGAATTAGGTAATATCCAGCCGGATCTGACCGGAGGTTTCTCTACTTCTCTCCGTTATAAGAACTTCAGGTTAAGTGCTTCTTTCGACTTCCAGATCGGCGGTGAAATAGCATCTGCAACCAATATGTTCGGTGAAGGTTCCGGATTGCTGACCTCTACAGTCGGACTGAACGATAAAGGAAATCCGATCCGTAACAGTGTTGCCGACGGCGGTGGTGTCCGTATGGATGGCGTTGTCGATAATGGCGACGGGACATACAGACCTGTAACGGCTTATGTCGATGCTAACTATTATTACCAGTCACGCAAAAGTCTGATCTGGGAAGATTATGTTTATGATGCAAGTTACCTGAAAATGCGCGAACTGTCCGTAACCTACGACGTTCCCACAGCTTTCCTTGACAAAACAAAGTCTGGTATAAAGAAAGCCAGTTTATCGTTTGTTGCACAGAATCCTTGGTTGATCTATTCCGGCGTGCCCAACATCGACCCGTCTGAATCAGGTGGCGCAACCTATAATTATATAGAAGGAGGACAGGCAGCTTCTACCCGTTCTTTCGGTCTTACAGTAAATCTTACATTCTAAACTTAATAAGGAGTTGAATTATGAAATATATAAAATTTATAGCAATAGCATTAACCGGCTTAATGACATTTAGCAGTTGCGGGGATTTCGGCGACACAAACGTTGACCCGAACAACCCGTCAATGCCGGAGACACGTTTCTTGTTTACATACGCCTGCCGGGTAGTCCCGCAGTTCACCATGACCGGAACGTATGATCCCTGGAACCAGTTATACCCGCAATATTTCACAGAAAGACAAAATGTCCAATATAGCGGATATGCCATGACCGACTTCAACCTGGGTCCCTTCTACTACGAACGTCTCCGTAACCTGAATACAATCATCTCACTGAACACAGATGAGGAAACGGCAAACGAGTCGTATGTGGTTCAATTGGGAGATAGAAACAACCAGATTGCCGCCTGCCGTACGCTGCGTGCATTCATTTATATGCACATGACCGACGTCGTAGGAATGCTTCCTTACACAGAAGCATTGAAAGGCGACGATGGTCTCTTTACTCCCAAATATGATACGCAACAATTTATCTACGAGGATCTGGACCGTGATTTATCCGAAGCATACAGCCAGTTCGACGAATCCGGCTCATTGGATAATACTTTCGACATCCTGTATGCCGGCAATATCGCCCGCTGGAAAAAGCTCAATGCATCTACGCGTATGATGCTGGCGATCAAACTGTCAGACGTAGATCCGGCAGCCGGAAAAGCTCGTTTTGCAAAGGCTTATGCAGACGGAGGCATGGTTAGTAACGATGACCGCTTGGAATATAAATACTTGCCAGAAACAGCGAATGAGAATCCATTATATAACAATATCATTGTTTCCGGTCGTAAAGACTTTGCCCCGTCCAAAACGATTTTGGACCAGCTGATCGCCTATAACGATCCGCGTTTGGAAGTTTATGCAGACCCGAACAGTGAAGGTAAATATGAAGGTGTTCCGTACGGTATTGCACAGGCGGAAATTGTAAACTACCCGGATTGTGCGACTTTCGACCCTCGTTATTACCAGCAAAATTCACCGATGGTGGTCATTTCGCCCTCACATATCTTACTGATTCAGGCAGAAGCAGCCGTCCGCGGATGGATAAATGCCGATGCAGAAGCATTATATAAAGCAGGTATCGCCGCTTCCTTCGGCCAATACGGATTGGACAGCCAGGTCGATGCTTACTGTGCTCAACCCGAGATCGCATTCACGGGGTCAGATCAGCAAAAGATAGAAAAAATAGCGATGCAACGCTGGTTAGGCAACTTTATGCAGGATGGCATCGAGGCTTGGTCCGACTGGCGCCGGTTGAACGTGCCGAAGTTGAAACCGGGTAGCGCAGCAACAGTAACCCATGTTCCGTACCGCCGTCATTATTATCCGGATGATTACAACACGAATGTACCCAACTACGAAGCTGCAATAGCTGCACAGGGACCGGACAATTTCGACACTCGCGTATGGTGGGATGTTGCACCGAACGAATGAAACTTTCTTATTTGTAAATAACTAAGATTAACCAGGAAAGGACCTTAATTAGACACACTTTTAGCCCTTCGGGTGGGTAGTGATACCAGCTCGAAGGGCGCTTTTAAATTGATACGGTTGTTGAATTTAATAATCAAACATTATGAAAAACATCCTACTAATAATCAGTTTCGTTTTATGCAACACGTTTGCGGTTGCACAAACATCGCGTTATTTTGATGTCAAAGTCACTCCGACTAAAATATCCAAACATATAGAATTGACACCTAAAAATATCTCAGACGTTAGACCAAAAAATTCCGGACATTGTAATAACTCTTGTATCTGTAAAAACGAGGATACATTTAATAAACTTGTCACCTCCATCGTTAAAAGTGCTTTCAAAGGCATAGACCAGGAGGATATAAGCCTTCTAAAACAATTTAAATTCAGTTTCACTTTTGATTCCTCCATGAAAATTGTGTATTTCAGATTTACATTCTATGAGAAATACGCCGACAGAATCATGAAATTAGAGAAAAACATGTATGACTTGTCACAAAAGTTCTTATACATGGATATAAGTCCTTATTTCGAAGTGGAAGATTCGAGTTTATTTCAATATGCACAATGGACCATTCCATTGTACAACCTATTCACCTCGGAACCGTCGAAGCAATAAGCAATAAAAGAAAACGAACTGTCATTTCCTCGTTAATATAGATTAATCTTCTATTTATTATATAAGTATGAATAGTTCGTATCTACGATTTATTCATACTTTTGTTTCCAAATTCATTTAATTCAATACAAATATGAAAGTAAAAGCACTTCTTCCATTCGCAACTATCCTGCTAACAAGCCTTGCCGGTTGCGGTTCCCCCACTCAAAAATCGATGCAGGCAAACGACGGTAGCGTCCGAATAGTCGAAAACCCGGACGGCCCGCTATATATCTGCGACCTGAAAACGGTTAAGGACACAATTGACGTACCTCTTAGCGAATTGGTGGAAGACTGCCGGATCGTACGTTTTGAAACGTCTGACGAAGCAATGTTCAAGGCTTGGTGGATACAGGTAAGCGACAACTATATCTGCATCCGGCAGGAATCCGACGTGGTTAAACTATACGACAAAGACGGGAAATTCCTTTGCAACGTGGGTGCAATGGGGCACGGTCCGGGCGAATATGCGCTGACAACCTACGATGAGGTCATCGACGAACAACGCGGCCATATATTCCTTACCCCATTCTATGGGAAGAAAATCATGATGTACGGACTCGACGGAAAATGGATAAAAGACATCAACCTGCCCGGCCAGATAAATAAGGCGAAGATCGAGATAAATGCGGACGGTACGCTTTCCGTTATCCATATGCCGTTCCAAGAGGGTGCGCCTTTTGCTTTCCGGGTAGATACGGATGGAAATATTCTGGACAAGGTACCGGCAAGCCCATATATGCTGGCTTCGAATTTTGACGGCGAAATATTCTCTTACCGCAACACGGGAACATTTGACTTCTTCTATACAGGTGTCGACACGACCTATACCTACGACACAAAAGCAAACCGGCTGATACCGCGCTTCACCATGAATTTCCCAGGCCTTGGCGAAAAGCCTTACCATATTTACACGGAACTTCCGAACCACGTCATAACCAACTATTATACCTGGGTCGACGGACAGTTTATACCAGGAGGGACCGTGCTTGTGGATAAACAAAAAATGTCGTCCACGCAATTCCGTCTGGTCAACGACTTCTATGGCAACCTGCCCGTTTCAAACCCCAACATCCACTTCAACAAAGGCTGGTTCATGTTTAATATAGAACCGGGCGCCCTGTCAGAAATGATCGAAACCCATCTCACCTCCGGAAAATGCCCGGATAAGGACAAAGCGAAGCTGAAAGAGCTGGCTGGCTCGTTACACGAAAATGACAATAATCTGATGTTTGTAGGGAAGCTGAAAAGATAAAAAAAGTTTTCCGAAAATAATCCTTCAAACCTTCATCTGCAAACCTAAAACATTACGAATAAAAGAAGTAAACCCTAAAAGTTGTTTGTCTAACTTTTAGGGTTTATTTTATGAAATACAGTGATGAAGAACGTCTACTGATAGCAAGTCGTATTAAACAAGGTGAAGCGATATATATACCAAACAATTATTTCCCATAAAACCGAAACCAGTTGAAATCAGCGATACCGTCAACCCCTTCTTCCGTTGTTGAGAAGTTGAACAGGGCAAAACGATTAGCCGTCCAAGGCAATCCCAATCCCATATTCAGGACATTGCCGACCGGAGAGAAAAAGGCTCCGTCAAGACTATAATAAAAACGAGCCGTAAAGCCCTTATCGGTCACACGCGCCCGGATCCAGATTTTATCCTGCGTAAGGTTTTCTATCGGCGTTTCGATTATTTTCCCGTCGTTGCACATAACCACTTTGCGTTTTCCGCCCTCCTGTTGCACCGCTACATAAGCATACGGAGACTCGAAAACGCCGAAACCCGCTATATTCCCATCCTTCAGACCGGAGAGATCGAGTTCGACTGTTCCGGTTGAATTAGGCCCCTGCACACGTTGTGTCAGCGTATTGCGGGCATTCTTCAAATCAATAGCTTTAGACGCCTTCAGACGCATATAACCGGGACGTTCCCGAAGCGACCATTTTTCATTATCCGGATTATGATTCCATTGCCACTGCAAACCTAAACGCTTGCCATCAAACTCGTCTGTTGTCGCAGGCACTTTCATTTTATGATTCTTTCCGACAGTCGGTTTCGGATATGTAATGGCATCTTTCCCTTCTACACCCAATACGGGCCATCCGTCTACCCACTTGACCGGCAATAAATAAGGAACACGTCCGATCGGACCACGATCTTGCATAATGATGAACCACCAATCTCCGTTTTTCAACTGAACCATCCCTCCTTGATGTAAACCGTTTACCGGATAGGAAGTGTCATCCTGAATAATTACTTTGGATTCATAAGGTCCATAAATATTTTTCGAACGAAGGCAGACCTGCCATCCTTCCGTCCCACCCGCCGGACAAGTGATATAGTACATTCCATTTATCTTATAAACATGAGATCCTTCCATTCCGGCTCTTTTACCCGATCCTCGGGCATCATCTACGCCTTTATTCCAAATTTCGATCGGTTTACTTTTGACGGACTTCACATCTTCATTTAGTTCCGTCACATATAGCTTATGCTGTCCATGCACAACATAGACTTTCCCGTCGTCATCGAAAAACAACCCCGGATCATATAAATATTCCGGAAATATAGTCCGCATCCAAGGTCCTTCCGGCTTCTCAGCTTCGCAAACCGAAAAGTGTCCGGTTTCCGTACCCCAACCGTAAGGCGTACAAAAAGCGACATAAAACTTACCCTTGTTATGCCGGATAGAATTAGCCCAGGAACCATTCAAATAAAGTTCACCGCCTTTCATATCGTAGCGAGGATCTTCATCATACCGATCGACTGCATAGCCGACAATTTCCCAATTCACCAAATCTTTAGACTTGGCGACCGGCGATCCCGGCACATAATGCATACTGGTAGAAACAAAATAAAAATCATCTCCAACCCGGATCACATCGGGATCCGGCCAATCGCCCCACATCAATGGATTGGTGAATGTTCCGTCTCCATTGTCCGGAGTCCATACCTGTTGTGCCTTCATGGTAAGAAGACTTAAACAACAAAAGCCTCCTATCAAAAATGTTTTAATCTTCATCAGATATCCTTATTTATTAATTACTATTAGAGACATCTCACCCAGACCAGCACGCCCTTCGGAGACATCCTCGATGGTCAAACGGACATATTTCACTTCACGGTCGACGATCATCGGTTTGAATTCCCATCCTGTACATTCCCGCTCATACAACAATTCCCAATGTACCCCGTCAGTGGATGTCTCCACCTTGTGTTTATAAGAAGAACTGTCTTTCTGAAAAAGGATACGACTGGCAGCCACGTAAGTCGGACGTTCCAAAACCAATGTAATGACTTGCGGCAACTTATCCTCTCCTGCAATCCACCAGGTATGGTCGTCATTATCTATAATATTCGAAGCCGGATATCCGTTCTGGCTACTGCCGACCTGTACGGAAGCGATCTTCAAACGAGGTTTCTCCAGGATACGTTTCTGCCACAAAGTAGGTTTGATCACTACGTTATCTTCTTCCTTACCGCCAAACAGGCCATGTTGTCCGTCCGCCACGTAAGTCCCTTTATACGGCTTCGTCACAACCTCCGCCTCACCTGCCGATAAACCTTTTGCTGTCGCTTTCACCGTTATCTTGCCGGCTTTCTTCGTCGTACGGACAAAAGCAAAGCCGACACCGCCTTCTACCTTCTGAGGATTTATTCCGATTCGGCGAATCGTATCTCCTATCAGCACACCTTCGCCGGACACCTGAATCATTATTTCCTGCCCGGAGTCATAAACCAGCGAGCCGTTTTTATCACAAACCTTGATATAAACAGGGATCATATCCGATCCATCGGCTATGGGGATAATACCGTCTGTCTTGATATCCACGACCAAACGATCCGCCTTTTCCGGCGTACTTACACGGTGCGTAGCCACGACTGCTCCTCCAACCAGAGCTTCGGCCTTCAGCTCGCCGGCCTCATACCCTCCGGCATTAAAGACAAAGACCGGGCTTCCTCCTTTTTCTACGACCGAACGGTATAGTGGCGTTCGTTCTTCCCGCGTCTGCGTCCCGATCAGCTTATCGTTACGATACAAACGGACTTCGTCACAATTGGAGAAAACCGTAATATCCGTAGTGGAAGAGGTAAAAACCGCAGATGCATTATAGGAAGCGATAAAGACCATCGGTCCTTCATATAGCCCCGGTTGTGAGACGGATTTATCACGCATGCTTTGCAGCATATAGTAGCTAAATTTCGGATAACGGTTGATATCCACAACGCCGCTATACATGGTTTCGTCCTGGCTACCTCGCGCATAATCGTTATAGCTCCAGACAAAATGTCCCCCCATATGCGGATTGGCATCCAACATACACCAATCGAAATATCCTCTACCGTTCAACTGTTCGATACGGCTACGGCATTGACGCATCTGCTCTTCCTCGTTTTCTTGTAGGCTGACACGCGGCTTTTCGCCAACACCATCTCCCCATTCACGGGTAAACAGAGGCTTGACAGAGATAAAATCTTCCGGATAGTTACTCATCACATCCCCATCTTTCGGGAATTTGGAGACCTGTTTATAAAAGACATCATAATAAGGTTCCATCTCTTCATGACCGAAATAATCACCAGCCGTGTACATCTGGTCACCCGGATATTCGGCATGCGAAAGGTCAAAGATCTCTTTCGCCAAAGATACCGGATAGCGAGACTCGTTCAAAGCCGTTTCCCAAAGCACGACAGACGGATGATTCCGGTCACGCCGGATCATCTGGCGCCCGACCCCATAAAGCCGCTTGATGAAGGTCGAATCCGGATTATAGAACTGCCAGCCCGGAATACATTCGACCACCAATAAACCGTATCGGTCGCACGCATCCAGAAAAGCGGGATCATTCGGATAATGGGCCGCACGAACAGCATTATAACCGCCGCGTTTCAGATCGATCACATCTCTCACCTGCATCGAGTTGGATGCGGCATCGCCGACATAGGCAAAAGCCTGATGACGATTTGCACCACGCATATACAGTTTCTCTCCATTGATAAAGAAACCCTCTTCCGCAGTATAGCGAATCGTACGGATACCGATCTCACGAACTGTTTCGTCCAGCACTTTATTTTCAGACAGCAATTGGGTTTGCAACGTATAAAGATTGGGATCGTAGGGATGCCACAAGGCCGGTCGTTCAACAATCAAATCCTGTCCGACTGTCCAGGCAGACCGTCCAGGCAGATCAACAGGGGTCTTTATCTCCGACACGACACGGCCGGTAGAATCTTTCAACCTGGAAAGGACAGACAATGTTGCATCCTGGTCTGTCAAATTACGGATATGAGTTGCCACATGAGTCTTTGCTTTTTCTTTTGTCACTTCAGGAAACGTAACAAACTGCCCTCCGCCGGCAACCAGATCTTCCTGTAACGGATCTGTTACATAAATCTTATCCGTAATCTCCATCCGGACATCCCGGTAAATACCGCTGTAATAATAGAAATCCATCTTATCTTGCAGTTTCCCCGGAGGTGTCAGAGGATCGTATTCGGCAGAGACACGGACAGCCAGGACATTATTTCCCTCCCAGTCGATCCGGTCTGTAAGGTCTGATACGAATCCCATATAGCCGCCATGATGTTCCGTAATCTCTTGCCCGTTCAGATAAACAGTACAATTGGTCATAACTCCTTCGAAAGAAACGACTATCCGTTTATCTTTATACTTTTTCGGTAGTTTAAAATAACGGCGATACCAACCGATCCCGTCATAAATGGAATTTCCTCCGCAATGTTTCGTTTCCAACTGCATGATATGCGGCAAAGCGACAGCCATCCACCCGGAATCGTCCAACTCCCTCCGGCTACCATCCTTTACTTCTCCCCGGTAAAAAGCCCAGTCTGTATTCATATCCAGGACTTCCCGACCAGAGGAAGCAGAAGTGGGAGTACAAGCATAAGTTATAACAATAAGAACGAGAAAGGAAATAATTTTATAATTCATAACCTCTATCTATTTATTTATTATTTCTGACTTCAGCCGCATCAATGTAAGGAGCTATTTCCACAGCATTCAAAACTGCACTATTTTCAGTCTGACGTAAGCCCATTACTAATACGTTCTTTTCTTTCCCCCAATTTAACCAACATTCCGGTAGATAGTATTCACGTTGTGGACCAGCTTCCCAATGACGACCGATATTATGTCCGTTCAACCACATATATCCATTGCCGGAGGCATGGATGCGAGCTAACCAAGGAATCCATACAGCAGTATTCTGTTTAGGGAGCTCGAATTCGATCCGATACCAAGTGAAAAGACCATCCGGCTCTCTTTTCGGTTGTACATTATTCCCCTTATGAGGTATTTCACAAATCGTATCCAATGTTACAGACTGCCAGCCTTCCGGTACAAATTGTGGCTGTATCCAACCTTTTGTCACACCTGCCATATCTGTAGCGCAATCCCATTGCAACGGATGGGTCAGAGCAGATTCAACAACAGAAAGACCTCCTTGACGGATACCGGCCAATTCCTCCATAGGGAAATAACCATGGGCATGTCCTAAATTTTCATACACTGCAATGATTTCATTATCTCCTTCTTTTAAAAGTCCGGTCACATCAAAACGGTTGTCATATTCATCCGGCCGAATACGTTCAAAACAATCACGCGTAATCCAACTTTGCGCATCTGCATGATCCGGGAACAAACGTTTGGCTTGTTTCCCATTTACCTGCACAGAAACGATATCGCGAGTAAACATATTAAATAACAGGTAACGCTCGTCCACAGCCTGCTTTGCTGCCAGTTGCACATGTGCCCGATACAAACTGTAACGGAAATCGTTTACCCCCAAATCGGACAAAGAGACCAAACGCGGCAATTGCATCCAATCAGCCTCGGTAAAGGCATCTTCCTTCTTTTGCACAGAAGCTATACGAACGGAAGCCGGCAAACGGGACGGACGTAACGGACGCATCTGTTCCTGCGGCCACCATTTTCCCTGCTTGGCAGACTTACCTGCCGGGATCACCAAAACTTTCGAGCCCAAAGCAGGCATGTCATAATCGACATCTATCGGATCGACCGTCATCATCTTGTCGCCGCCCGTTTCGGGAGCTGCAATCAGGACTTTTTCGCCATGCTGATTAATATTATACATCGACTCGGTCGGACGATCCAGCTTACCGGGAATCAAGCGAGCTTTTCCTTTGACCGGATTCTTCGGGTCCGTATTGTGCAAAAAGACAAAACGGGTTCCATCGGCTGCCACCCGGACACCACCGAACAATGATTTCACTCCTCCTTCGACCTTGCAAGGGCCACCGGTCGAACGGGCCAATTGAGGTCCGAAAGCCCGTATAAACTGTCCGATCGCCTTCGCTTCATAATACTTATCGCTCAATGCGCCATTTTCGCGGATCGCAGCATTGTAATCATAGCTGGTAGTCATGCCACGCGCTCCCCATCCGGCAAAGTGGGTCCCGCCAAAAAACATATAATAGTTGATGCCGGTGGCTCCTCCCAACAATGACATCAGGCCTACAGCCTTAAAATGGCGTGCATCCGAATAATGGTCTTCGCTCAAACGTCCTGTCACCAAAGAGAACCATCCTCCTTGGAGTTCGGTCACGAATCCCGGCGCATCCGGCTGTGCCTTTTTCAGGTTACTCATGCGATAAGCGCAATCAGGGGCGGAAGAAAGGCCAACATAATAATTGTCGCTATCGAACACTTGAAACAAATCCGGTTCCTGGCTACTACGACACTCATTCGTCAGACAGGTGAAGACAGGAATATCCAGCCCGCTCTTGCGGACAGAACTATAAAGGGCTTTCAACAATTTTTCCTTTCCGTCGCAGTCATGATGGTTGTATTCATTCTCGATTTGAATTAGGATGATCCCTTTATCGCCAACCGGCTTACGTGTGATCTGTTCATCTGCCACAGCTTTACAAACAGCATCGAACCAATGCTGCGCCCAGCGGATATGTCGATAATCCGCACTTCTCAACCAGAAACCCTCTACACTTTCCGGACGGAACTTGGCCAGCCAACGCGGATAACCGCCCCCCGAATACTCGGCACAAATAAAAGGCCCCGGACGGACGATCGTATAAAAACCATATTCTTCCTGCGCCATCTTCAGCCACCGCTTCAGATCGGAAAAATCGAACCGAGTCGTATCATCCAGGCTAAGCGGCATGGTCCTTTCATGCCAGTTCCAGGGTACATAAGTCTCGACCGTATTAAATCCGGCCTCCTTGATCTGACGAAAACGATCTTTCCACAATTCCTCCGGACAACGGAAATAATGAAAGGCCGCACTATAAATTAACACATCCTTTCCTTCAATCGTCATGCACGAACCGTCATAGCGAACACGTTCCGGATGAACAAACTTCTTCTGTGCAAAAGACAATTGGCTAACAAAAACCATTAAAGCAAGCAATAAGCTTCTTGAGATATACTTCATATTTATCTATTAAAATTCATAACATTTCCACAATAAAGCGGTACGTCAGTGAGCCTTCGTTCCACATACTGAAATTCGTTCCCCAAAGATTGTTACTCAGGTTAAAATGAATACCGCCACGCTTATCCGGATATCGGGTCGAATAGTTGATACCTCTTGCTTCCCCCACATTGATCAGGAAAGCAGCCTCGCTCCAGATACGGACCGTTCCGCCGGAAGTGATCAAATCAACGTAACGGTCTATTCCGTGCTGCTGCCGGTTCCCTTTCTCCACCACATCGAGCAGGTCGACCGTCGCCCCTGTTTTCTCGGCAACAAGCGAGACGATATCGTCCGTATTGAATGAAAGCCAATAGGCTTCGGGAAGACGGACTGCCGGTTTATTGAAAATGATCAATTCTATTTCTGCTTTCTTTCCATCCCTGTAAGTCAGGCTGTTTACGATCATCTTCTCCGGATACACACGTGCATCCACGCCTTCATGCCGAGGGAAAGACAGTTCCGAGAGCGTGCGCGTTCCTTTCTTCTCCTTCTGTACTTCCCGTTTTACGACCAGCGCAGGCAAAGAGACACTGACAGCCTTCGAACGGTCCAATCCGGTTTTGCCCAGATCATCCAGCGCCCAATTATAACGGGCACGCAGATAATTATCCAGATAGCGATCGTAGTCATGGCTGTCATACATCTGGTAAAACAGGCCTTCCACTTTTAATTTATCATTTTTCAACAAAGAGAGTTTCCAGGGTTCGGGTCGTACGCCGACATTCTTTTTCGAGAATACCGGCAATACGGGAGAATCGATTTCCTTCATCCTGGCCAATGCCTCCTGTTGCAAATGTTCAGGCAAGCAATTGATCGCATCATAGATATACCAGTCGATCTCTTTCCAGGACTTTTCCACTTTCCGGAACAGTTCGGTCGAACGGGCGGCAAGAAACAGGTCCATGTCATATTTATCCCAGTTCCGGAGATGAGTTTTGATATCCATCCCTTGCGTGTGTTCAGCGATCAGTCCGAGTTCCACGGCAAAGTTCAAGGACTCGTCACTGCCACGATCCAACGTCTTCTCCCTCAGCCATTTCGAATAGAGAGAAGAGAGCGCCCTGAATTTCGCCATCCGGACCGGAGCACTTCCATATCCATAGATCCAGGTGTCGCCTATCTCGGAAGTCACGACAGGCAGGGAGGCTTTCATATCCAGTAATTCCTGTGCGATTTCATTGAAGGAAGCAGCTATCAGTTGCGCTTTAGGATAACGCTTATGCAGATCGGAGTAGATTTCTTTTACCTTATCATACGAATGCGGTCCATGGTTATCACCGGTAAAGTTGACTGATATAGCTGTCTTTCCTCCCGGCAGCAGATTTTCGGAACCGTAGTCCTGCTGGTAGACCAAGATCAATTCGTTCCCATCCGGATCCCTCCAGCGGCAAAACTCGGGAACGCCCGGGATAGGAGATGCCGGGTTCACTCCAATATGCAGGAAACGGATGCCGGCCCGGTTCATCGGAGCAATGATGCTGCGGGTATGCCCCGGTACATCCGTCATCTTGGCGGCTATCGTCTTCTTGCCGTACTTCTCGTCCAACTTATGTGCCAGCAACAAATTAGTTTCCAGCAAATCCAGGTTCATCGATTCGGTTTCCACCGTATAGGGGACACCGTTCCAGACAATGTCACCCTGCCGGATCGCCTTTTCCAGACGCTCCACGTCCTGATCCGAAGCTGTTTGGAGGTATTTCCAGATCAGCCAGGAGCCGGTCGTCCAGACATATCTTTCACCGGAGCGGTCCGCCCTCAACTTTTCCGCCACATCCAATGCTTTCGGAATAAACTCGTCGACGTAGCGTTTCTCAACAACAGAACTCAGATCGGTAAACCCGACATCAAGGTGGGTCTTAAATACGACATAGACCTTCGAGACCTCTTCGTTAACCTGTGCCTGCCCGGCATTTATTGTCAGACAGCTGCACAATAGAACTAAATAAAATTTGATAAAAAAAGTTTTCATGATATTTTATTTTATTCGATTCTCAAATGTAAACCATTCCAAATTCATCAGATCCTGTCCGTCGGGAACAGGCGATGTAGCTTTGAAAACCAACACTAAAGCTCGTTTGCCCGTAGCAGGCTTGATCTCAGTCTCATGTATAGCGTAAGCGACTTCTCCATCCATCGATGCCACTTCGCAGGTTCCTAACAGTTCACCTGCCGGATCATCCAGATGTATCTCAATCTTACCAGCTTGATTCTTCCCCCATGTCTTACATACAAAATGAGTGACCATTGACGCATCGAAATCATAATATTTCCAACAGGCACAATCACCATTCCGGATTTCAGACAGATACTCCACTGGAATATCATCAGCCGGACGACGTACAGCGACTGTCATATTCCCCAACATCAGACAAGCCCTCGCTGCATCCATTCGCAATAGAGGAGAAATAGGGCCTCCAGCTCCTTGGGTGGTCATTTCGGCTTCCTGAATTGTTCCATCCGGATTAAAGAAGATCGGTTCAAGACATACCTTCCGCATAGAAGTCCCTCCATGAGTAGGACGGTGATAGAAGATATACCATTGTCCATCTATTTCTATAATCGAACCATGATTATTCTCGACCCTCCGGTTACTGTGCAGATTGTCAATAATAACACCTCGATAGGTATAAGGCCCGAAGGGAGATGTCGCTGTTGCATAGTTCAACGTAGCACAATTCGATTTGCCATGTCGTTGGTGGCCGGCATATATATAATAGTAAGTCCCGTTTATCTTACGCACAGAACTGGCTTCATTAAATGCATGTTCCTCATACGTCAGTAAACGTTCATGAACTTCCCCTTCGATGGACAACATATCTTTACTCAACTTCGCCCCTTTTGCATTTCCTTGTCCCCAAAACAGATAAGCCTGTCCGTCGTCATCAATAAAAACAGAAGGGTCTATTCCTGTGATACCTTTTATCGCCAGTCCGTTTTTAAACGGTCCGTAAGGAGAAGAAGAAACCGCTACCCCTTCGTTTTCACCATCGGCAGCCAGACAGTAATACAGATAATACTGCCCATCATGATATATGCAGTCCGGCGCATAAAGCACCTCTTCCGTATAATCGGTCTGCTTCCCAGCTCCCTGCGTCGCAAAAGAAAACTGTTCCACATCCCAATGAACCAGATCAGAAGAGGACATCACATGATAGGAATGGGAACACCAGGCCGTTCCCGGTTCATCCCGGGAACCATACAGATAAATCTTTCCATCCGGCATCAGCCTTACTTCCGGATCTGCAATATAAACCCCAGCAGGCACAATCGGATTAAGCATCCTGGCCATCGCAATACCCGGATATTTTACTTCGTCTTGCAACCTTGCCTGTTTGGAAGTACAACCGATGGACAAGATTGTGAAGGCAGACACACACAATAAATTAAATAACAAGACTTTATTCATGGTAACTTAATTTTCTATCATAATTTTCATTTCCGCCCTTTCCAGCCCTTTCGATTCAACAATCAGATGAAGCGGACCATTACAACCGAACCGGGCTTTTACAATCGCTAAATACAAACCATTAAAAGCTGGACGCGTGGTTTCCTGAAAAGGTATCAAACAAGTAGGATCGCCGTTATCCGTTGCAATAACTTCACCTGTACCTACTAATGTACATGATATGACATTTTCTGCAGTCGGCACCTCATTTCCATCTTTATCGGTCAAAGAAACCTTTACAAACACCAAATCCTCACCATCCGCCTTAATGGATGTTTTATCCGGTGTCAGTTTTAATTTAACCGCTTCTCCTGTCGTTCTCACTACTGCTTCAGCCCATTTCTGATTTTGTTTGTAAGCGACAGCCTTCAATTCGCCCGGTTTATAAATAACATCATCCCACCGTAAGCGATACTCGTAAGGTAGCTTCTTTTTCTTTCCTAACGATTTCCCATTCAAAAACAGTTCAGCCTCATCACCAGATGTATAAACAAAAACAGGTGTCACCTCTCCCATCCTATCTGGAAAATTCCAATGCGGTAAAATGTGTACCATCGGTAAATCCGGTAACCAACGGGACTGATACAAATAATAACGATCTTTCGGAAAACCGGCTAAATCCACAATTCCAAAATAGCTACTTCTGGAAGTCGGACGATTCTTTTCTATTTTTTCCAAGGCTTCTTTTTCCTGTGCCAGCTGCTCACGGTTCAGAGCTTCCGCATGATTCAACAGAACACTGGCATCACTGTTAAACGGGGTCGGCTCGCCCAAATAATCAAAGCCGGTCCAGACAAATTCGCCGCAGATGGCGGGATATTTATCCAAAGCTGCAAATTCCCAATCGGGCAGTCCTCCCCATCCGGGTTCCGTCAAATCATAAGAAGAGACATGATGTTTACGCGGGAAATATTCACCACGCGAGCTCATCGTCGAACTTGATTCACTCGAATAGCCCGAAAGGTGCTCATGTCCTTCTTTATTCAAAAACTTACCATAAAAATCAGGTCCGCCATACACGCCCGCCGCATAATTCATTCCATGTACATCCACTTGCAACTCCGTCCCATTCATTGCCGACTTACTGGGATAAGAAGCTCCGAATGTCACCGGACGAGTATGATCGAAACGATGTACCACCTCCGTTAGATGACGGGCAACGCCTTTTTCCGGTTCATATTGTTCATGCACTTCATTGCCGGTACTCCACATGATGACCGACGGATGGTTGCGATCCCGGCAAACCAACGTCTCTATATCTTTTTCATGCCATTTATCGAAAAGAGCACTATAATCATTCTTTTTCTTCCCGACCGTCCAACAATCAAAAAGTTCATCCATCACAAGAAACCCCATTTTGTCTGCCAACTCCAACAATTCCGGTGCAGGAGGATTGTGGGAGGTACGCAACGCATTACAACCAAAACTCTTTAAAATCCGCAACTGGCGTTCCAACGCAACCTTGTTTATCGCAGCCCCTAATGCCCCCAAATCATGGTGATTGCACGTTCCATTGATCTGTACACGTTTCCCGTTCAGCAAAAAGCCATTATCATGTGTAAAAAGGATAGTGCGAAAGCCAAAAGGTGTATCATACACATCCACCAATTTGTTTTTATCGTACACCGAAACACATGCCAAATAACGATGGGTATGTTCCAAATCCCATCTTTTAGGTGATTCCACACGCAAAGAAACCGAGTCCTCCACAGAGGATCCGGCATCCAAAAACATCGAACGTTTGGTTGTGGAAGCCACTTTTTCACCGATGACATCATTCGCATCCAATTCATAAATATCAACAGTATATTGCCCTTTTACCGCATATTGCCTGTTATTTTCCACCTCCACATGAACGAATGCCGTAGCATAAGTATCCGTAATTTCAGGAGTCGTCACGAAAACACCCCAATGCGCCACATGGACCGGTTCGGTTTTTACCAAACGAACATGCCGATAGATACCGGCTCCCGGATACCAACGCGAACCGAACTTTTCCGTATCTAATCGTACAGCCACAACATTATCCGCTCCATACAGAACATACGGCGTCAAATCTACCCGAAAAGAGCTGTAACCAAAAGGACGTTCCCCCACTTTCTTTCCATTCAGCCAAACCTCGGCATTCGCCATCGCTCCGTCAAAGTCCAGATAAAACCTCTTCTTCTTATCTTTGGCTGACACTGTAAAATGTTTCCGATACCAACCGATTCCCTGCCAAGGCAATTTTCCGGTATATCCGTCCAAATCAATACGGAAAGGCCCTTCAATTGCCCAATCGTGCGGAATATCCAACTTCCGCCAGCTCGTATCGTCAACCTCGTACGCTTCAAGCGAATCCGGTTCAGGCAAACGTGTTCCATCTGCCTGCAAACCAAACCGTGCAAAACGCCAGTCCCTATCAAAATTCGATACGTTCCGTTGCCCCCAAGCTGATAATCCGAGCAAATTCAGATATGCAATTACCAAAAAAAATCCGCACTTCATCTTTCTCTTTTTTATACTTGTTATACGCATAAATACATTCTCTTTCAAGTAAAAAAATATAGCTTTTATCCCTGTATATGTCACAGGACTAAAAGCTATATCTTTTACATGAGACACATCAAACAATTAATGCAACCACCATTTATCCTCTTGTTGCTTAATGTTTTCGTTTTGGTCGATAGAAGCTTGAGGAATAGGCCAGAAATAACGGCCTTCACCCTCTGCCCAAATCCGTTCTTCGAAAACAAGCGGATTGTCGTGTTTCTGAGTTTCAGGATTCCAACGTTTCCATCCATAAGCAGGTCCATTGAGTACTTTGGGTGCAATACCCCAACGTATAATATCGTAGTAACGCAATCCTTCAAAAGCTGTTTCTACACGACGTTCATGACGCACTTTGGCAATCATATCGCTTTGACTGGTCACAGCTGGATATTCGGGCATTTCGGCACGATTACGGATATCGTTAATGAGACTCAAGGCTTCGCCTAAGTTTTCGTTTAACTCGATCAATGCTTCAGCCCTCATCAACAAAACATCAGCATAACGGAAGATGGTTATATTCTTATGACCTAACCAACGATCAGGTTCCTCCCCTTCCAGGTCAGTCCACTTGGTTAACAGAAAACCAGTACTTACAGGTTCTTTACCTATATAATCGCGACTATTGGGATCTTCTACGCCATAATGCGAGTCAACTTTACCACCTTTAATCCATTCCCATCCGGGATGAATAATAGTTGATTTCAAACGAGGGTCACGGAATTCGTATTCGCCATAACTCAACATACCAGCTTGGTCCAGAGCAGTACGTTCGGCAACGTGAGGACAATTCAACGCTTCACATTGATCATAGGGGTGACCTTCGATACATTCGTATTCATCGACAATATTCTGCAAAGGAAGCAATCCCTTCCAACCACAATATACAGATGAAGGATAAGATAGATTGTTATTCAAGTTGTGAGTCTTCAAAGAAGGGAAGTATTGACGTTCAAAAATCACTTCGTTGTTGTTTCCATCGGCTTGAGGCCGGAACAGTTCTTCGTAACTATGCTTTTTGGGATCACCATCGTAGGCACGGTATAAACCATAACGACCACCGTCTATAATAGCTTGAGTAGCTGTCAACACTCTTTTATAAAGATTATCCGTCGATTCCTTACTATTCTTCAAGAAGCTAATATATTTTGATTTAGCAGCTTCATGCAAAGAGACACGAGCAATCATAGCATTTACCACATCCTCGGTAACACGGCCTGATTCAAAGTTGGGAGCTTTCTTAATGTCTACTAAACATTCTTCCAGTTCATTAATCACAAATTCGTATACATCGGCACGAGGAGCACGAGTAAGTGCACGCGACTCGTCTACAGTCAATACTTTATCCACCAAAGGTACATCCCCAAAGAAGAAAAGCATGTCATAGTAATTCAATGCACGGATGAAACGTACTTCGGCACGCATATGTGCATATTGTTCCGGAGTGACATAATCTTTAGACAATTCCAAACCATGAAGCACATAGTTCATCTGAGCAATGGATTTGTATTTCCATTCGTCTTCCAGACCACGAGAGGTGGGGCGTAAATCACCATTGGCAAAATGTTCTAACCCCCACCAAGTCGAGTTATCGGACCAAGCGTCACGAAAAGCGATGATGTTATCGCCATCACCTTGATAAGCATAATCATAACATCCGTCTACCATCATTTGGGTTTGCTTGGCGTCTTTCCACCAGGCATCTTCTGTAATTTGATCCAACGGAGGTGTTGTCAGGAAGTCGTCGCATCCTGTTAAGGCAACAGTACAAAGCGTTGCCATCATGATATGTTTTAAAGTTTTCATTACAATATCTTTTTTATTCAATTAAAACTGTAGATTTAAACCAAATGAGTACGTTCTGGACAACGGATACGTAAACGCATCAAGTGTTTCAGGGTCGTATCCGGGAGTAAAGTTACTGATGGTAAACAAGTTGTTTGCCGAGAAGTATAGACGGATATTTGATAATCCTGTTTTCTTCAACAAATCGTTCGAGAAATTATAACCAACCTGTAAGTTCTTCAAACGTAGATAACCAGCATTGATCATCCAAAAATCGGATGTCAGATGGTTGAATCCTAATGAGCTTGTAGCTTCCAATAGACGAGGATATTTAGCGTCACGATTGTCTTCAGACCAATAGTCTAACTGATGCTCGAAGGCCGGACCTTTACCTTGATCCGACAAAGGACGAATGCTGGGACCATTCAATATATAGTTACGTTTACCAACTCCTTGCATGAAGATACTAAAGTCAAATCCTTTCCATGCACCATTCAGCGTGATACCAAACAAGTAGTGTGGATCGCGGTCGCCAAGAACCACACGGTCGTCAGTATCAATCACACCATCACCGTTCTGGTCTTTGTACTTCACATCGCCCGGCTTTGCATAACGGCGACTGTACACAGCAGAACTTTCAACCTCTTCCGGTGTTTGGAACAAACCTAAAGCTTCATAACCGTAGTAAGAGTTCATGGCAAGACCTTCAGCTGTATAACCATCTTTCCAAGGACTCGTTCCACCTAAGTCTTTTACTTCATTCTTATTATTAGACAAGTTAGCCTGTACACCATAACTGAAGTCACCAATCTTATCATTCCAACTCAATTCTAATTCCCAACCTTTGTTTTGCACCTCACCAATATTGACATTAGGTTTACCAAAACCATATTCCAATGGTACGGGAAGGCCGATCAAGATGTCTTTTGTATTCTTAATGTAGTAGTCAAAAGTTACACCCAAACGATTATCCAACATACGAGCATCGAGACCAAAGTCTAACATAGAAGTCTTTTCCCAACCCAAATCAGTGTTTCCCAGTCCACTTAAATAAGCCGACAAAATGTATTGATTCCCCAAAGCCGCATTTCCGAAGCCAATAGTTGAATAACTTGGATAAAGACCTATACCGGTAGTAGCACCCGTCAACCCCCAAGAAGCACGAAGTTTCAAATCATCCAAATAGGTTCGTGTTTTTTCCATGAAACTTTCAGTGCTGATACGCCACGCTGCCGATACAGAGGGGAAGGTAGACCAACGCTGGCCGCTCGCCAACCGTGAAGAACCATCCGAACGCATCTTCAATGAAAGTAAGTACTTGCTTGCATAGTCGTAGTTTAAGCTACCTATGAAAGAAGCAATTGCCCAGTGATTAGCTGTCCCCCCGTTTGACCAGTTCTCTTTCGACCCGCCATCGAGCACATGGAGAATATCGGTAGGGAATCCGTCGCGATAAGCACCCACGTGATCCCACTTTTCATTTTCTTGTTGATATCCGGCCAAGACGTCAAAGTTGTGTTCACCAAATTTCTTCTGATAAGTAAGCAAAGCCTGTAAGTTATAGTATTGGTTAAAGTCACGTCCTTCGTCCAAGGCATTTTGCCCCATATAAGTTACCTCCTGGCTGTCATAATCGGTATAACCTACCTGACGGTAGAAGGTAGTCGATTTTCCAAACTTAAAGTTCACGTTGGCAATACCTTGGAACTTCAAGGCATCCCAAATATCGTAAGTCACCTTAAAAATACCTGATGCATCGTGAGTGTCATTCAAATTGTGACCTCTTTGGTGCAAGTCAGCCATAGGGTTGACTACCGATTTGGGGTTCATTGCATAGCTACCATCGGTATTATAAGCGATATCGGTAGGGTTCATTTTATACACATCGATAATGATACCATCCATACCATCAACTTCGTCTTTTTGTCTCAAGATGTAACGCATATCGAATGACAAGTTCAACTTTTTAGTAAGTTGAGCATCAACGTTCGAGCGAACATTATATACTTTGTGCTGTGATTCGGGTAATGCACCTGTTTGGTAATCTAAACCAGCGCTCAAGAAATACTTCACATTCTCAGCACCACCGGTAGCCGAAATAGAGTGGCGAGTGGTGATACTATTCTCGAACATCAAGTCCACCCAGTCAGTATTACCATAATGATTAAGATCGGATCCATCAGCAAATTTTCGTATTTGTTCTTCACTATAATATTGGTTTTTACCGTCTTCCGGTTTTAAATTATACATAGCTTCATTACGCATACGAGCGTATTTTTCCGAGCTAACCATCTTAGGTGTTTCGGTTGGAGTGTTTATCCCCACATAGCCATTGTAACGAAAAACAGGCTTGCCTGCTTTACCACGCTTGGTAGTAACCAATATGACACCATTTGCTGCACGCGAACCGTATATAGCAGCCGAAGCAGCATCTTTCAAAACCGATACACTCTCAATATCTTCTACGTTCAAGTAGTTGAAGTTCTCAGCGTCAGTAGGAATACCATCAACTAACAACATTGGTGAACCACCAGAATTCAATGATGTAGCACCACGCAACTGCATACTTGCAGCTTGACCCGGACGGCCAGACTGAACGATTGACAACCCCGGTACTTGACCTTGCAATGCATCAGCCACAGAACTAACAGGGCGATTTTCCAAAACATCGGCCTTAACAGAAGTTACCGCATTAGTCAAGTTACCTTTCTTAACAGTACCATAACCTACTACTACCACTTCGTCCAACGATTGCATATCTTCGCGCAATGTTATATTGATTATGCTCTCCTTACCAACTTTCACGACCTGTTCATTAAAACCGATATAGGAAATCTGCAGATTGCTTCCCGTTGCAACCGTCAATGTGTATTTACCGTCCATATCCGTCACCGTTCCGTTGGTTGTTCCTTTCTCTACTACATTCGCACCAATAACCGGTTCGCCGTTTTCGTCCTTTACGATACCGCTTACCGTTTTCTTATTCTGTTGAACACCGGAAACAGAAGCTGACTCTGTAGAAAGAATAATTTTTTTATCCACCACCGAATAGCGCACATTCGTCCCCGAAAAGACCGTTTCCAACACCTTGAAGATATCACTCTTCTTCGTATTCACAGAAACCCGGCGATTCAAATCGACATGTTTCGTATTGAAAAAGAACGAAAAATCCGACTGGTTTTCAATTTCATCCAAAACTGATTGGACAGTTTGATTCTGTATATTCAAACTGACAGTGGCTTTTTGAGCATAGCTGTTCGTGGCTTGAACCAAGCTGATCGAACAGAATAGTAAGAAGATGTATAACTTCATAACTCTTGGAATTTTGTTTAAGGTAAACCAAAGCGACTCTGGTACCCAAAACAGTTGGGTATTAAAATGTTTTTGCATAACTTTGTAGTGATCTGATTAAAAAAAATGATTTATTACTGCTTGTCGCCAAACAAGCGTTTTAAAGTTAACTCATTTCATCCGGGGAAATACGCCAATATTTTTCCGGATGTTTTTTCTTTAGGGAGGTCTGTTTCTCATGTTTACTTGATTTTTAATAGATTTCTATCCTCGTTTTTTCATTCATGGTATCCTGCGTATCCAAATAACGCCATTTGATATTAGATGATATTTTAAAGATTTCCAATATACGTTCCAACCGCTGGTTGCTGAAAGACCCGGTAAAAGCTTCCTTACGAAGCCGATCGTTGGATAAAACAAATGTCACATTAAACCGCTTTTCCAGCATCCGCAATGCTTCGGGTAAAGGGGTCGCCAGAAAAACGATCTTTCCGTCTTTCCAGGCTATTTCAGAGGCGCCACTCGTTTCTATCAGTTGTATCCGGGAGGAAGAGGAATCATAGGTCAGTTTCTGGCCGGGCTTCATCAAAACAGCCGTAGACCGTTGATTCTTCATATAGTCGAAGCGGACTTTCCCTTCGATCAGTGTAGTAGAGACAAAAGCGTCTTTTTCGAACGCTTCGACGTTAAAAGAAGTGCCCAGCACCTCTATCTTCGTTTCATGCGGGGTAGAAATAACAAAACCATGTTCCGCATCTTTCTGTACTTCGAAAAACGCTTCCCCTTGCAGGGCAACCCTTCTTTTGTCCTTATCGAAGAAAGAGGGATAAGAGAGTTTTGATTCTGAATTGAGATGAACTCTGGTACCATCCGGCAAATCGACTGTTGTTGTCATACCCGGATTCGTTTTCACTTCAATCATTTGGGCGATTTCAACCGGACGAGGCTTCAGATTTTGTATTCCGAAAGCAATCAAAAGAGGAATAAACAAAATCGCTGCAACGCGTTGCAGCCAAGTAACCATGGTTACTTTAGCATGTTCATTGCCCTTGCTCATCTTTTGGCAAACCGAAGACAAGGCTTTCTCCGTATCGACCGCCGACACGACCTGCATCGTATCCGTTGCTAAATAAAGGGTATGGATCTGTTTGGCAATCCGGTAGTTTTCATCCGACTGCTTTATCCATTCCTCAACCATCCGGCATTCTTCCTCTGTCGCTTCACCGGAGCAATAGCGGGGAAGAATATATTCTATCATATTTGTATCAGGTGTTTCCATACCAGTTTATCGCTTGTTTATATAGTAGACAAGAGAAACCGGAAAGATTCCTAAACAGAAGGGAATATTTTTTCAATATTTTTTTTCTATCGCAAAAAAGCTATCTTTGCGACCAGAGATATGAAAGGAGAAATACTACAAACCACAGACGAACGCTTTTTACTTTCAGCCATACAGAATGGAGATCTAAAAGCCTATGGCATCTTGTTCAGAAGATACTATCCGATGTTGTGCGCCTATGCAACAAGGTTTGTAGAGCTGAAAGATGCCGAAGAAATCGTTCAGGACGTAATGTTATGGTTATGGGAGACCCGGCAAACTCAAACCTTCGAAACGTCATTAAGCCAATATCTGTTCCGGACAGTCTATCACCGTGCAATCAACCAAATCGTCCGCCACCAATCCCAATTAAGGGCAGACACGCTCTTCTACGAAAATATGCAGGAGATGTTACAGGATACAGATTTCTACCAACTTGAAGAACTGCAAAAAAGGATCAAAGAAGCAGTGGAGGCCTTGCCCCCCACTTATCGGGAGGCTTTTGTCATGCACCGCTTCGAGAATAAAAGCTACAAAGATATTGCGGAAATCCTGCAGGTATCATCCAAAACCGTTGACTACCGAATCCAGCAGGCATTAAAACAATTGCGGATAACACTGAAAGATTATCTGCCACTGATTTTGTTATTACTGCCCAGAAATATTCTGTCGTAAATACAACACACATCCGCTATTCCCAACCAGATCGATAGTAACCTCATTACGGTTATCCAACTTGATATTCTTGATATCGACAACATCCTTTTTCTTTTCGGATGCCTGATAATAAAGTGTAGCGGTATAGCCTTTCTTGTTTTTCAGAAAATCAAAGGGTAAGGTGATTTGTTGCTGTTCTCCGGCATTCAACATACTAACATACCAATCGGAACCTGAGCGACGGGCGACTACAGCATATTTACCCATCTCTCCCTCCAAAAAGCGAGTTTCGTCCCATACTGTCGGGATAGAATTATAGAAACGGGTTACTGCATCTGTTTTGATCACAGATTCAGCAGAACCTGCACCACCAGCCCGTCTCGGTGATTTCTCGGGGCGATCATACCAATATACAAACTGCCAGGGGCTATAAAGAGCAACCAATTTAGCCAATTGGGCTGCACGTCCCCCCATCTTTCCTGTAACTCTTTCCGCAAAATAACAATTGGTGTAATCACCCGCTCCACAGATCATACGATTATACAACGTATAGATAGCCTGATCCAACGACGGACTTTCCTCATCACCACGGATACCTTCCTGGGTCAGTAAATTCGGATACGTGCGCGAATAGCCCGTAGGCCTATACTCGTCATGGATATCAACCATCAATTCATATTTGGCAGCTTTGCGCACAGCTTGATGCAACCATGCTGTAGCATACTGATCACCCACATTCACAAAACCATATTTTACACCTTTAATTCCCCATTTCTTATACAAAGGCAGAATTTCATCCAGTTGCTGATGCAGTGCTTTTTTATTTACATAAACAAGTATCCCAACTCCTTTTGAATTCGCATATTCTATCACTCGAGGCAAATCAAGCGGACCTTTCGAACGAGCCGAGTCGATCGTAACGGTAGTTGCATCCGATTTGACATCTTCTTCCGCCCCATACCAACCGGCATCAAACAACACATAGGCAATATTGTTTTCGGCAGCAAAATCAATACAAGCCATACTGCCTGCCGTAGTTAACGTTACTTCACGAATCACCTGTCCAGGCTTGATCCAACTGGTATTCGCTATTTGATTCGGTTCATTCAAATTAAGGACGAAATAATTATTTTCGACCAATTTTCCCGGATGCCCGGCAACCATCACATAACGCCAAGGAGATTGATAGCCAGCCATATCCAGATTAACCTTTCCAGACAGTACAGATTGTACTCCAAAGCCAGTCTCACTCTTTTCCAACTTCATGCGGGAATAATCGACAAGGGCAGCTTCCCCGATTGCCGCAAAACAATTATTGTTTACCTGAATCACCTGCGGACGATCGGCAGCCCCTCTCAACGCACTCAACTTCGTTTCGGAATAAGCACCTTGCGCCATGCCGGTCACCCAAGTTTTACAATCTTCCTGAAACAAAAATTGCGTTTTCTCATCGGTTACTGTACGGTTCCAGAAATCCAACTTATCGAATGCATAACGGAATGCTAATCCTTCATCATAGAGACGTACATACAAAACGATCTCTTTCCGGTTCTCATCCGACTGAAGGGTTAGTGCCACTTCATTATACCGGTCCGTCACAACAGAACGTTCTCCGTAAATAGGATGCCAGGTCTGATCGATCGATTCTCTCTTTTGGCTGGAGACCTGCCAATTACCTTTCATAATATTTTCATCCAAAGAAAATTGCAAAGTCTTTGCTGTTACAACTTTTCCACCATCCGTGAATAAATCGATCTCTACATTCTTTCCTCCGACTTTAATATCGGCCTTCATTTTCTCAGCCGGACTAACAAGCGGGAAAGTAGCTTGCTCAGAAACCCCCATGGACGGATTTTTCTTGATAACAAGACATGCTCCGCCGCCAGGAGCCAGCTTCAATGTCAGTTTATCATTGTTTGTCAGTTGTCGGGTTGCAACCTTCAGACTTTCACGGTTTGTCAGATAGTGGGCATCGTCGCCGTCCTCAATGACCTCGACAGTATATTTTCCTTTTTCCAGGAAAGAAAGAGGCAAATCTATCGTCCGTCCGGATTCATTCGTAGCGGCACCGACAAGGTAAGCTTCATCCGTTTCCCTCATCATAACGATATATTCCCCGATTTCACCAGCCAAGGTACGGCTCTCTTTCCACGGCATCTTCTGTGTAGACAGGAAGTTTAACAATGCCGGATATTTTCGGTAATATTCAGGAATATCCGGTAAAATGGTCACACCGGAAAAAGTGATCAACGTACGGGCAGCCTCCGAAACCAATGTAGAAGGAACCGGCTGGCTCTCATCCACACGCGTCGTATGTCCGGGACGAAGATCGAACATCCCATTGTTCATATCGACCGGACCCGCAACCATATTAACAAAGACAGTCGTCACAAATGTTTTAGGTTCGAACACATGATGTCCATCCAATTGGGCGTGGCAATATTCGCGTGTTACGGCATTCGGCCAGGTACGCATCTGTCCATAGGGATGAACCGGACCATCATGAAAATCGACTAACAAGTGGTTTTGCGCACAAAGTTCAGTAATCTTTTTCGTCCACTGATTCTTTTCTTCCTGTGTTCCACTCATAAAGCCGTATTTAACCCCGGCAGCTCCCCACTCGCCATACTGCTTCAACGTCTTTTCTATCGGAAATTTCTTCCCTCCGACATCATTCAGATAGAGCCAGATTCCGACGCCTTTCTGTTTTCCATACCCCAACAGCCGTTGGACATCTTGTGCTTTTTCACCTTTGACCGGATCAGAATCCGATTCGAACTCAGGTCCGTACCAATTAGCATCCAATACTAAATACTTAAATCCCTGTTCAGCTGCAAAATCGACCATACGGGTCCAGGATGGATAAGACATTCCATACGTAAAACCATCCCACACAGCTCCGTTGATACGCCAGTCCCAAACTGCCAATCCTGGCTTGACCCACGAAAAGTCATAGCAAGGATCGGGATCCGGATTAAGTAACTCCAACAAATGGGAATCGGTCAACGTGCCCGGAGTCGTCCCATACAAAACGACACGCCAGGCTGAAGTATACCCCGGTGACAAACAGGCAGGCTTAGAAGCAACCGAAAAAAGCGATTCGCCCCCTTTGGATTGTAAGACAAGAGGTGCTCCTGTTTCCAGGCAGGCTTCATGAATTGCCATATAATGTTTATCACCAGCCTTGACGGTCATTACCGGCAAACGGGTTCCATCTGTTTCCGTCAACTTTTCCGGTCCTATATTATGATTCTCGCCGTTATAGAACCATGCCGTATAATTCCCGGCAAAATTATAGGCAGTCAATTCGGACTGCACATTTACACGTTGCCCTTCGCCCTCCGGTATTTTATAACAGAATGCAAAGCCGTCATTATATCCCCGGACTACCAGCTGCATCCACTTCGGTTGACTGGCCGGATTCCGCAAATCGATCATCAATTCATTAAAATGATCTTCGACCACAGCCCGTTTTCCCCAAAGTGGTTTCCATTCATTCCGGACTTCCCGGTCAGAGACGTTCTCTATTTTCCAACCGGAAGAAGGAACCGTCTCCTCTGATTCCAATCGAAAGCCCAATGGAGATTCTTTGATTAGTACCTCTCCATTCACAGCAAAAGTATAGGTCAACAAACCATCATTATGCCGTTGTATCCCCATCACTAACTTTCTGTCAGGAGAGAAAACCCGGTAATGTTCTGGCTGATATTGGGCACAGGCCATATCTACACCCAGCCATACCAATAGTAGAAAAACAAGTGTTACAGATTTTTTATTCATATATGTTTTTGTTGGTATTAATAATAGATTTACTTACAAAAGCCCATAATCTACCGGACAAATATAAGAACAAAAAGGGAGGTTTCCATCCCGGAGACCCCCCTTTAAACAAACAATCAACAAATGTGTCTAATGTGTCTAACCTAAATAATGTTATAGTGTTATTGGTGTACCGTTATAAAAGTCCAGGATCTTGGCACGGAAGATGAAGTTGTACTTGGCTTGTGCCTGTTCGGACAAACTCTGCGCATACTTCGTCTTGGCTTCGCTATATTCGAAGACGGTGCTCTTGCCGGCGGCATAGCGGTCTTCGGCATACGAGAAGGCTTCCTTGCTGGCAATGACCGATTTGTCAGATGCGATATATTTCTCCTGGGAGGCCGTTGCGTTATAGTAGGCCTGCTGGATCTCCTTATACAAAGCTTTCTTCGTATTCTCCATCATCAACTCGCGGTTGCGGATGTTGATACGGGCGGAACGGACGCTGTTGCGGACCTGGAAACGGTTGAAGAGCGGGATGCTCAGGCTGAAACCGACTGTCTTACGCCCGTTATTCTTCAGCTGGTCGCTGAATGCGATATTATCATAATCTCCGTCACCGGAATAATGGTAGTATCCGTTACTGTAGCTGGCTCCGAAATTCAACTTCGGATAATAACCGGCCTGTGCCACTTTCAACATCTTCTTCTGGCTTTCCAGCAGGTATTCCTGCTCCTTGATCTGCGGCTTGAAAGAGACGGCATGATCATAGATATTGTCCGGAGGCAAGATACTACTCATATACTCTTCAACAGCATCCCCGGTTTCGGGAACGACGATATCGAAGTTCTCGCCGTCGCGCTCCAGCTCCAGGCTCTGCGTCAGGTCGAGCAAAGCCAACTTGACATTGTTATTGGCTTCCGTCAGGGAAACTTCGTCTTTCGCCAACTGCGCTTTCATATCGTACAATTGGGAAAGCGGCACCTTACCGTTTTTCACCAAGGCTTCGGTCTTCGTCACCTGCTCGCTGCTTAGCGCAACCTGCAATTCGGCGATCCGCTGTACTTCCTTATTATATAATACCTGCAAATAATAGGATGCGATATTGATCGACAAGTCCTCTTTTGCTTTGTTCAACGTCTCGACAGCCGCTTTCAGGTCCAGCCGGCGGGCGGCGATATCGTTCGGGATTCTCATACCGTCGAAGATCGGCATGCTCAACGAAATGGAAGCCGAAGTATTGGCTGAGTTCTGGTCCACAATAACGCCGGTCTTGGACGGGGAACGGCCGAAGTCGAAATTCTGTCCGACGTTGGCATTCAGGTCGGGCAACCAGCTGAACTTGCTTGTGTTCAGTTCCACTTCACGGCTTGCCTGCTCCTGTTGCCGCTGCTTCAGATCGATATTATGTTCGATCGCATAGCGGATGCACTCTTCCAAAGACCATTGCTTGGCCGGTTCCTGCGCCCAGGCAAAAGAACCCGAGAAGAGTAAAGCTGTTGCTATTATCAATTGATTTCTCATTGCTTTCATATTTATAATCGGTAGTATCCGTTTTTATCTCTTTGCCGGATCGGCTATCGCACCGCGAATTTTATCACTCTCGGTTATGCCATCCTTGATCTCAATCCTGATACCATCGGACAATCCCACTTGTACGGCACGCTTTTCAAACTTCTGCTCCGGCTTTTCCTGTGTCACGACCTGGACAAAGGTAGAATCGCCGCTAAACTCGACACAACTTTCCGGCACGGATAAAACATTCTCCGCACGCTTCAACACGATCTCGGCATTCGCACTGTAGCCGGCACGGATAAAGGCATCAGCCGGTATCTGCACGGCGGCTTTCACCTCGAACAACACGGCACCGTTCTCTTCCACGCCTTTCGGTGCCACATATTCCAGCATAGCGTCGAACGTACGGCTTTCCATGGCGCCGACTGTCAGTTTGATCGGCATACCTTCGTTGATACGACCTACTTCCGTCTCGTCTACTTTTCCTTTAAAGATCATATTGTTCATATCGGCTACCGTGGCGATTGTCGTACCGTCGTTGAAGGTATTGGACTGGATCACCGAGTTACCGACCTTGATAGGCACATCCAGAATCATACCGGTAATCGTAGAACGCACCTGCGTCGTACTGGAAGCAGTCGACCGTTTGGAGATACCCTCGCGGATGATCTCGAGAGCGTCCTGTGCATTCTCGGCCTCTTCCTGCGCCTTCTTATAGTTGGCAAAAGAGGTTTCGTAGTCTTCTTTGGAGATGACCCCTTGTTTATGCAGTTCTTCGTCACGCTTGAAAGTGGCGCTGATCTGGTCGAGGCTGATCTTGGCAACCCGTACGCGCGATTCGGCACTGTTCAACTGGACCATTTCGGGGATCACCTTGATACGTGCGATGATCTCTCCCTCTTTCACCATCTGTCCGGCTTCTTTCAGCAATTCGGAAATGATACCCGACATCTGCGGCTTGATAAGCACTTCGTCGCGGGGTTCTACTTTTCCGGTTGCCACTGTTTTCGTCTCAATCGTGTCCCGGGAAGGGGTTACCACTTCGTAGACGGTAATGACGGGCTGTGCTTTCTTCCATAAGAAGTAGAAAGTGCCGATAACTGCTGCTCCTACAAGTACCAGGAATATGATCCGCAGGATTTTTTTTACGATACGATTCTTCATAATGATATCTTATTTTTAATTTTCAACTTTCAACTTTCAATTATATTCACTCTTCTCTGATTGCATCGATAGCCTTGATCTGCATCGCCCTCCAGGCAGGGATCAGCCCCGCCAGCAAGCCGCTGAACAAGAGGATAACCGTAGCCGCCACCGCTGTCCCGATACGAATCTCCGGATTGGAGAAAAACGTGCCGTTCGACGAATCGCTTCCGCCACTCATCAAAGCATTGTTCACCACATCGAGCAAAAAGGTCCCGAGACTCAATCCGATCAGTCCGGCAAGCGAAGTCAAGAGCAGACTCTCACTCATGATCTGCGAAATAATATCGAACGGCTTTGCCCCAAGAGCACGTCGTACGCCGATCTCGCGTGTCCGCTCCCGGACAGTCACCATCATAATATTGCTGACACCGATAATACCCGCCAGCAAAGTTCCGATACCGACCAGCCAGACCAGAATATTAATGCCGGTAAACAAGAGGTCGAACGTCTCGAACTGCTTGGCGATGGTGAAACTGCTGATCGCATGCTCGTCCGTCGGCGAAATTTCGTTCTGCGAACGCAAGACGGTCTTTATGTCTTCCACCATCTTGTCACAGGGATAACCATCGTCGGCCGTCGCACACAGGAACCAGAATTTATCGCCCTGGTTGGAAGCCTGCTGGAGCGTCTTGAACGGGAGCATCACACTCTCCTCCGTACGTCCGCCTATCTGCGCGCGGGGCTTCGGCTTGATCACGCCGGCCACCTGGTAATAAATGCCGTTCACCCGTATATATTGTCCGATCGGATCTTCATCGGGAGCAAAGAGGACTTCCCTCACGATACTGCCGATCAAGCACACTTTGCGCCTCTCGATCATGTCGATTTCATTCAGCAGGCGTCCCGCCAGGATATGCTGCGTCTCGATATTGAAATATTCGGAGTAGACGCCACGCACATTATAAGTACCGGCTTTCTGTCCTCTTACGACATTATTCTGTCCGCCCCACTGCATAATCATCGGCGAGAGATAGCGAACACCTTTCACCCGCTGGCGTATCGTCTCCAAATCGCGGTTACGCATCTGCCAGTAGCGGCCTTTCTTATATCCTTTATAGGGTTCACCAGTCCGTTCCGAGAAGAAGAAAGCCGAGTTGGTCGAGAAACCATCTACATTCTTCATGACCCCGTTCTTAAACGCGTTACCGGAGCCCAACAGAATCACTAACATCAGGATTCCCCAGAACACGCCGAAACCGGTCAGTATGCTACGGGTCTTATTACGGGTGATCGTCACCCATATCTCCACCCAACGATCTATATCAAACATGAACATAATATTGAATTATGATTTTTGAATTATGAATTATTCCTCTCGCATCGCCTCGATAGCCGTAATCTTGACTGCTTTACGTGCCGGGAAATAGCCTGCCAGCACTCCGGCGCCTACAATCAGAGCCGTAGCGGACAAGGCCACGCTCAGGTTTACCGTCGGGTTCAGGAAGATACTCATATCATCCTGCGAAACATTCTTTCCGGCATTCATCATTTCCATAACGGCATTGATTCCTTCCGTCAGTCCGATTCCCAGCACCATCCCCAAATAGCCGAATACCGCCGTAATCAGGATCGACTCGACAATGATCAGTTTCAGGATCGAAAAGGGAGTCGCCCCTATCGCTTTCCGGATACCGAATTCCCTTGTCCGTTCACGCACCGTTATCAGCATGATATTGCTCACGCCTACGATTCCGGCAGTCAGCGTCCCGATACCGATCACCCAGATAAAAAGGGCGATACCGTTCAGCATGCCGTTCAGCATCATAAAGTCTTCGAGTGTGCTCCACATACCGATCGCCCTCCGGTCCTCCGGATCGAACTTATGGCGCAGCCCCATCTGCTGGCGGAACCGTTTCTCAAAAGCGTCGTATTCTTCTTGCGTGGAAATACCGTTAATGGTAAAGATGATGTCATCCAGCCCGTATCCGGCATTGTATAAAGTCTGAGCCGTACTGAAAGGGATATAGGCCGGAGCATTGTTATCATTGTCCTCCGCTTTATAAACACCGATCACCTGGTAAGCGACACTTCCGGCATTCACATATTTGCCAAGCGGGTCAGCTCCTTTAAAGAGCACCTCTTTCATACGGGGACTGAGGACGATCACTTTCCTCTTTTCCCGCACGTCTATATCATTGATAAAACGCCCGTTGCCAACCGTCATCTTGATATTGTCGATGATAGCCTTTGACGGATGTACGCCGTTCAGGGAGTAGGCATTATATTCTTCGCCATACGAAAGCGTATCGCCCCGGCTGATGCTTGCCGTAATCAAATCCACCTCAGGATTTTCACGCGGTATGGCGACCAGGTCTTCATCTTTATATTCGATCCGCCGGTTCGTCTGCATTCCCTGATAAGGTTTGCTTGTGTAGCGCGGCCATGTCTGTACCCGGTTCATACTGAGATTACGAAAGTTAGACATGATCCCATTCTTCATCCCGTTTCCGGCGCCCAACAGGACAATCAGCATAAAGATGCCCCATGCCACCGAAAAACCGGTCAGGAACGTACGGAGCTTATTCTTTTTGATCGTGCTCCATATCTCGCGGAAGTTGTCAAAATCAAACATGGCCCCGTCCTTTTTCGATTGTTTCTATCAGGCCGTCTTTCACACGGATAATGCGGTCTGTGGCATCTGCCACGGACTGTTCGTGCGTAACGATTACCATCGTCATCCCTTCCTCGTTTACATTACGAAGAAGTTCCATCACCTCGACTGTCGTCTTACTGTCGAGCGCTCCGGTCGGTTCGTCCGCCAGGATCACCTGTGGTTTGGCAATCAGGGCGCGGGCTATGGCGACACGCTGTTTCTGTCCGCCGGACATTTCGCTCGGCATATGTTCCGCCCAGTCTTTCAGGCCGACCATATCCAGATATTCCATCGCCATCGCGTTTCTCTTCTTGCGGTTTATTCCCTGATAATACAAGGGCAGAGCGACATTCTCCATCGCATTCTTGAATGAAATCAGATTAAAGGACTGGAAGATGAAACCGATCATCCGGTTACGCAGTTCTGCCGCACGGGTTTCGCTCAGATTGCGGATCAACTGCCCGTTTAAGGTGTAAGTTCCCGTATCGTATGTATCCAGTATTCCCAAAATATTCAGCAAGGTGGATTTTCCCGATCCTGACGCCCCCATAATAGAGACCATCTCTCCCTTTTCTATATCCAAGTCTATGCCTTTCAAGACGTGCAGCGGTGCACCATTGAAATACGTTTTGTTAATTCCTTCCAGATGAATCATGATATTTGTAGTTGCTTTTATCTATTAGACGAACATTTTGAAAAATCGTTACACAAAAAGGAAACTATTTTGTTATTTATTGCCACAAATATAGGTCCTAACAAAATACCTTGTATCACATAGTACTGATTATTACAATATATTAACAACCCGATGCAAGGCCGGGAGAAGCGGACTTCCTACATCAGACCGGCGGCCTGCCGTAGAAAAACCAGCCAACTGCCTTGTAATTCCGATTGTCCCGGCACCTAATTCCGGCCGCCTCCCATCCAATTCTTGTCCGACCCGGGTCGAACGGCTGTTTGACGGAGGTCGGACAGCTGTCTGACGAGTGTCGAACAACTGTTTGACCCGGGTCGGACAAGGATTAAGTGGGAGGTGAACTAATTTAGGATGCTCATCCTTCCTAATTATCTCCTACATCGGCAAAAATATCTCCCTATACATTATATCAAGAATGCTTCTTTTTCTTTTTTGGAGAGAGACTGAAAGACAATATCATATGAGTCTTTTACAAGTTCTTTGATCTTGTTGTCCGAAACATCCTGATTGAAATAAACGCTAATCCAATATTTCTTATTCATATGCCAACCGGGAGTTATGCCGGAATACCGGGCCTGTAACTCTCCCGACTCGTCAGGATTGCATTTGATACAGCAAAAGTCAAACACTTCGATATTTACAAAACAGAACCACTTGCTTCCCACATAAAAACACAGGACATCCCGGCTGTACTTATCCGCCACATTCGGGAAGGGCATCTTCTCATATACGCCTTTCAATGAGAGGCAATATTCTCTAAATTCTTCGACATTCATACGCTCTATCTTTTCTATTTATTTTCCAGCTATTTCTTATCCATCACAACATCAGTCAGCTCCTTATAAAAAGTCTGGTACTCCTTTTCCGTTATCTCCCGTTGGGTGGTAAGGATGACTAAAGGATGTGCATGATAGCCGTCGCGATAAGGGGGATGAGTATGCGGATAGGGATTTTCATGGAAACCGCATCTTTTATAGAACCTCAAGCGCGCTTCCGAAACCTCATCGACGACCGGATCTATTTCCAACAAGACGATTTTTTCCGTCGACCGGATGAAATCACGCAAGATGGCGCTTCCGTATCCCGCGCCTCTCAATTCCCGGTTAACGGCAAAATGCTCTATATAAACAGATCCGTCAAACTCCCAGTAAGAGATGAATCCTATAAAGACATCGTTTTCTTTGTATCCGGTCAAATGATAACGGGTAGAAGCGAAAGCCTTTTCCTGTTGCATTTCCGTTCTCTGCTCGAAAATGGGGAAGCTAATCGAATAAAGGTCCTTGAATAAGCTATAGAGGGAATGTTTTGAAGAGTCTATATTTATGTATTCCATAATTCCGTATTTACTTGTTTGCAGATGACGAAAATACACCATTTCACCCTAACAGCCAACTTTGGCCATCCATTTTTATCCCGCCACCCGGCAATACTTTTTACCGGTTCATTTCATTCTATTGCCAAGATTAACGTACCTTTGCATCCCCAAACGAAAGAAAATATATAACATTAATATAATATGGTAACAATAGGGACACCAAAATCGGCCACCGCGACTAAAGTTTTGCTTTGCGGTTCCGGCGAATTAGGAAAAGAGTTTGTAATCGAGTTGCAGCGTTACGGAGTGGAAGTGATTGCGCTGGACAAATATCCGGACGCTCCGGCGATGCAGGTTGCACACCGTTCATACGTCGTATCGATGCTGGACGGAGAAGCATTGCGCGAAATCGTAGAAAAAGAAAAGCCTGATTATATCGTTCCGGAAGTGGAGGCGATCGCGACACAGACGTTGATGGAACTGGAAAAAGAAGGATTCCACGTCATCCCGACCGCCCGCGCCACCTGGCTGACGATGAACCGCGAAGGCATCCGACGCCTGGCAGCGGAAGAATTGGGCCTGCCGACTTCGCCTTACCGTTTTGCCGAAACGAAAGAGGAGTTCATAGAAGCTGTAAAAACAATCGGAATGCCTTGTGTCGTTAAGCCGATCATGAGCTCAAGTGGCCACGGGCAGAGCGTCATCCGCAAAGAAGAAGATATCGACCGCGCCTGGCATTATGCGCAGGAGGGCGGACGCGCCGGCGCCGGCAAGGTCATCGTGGAAGGGTTCGTGGATTTCGATTACGAAATCACCCAGTTGACGGTTCGCCATATCGGTGGCACCTCGTTCCTGGAACCGGTCGGACACGTACAGGTCGACGGCGACTATCGCGAATCCTGGCAGCCCCAGGCGATGAGCCCTGTGGCAAAAGAAAAAGCGCGCGAAATTGCGGGCAAGATAACGGAAGCGCTCGGCGGACGTGGTATCTTCGGTGTCGAGTTGTTTGTTAAGGGCGAAGAGGTGATCTTCAGCGAAGTATCTCCCCGTCCGCACGACACGGGCATGGTCACGATGATCACGCAGGATCTTTCGCAATTCGCCCTGCATGCCCGCGCGGTATTGGGCTTGCCGATACCTAACATCGCATTCCACGGAGCCGGTGCTTCGCGTGCCGTAGTGGTCGAAGGGGACAGCAAACAGCTTTCATTAGGTAATCTGGATAAAGTCCTGGAACAACCGGACACACAAATGCGTTTCTTCGGTAAACCGGAAGTCCACGGACACCGCCGTATGGCTGTGCTGCTGGCTCGCGGACTGGATGTGGCCGATGCACGCCGGAAGACAGGGGTGATGATGGAGCGGTTGGAAATAAAGTTGTAAGTTAAATAAAATAGCCCAAAAAGGTCTCCCCCTCTTTGGGCTATTTTTCTTATAGAGAATCTATTATCTCGGCATCCAGGCCAGTAACGTTCATGATAGTCGCCGCATCCAAACCTTGGGCCTTCATTTTGGCAGCAGCAAGACGCAAACCTTCAAGTTTACCTTCCATTCGACCTTTTTCGATGCCTTTTTCAAGTCCTTTTTCAAGTCCTTTTGCCATACCTTTTTCGATTCCCTTTTCGATTCCCTCTTTAATTCCTTTTTCGACCCCTTCCATATATCCTTTCTCTATGGCATAATCCAATACGCCTTGATTATCCCGATATATTTTGAGGCTCTCTTCATATTCCATACGTTCCTTCTTATTCAGGTTGACTATTTTCGCCAGCCTTTCCAATTTTTCAAATAGCTGCTTCTGGCCTTTGAATGGTAATGTTTCCAACTTCTCCATATACTTTAATGTATAAAGCCAATAATCTAAACTCGTTTTACATTCAGCCTCTTCTTTATTAAAGAAAGGCATCTCCAAATAGATCTGGCGCATCGTTTCACTCATCTGTTTTCCTGTTTCACGATCTGCCAATACGATATCGGTACGCACTTTATCCGTTTTTCCGGATTTAAAATTCAGCAGGAAAATACCATATACCGGATAAAGTTCAAACCTCCAATCATTTCCACGTCGGTCCTGACCACTGATAATACGACAAAGATAGTATAATCCTCGTTCATAAAAATAAGTTTGGGGAGCATTTTGTACTTCGACAATAAAAATACGTCCATCCTTATCCTTACATTTCAAGTCAAAAACTGCCGCACGCCCGTCCGTACTTTCCGCCGGCATTTCTACATTCAAAAAAGATAATTCCGTGATTAACCGTTCACCTTCGAACAGGCCGTTCAATAGGTCGATAAGGAGTTCTTTACTGTCTTCTTGTCCGAAAAGATGCTTGAAAAATTTTATCTTTGTGCAACAAGAATACAGTCTTCCGTGTTTTGTTTATAAATGAAAGGAATACAGAAATGAGACTGACATATATCTATCACAGTGGTTTTGCGATCGAGGCGGACGGCTTTGCCATCCTGATCGATTATTTTAAGGATACGGGAAAGTCACCGGGTGAAGGGTTCGTACACGAGAAGTTGCTTAATCGCGCGGGAACATTATATATATTAGCGTCTCATTTCCATCCCGACCATTTCAACCCGGAAGTGTTGAAATGGAAAACATATAAAAAGGACATCGTCTATATCTTCTCGAAAGATATCCTGAAAAGACGCCGGGCAGGGAAGGATGACGCCCTTTACCTGAAGAAAGGAGAGTCTTATCAAGACGAGAACTTGCGAATCGAGGCATTCGGATCGACGGACTCCGGCATCTCTTTTCTGATCGATGCCGAGGGTAAACGCCTTTTCCATGCCGGCGACCTGAACAACTGGCACTGGAAAGACGAATCGACTCCCGAAGAAGTAGCAGAAGCGGAAAAGAACTACCTGAAAGAGTTGGACGACCTGGCAAAAGCGACCGACAAACTGGATGTCGCCATGTTCCCGGTCGATCCGCGTATCGGAACGGATTTCATGCGGGGAGCGCAACAATTTGTCGACCGCATCCGGACAAAGATATTCGTCCCGATGCATTTCTGGGAACGCCCGGCCGAGGTGGAGGCTTTCGGCCCTTATGCCGAATCGCGCGGATGCCGGTATGCGCTGATTTCCGTGCCGGGAGAAGGGACGGAGGTTTGAGATTTAAAAATGAAGAATTAAGAATTAAAAAATAACACCAATAAGAATCTATGGAGATAAAGAGTAGATTTGATCATTTTAATATTAATGTCCTCGATCTGGACAAGAGTATTGCTTTTTACGGCAAGGCGCTCGGACTGAAAGAACATCACCGCAAGGAAGCGGCAGACGGTTCGTTCATCCTGGTTTACCTCACAGACAATGAAACCGGCTTCCTGCTGGAACTGACTTGGCTGCGTGACAAAAAAGAAGCCTACGAGTTAGGCGATAACGAAAGCCATCTCTGCTTCCGCGTGGCAGGCAATTATGACGAGGTGCGCGAATATCACCGCGAGCTCGGATATATATGCTTCGAGAACACGGAGATGGGCTTGTATTTCATCAACGACCCGGACGATTACTGGATTGAGATTTTACCTGCTAAATAACATATTAGGTAACATATTCACGCCTATTTCGGTTTTTTTTGAATAAAATCATTGCTCCTTACCAGATTCCTCTTATATTTGCTTTCCAGAAAAAGCATTATTAATCTAAAATATAAAATCATGGAGAAGCCTTATGTAGTAGGTATCGATATAGGTGGTACCAATACTGTTTTTGGCGTAGTAGACGCAAGAGGTTCAATCTTGTACAGTGGATCAATCAAGACTGGTAAATATACCGATGTTGACGAGTATGTTAGCGATCTGGCAACAGGTCTGAAATTAGTGATCGACCAGGCTGGCGGCCCGGATAAAATAAAAGGTGTAGGCGTTGGGGCTCCTAACGGGAACTTCTTCAACGGCTGTATCGAATTTGCCCCGAACCTTCCCTGGAAGGGTAAAATTCCTTTGGCTCAGCTGATCAGCGAAAAGTTGGACGGAATACCCGTTGCATTGACAAACGATGCAAATGCGGCTGCTATCGGTGAAATGACTTATGGCGCAGCACGCGGTATGAAAGACTTTATCGTGATCACTTTGGGAACAGGTGTCGGCAGCGGTATCGTAATCGGCGGTAACCTGGTTTACGGACATGACGGATTTGCGGGCGAGTTAGGTCACGTGATCATGCGCCGTAACAACGGACGTCCTTGCGGTTGCGGTCGTCAGGGCTGTTTAGAGGCATACGCTTCTGCAACAGGTGTTGCCCGTACGGCACGCGAATTTCTGGAAATCCGTAAGGACGACAGCTTGCTTCGCGAACTGGACCCGGACGAAATCACATCCAAAGACGTATATGATGCAGCAATGAAAAACGACAAGTTAGCGCTGGAAATCTTCGAATTTACAGGAAACATCTTGGGTGAAGCATTCGCTGATTTCGTTGCCTTCTCAAGTCCTGAAGCGATCATCCTCTTCGGTGGTCTGACTAAATCCGGCGATCTGATCATGAACCCGATCAAACGTTCGATGGAAAAGAACATGCTGAAAGTGTTCGAAGGTAAGACAAAACTGTTATTCTCTCAATTGAAAGAAAGCGATGCAGCCGTATTGGGCGCAAGCGCACTGGGTTGGGAAGTAAAATAAACACAGGTGAAAGTGGAAAGGTGAAAGTGGAAAGTTTAATTTCTCAACTCTCACCTTTCAACTTTTAACTTTCAACTTTTAACTGCCATGCATCCTTTACACCAATTTGCGTACTGTCCGAAATGCGGAGCCAAAACATTTGTGGAACGCAACGAAAAAGCCAAACAATGCACCACATGCGGATTCGTCTATTATTTTAATCCATCTTCTGCCGTTGCCTGCTTCATCCGGAATCCGGAAGGAGAGTTATTGCTCGTCCGCCGCGCCAAAGAACCGGCTAAAGGAACACTCGACCTGCCCGGCGGTTTTGTCGACATGTACGAATCGGCCGAAGAGGCCGCCCACCGGGAAGTAAAGGAAGAAACCGGGCTGGATCTGACCGATTGCCGCTACCTTTTCTCCATTCCCAACATCTACCCCTATTGCGGCTTTGACGTCCACACGGTCGATATGTTCTTCGAATGCCTCACCGAATCGTTCGACGGAGCTAAGGCGGAAGACGATGCCGCCGAAATAGTAATCCTCCCCGCCAGCCAACTGAATCCGGACGATTTCGGCTTACAGTCCATCAAAAAAGCGGTAGGCCGCTATATAAAGTAATATATTTCTTATATTTGCAACTTAGAACTAACGGATACCGTTATATTTATATATATCTGTATTATAAAAGCTAAGGAGTGATGAAAAGAATACTTATTCCACTGTGCATAGTTGTGGGGAGTCATGTTGCGCATGGGCAACGGTCATACCAGTTTGATGCACCGGACCGCCTATTTGTAGAAGGGAAAGAGTTGTTTAGTTTAAAAAATTATGCCGGTTGCATCGACAAGCTGGAGGCTTATAAACAGCACTCCACCGACGCAGACCTGATTCAGGAGGCCGACTATATGCTGGTCTACGCCGCCTACGAACAGGGGCGTCCCAATGCAGACGAGCTTCTGAAAGACTACCTCGAAGAATATCCGGCTTCCCGTCACAGCAACGAGATCGATTTTCTGATCGGGTCCATCCATTTTGAACGCGGAGAATACGAGAAAGCGATCTTCTGGTTTAACGAAGCCGACATCGACGTCTTAAGCCCCGAACAGCAGGAAGCCTATTCCTTCCGTCTGGCTTACTCGTTGTTGCAGACCGGCGAGATGGAAAAAGCGCGCGGCTACTTCGCCCGCATCGAACAGATCGGCGATAAATACAAAGAGGCATCGACCTATTATGTCGCCTATATCGACTACGCAATGGGCAAGTACAACAACGCCCTTATCGAGTTTTCCCGCCTGAAGGAAAGCCCGAAGTTCCGCGAACAGTCGCAGTACTACATCGCACAAATCTATTTCATCCAGGGAAAATATGATAAGGTGGTGAAAGAAGGCGAAGAACTTCTCTCCCTCTACCCCGACAGCAAGAACAACAGCGAGATGTACCGCATCGTCGGTGATTCGTATTACCACCTGGGCGACCAGAGCAAGGCGATCCAGATGTTGAGCAAATATGTTTCCACAACGGAAAACCCGCTCCGCAGCGACCTCTATATCCTGGGTGTCTGCTATTATAATAAAGGTAACTACAGCAGCGCCGTCAACGCTCTGAGCCGGACAGTCCGCCAGAACGACGAGCTGACGCAAAACACTTATCTCTACCTCGGACAGTCTTACTTGAAGTTAGGCGACAAGAACAACGCTCGTATGGCGTTCGAGGCAGCCGCCACCTCATCGTTCGACAAGCAGATAAAGGAAGTGGCGATGTACAACTACGCACTGCTGATCCACGAAACGGCCTTTACCGGATTCGGCGAGTCGGTGACAATCTTCGAAGATTTCCTGAACGACTTCCCCAATTCGAAATATGCCGACAAGGTGAACGATTACTTAGTCGAAGTCTACCTGACGACCAAGAACTACGAAGCGGCTCTGAAGTCGATCAACAAGATCAAGCATCCGAGCACCAAGATACTGGAAGCCAAACAAGACATCCTCTTCCAGCTCGGGACACAGGCCTTCACCAACGTCAAGTTGGACGACGCCGTCAGCCTCTTCAGCCAGGCAATCACACTCGGTTCCTACAATATGGAGGCCCGCAACGACGCCTACTTCTGGCGCGGCGAATCGTACTACCGCATGGGAGAATATGAAAATGCGATCTCCGACTACCGGACCTACCTGAACAATACACGCCAGCGCAATACGGATATGTACGCACTGGCCTACTATAACTTAGGTTACAGCTATTTCAAGCTGAGAGACTACAGCGCCGCCCTGAACCGTTTCCGCCAGTATGTCGATCTGGAAAGCAACCAGCAGGCAGCCTCGCTGGCCGACGCCTACAACCGTATTGGCGACTGTCTCTACCAGAACCGCCAGTTCAGCCTGGCCGAAGAGAACTATTCGCGTGCCGCCCAGCTGTCTCCTTCCGCCGGCGACTACTCCATTTACCAGAAAGGATTCTTGCTCGGCTTGCAGAAAGACTACAGAGGCAAGATCAGCGCCATGGACCGCCTGATCACCGAATATCCCGAATCGCAATACGTAGACGACGCCCTGTTCGAGAAGGGACGTTCTTACGTGCTGCTGGAAAACAGCTCTTCCGCCGCACAAGCCTTCGAGAAGCTGATCCGAGAATTTCCACAGAGCAGTCTGGCGCGTAAGGCAGGCATCCAGCTCGGTTTGCTTTACTACAATGACAACCAGCCGGAGAAGGCGCTCGCAGCCTACAAGAACGTCATCAGCAACTATCCGGGTAGCGAAGAAGCGAAGGTCGCTTTGCAAGATTTGAAATCGGTCTACATCGACCTCAACGATATCAACGCATACGCTAACTACGTAAACTCCTTGGGCGGCAACATCCGCCTGGAAGTAAGCGAACAGGATTCGCTGACCTACATCGCTGCCGAAAAGCTCTTTATGCGTGGCGATAACGACGGCGCACGCCGCAGCTTAGTCAACTATTTGCAGACATTCCCCGAAGGTGCATTCAGTTCGAATGCCAACTTCTATTTGGGAAGTATCGCCTTTGCCAAGAAAGAGTTCGACGAAGCAATCCAGCGCTTCAAATCGGTTATCGCAAGCGGCGACACCAAGTTCCTGGAAGAATCGGTTGCCCGCACCGCCGAAATCGAATACCTGGGCAAGGATTACCCGGCAGCATTGGAAAGCTTCAAGCGCTTGCAGGTCGTAGCCGAAAGCCCCGAAAACAAGCAGGCGGCCCGTTTAGGTATCATGCGTTGTGCTCTTCAGACCGGACAGCAGAAAGACGCGCTTTTAGCAGCGGACGAACTGTTGAAAGAGCCGAAGCTCTCGCCCGAACTCGAAGCGGAAGCCCGCTACGTCCGTGCCAAAGCCTACATCGACCAGAAACAGGGAAACAAGGCATTGGCCGACCTGAAAGAACTGAGCAAGGATACGCGTACGGTGCACGGCGCCGAAGCCAAATACCTGCTGGCACAATTATACTACGACACCGACAAGGACAAGGAGGCGGAAAAAGTACTGATGAACTTCATCGAGAACGGTACGCCTCATCAGTACTGGCTGGCTCGCGGATTCATCTTGCTGGCCGACATCTACATCCGCCAGGGTGATGACTTCCAGGCTCGTCAGTATCTCACCAGCCTGCAGAACAATTATAATGGTGATGACGATATCGCCGGTATGATAGAAAATAGATTGGGAAAACTAAAGAACTAAGAAGAAGTGATGAAGACAATATACAACATCAAAGCACTGTGTGTGATGGCCCTGTTAGGAAGCGTCGCAACCGCCGGTGCACAGGAAGACAAGACGAAGGAAAAAGACCTGAACCGGGAAATGACACTCGAACGCGAGTACGACCCGAGCGTACAGGATGCCAGCAAGGTGAACACACTTCCGGTCATCAAAGAGCCGGTTGTCAAGAAGATGCCGATCGACTACGCTACTTTCACGATTCCGACGGAGCCGGAAAAAGAGATCAGCCTGCTTCCTTCGGGAAACATCATGACAGACATCCAATACAACAAACGCCGGGGTTACTTCAACTTCGGAGGCGGCACCTACCTGAACCTGAACGGCGACTTAGGTTATCATATCCTGAGCACCGACAAGGACAAGCTGAACATCTGGTTCTCACATCGCTCGACGAACGGGAAGGTGAAATATATCGACACGGACTTTGACAAGGTAAAGGCTAAGTTGAACGACAACATGGGCGGCCTCAACTTCAAACACGCCTTTGATAAGATGTCATTGGATATGGGGATCAAATATGGATACTCGGCATTCAATTACTACGGTCTGCCGATCGCTACCCCCATATCCTCGGCAACATTGGACCCGGACAAGTTCGACCGTGAAACCAATCAGGTAAACCAGACGATCCAGGCAAAGATCGGTATCGAGTCGAAAGAAGATGCGCCCCTCGGCTATATGCTCGACTTAGGATATACAAACTTCTCGCACAAATATGCATTGAGCAAGGATCAGGACGGACCGACCGAACATACATTCGACGTCAAGTTCGACTTGAACGCCCGTTTCGGTGGCGAGCAACGGATCGGATTAGGCGGTAACGTGGAATATTTTAACTACAGCCTGCCAACACTGAACGGACAGGAATATCTGGAATTTGAGAACCATGCCGAAGCAACCCTTTCCCCTTATTATAAGGTGGCGGGAGACAACTGGAATTTGAAATTAGGTGCTAACGTGATGTTTGTAACCGGCGATAACAGCAAGTTCATGGCTTCGCCCAATATCGCGGCGGATGTGGAAGTGGCCGACAAGACGCAACTCTACCTTGTTGCCGGCGGTAAACTCTACTCCAACAGTATGTACGATATGTCCCTGATCAACCGTTATATAAATCCGACGATGGAACTGCTTCCTTCGCGCAATTACCTGGACGGCACGGTCGGCATCAGAAGCGGTGTCGCTCCCGGTTTCTGGTTCGATGTATTCGGAGGTTATAAAATCACGAGTAATGAAGTATTCTTCATACCAACCTTTGCTACGAAAGACGGATATTTTGCCAACGTCAGCCTGGGCATCCAAGCGAAAGCCAAACAGGCATTCGGAGGCGTGAACCTGAAATACAGCTATCAGCAATTATTCGACATCAACCTGAAAGGCGTTTACAACCATTGGAGCGTAGACGACATCGATAACGCTTACGGCAAGCCCGAAATGGAAGTGACAGCAGGTGTGACAGTCCGCCCGATCAGCCAGGTCACCGCATCTTTGGATTATTACCTGGCCACCGGACGCAAGACTTACTTAGGACTGTCCGGCGGAGAAAAGATGAAGAACATCAACGAACTGAACCTGACCGGTTCATACACGCTGAACGACACCTTCGGCCTGTATCTGAAACTGAACAACGTCTTGTTCCAGAAGTACGAACTCTATTACGGCTATCCGCTCCAGAGCTTCAGTGCAATGATTGGCGTGAACATTAATTTCTGATTCATCTGCAGATAAACTTCATAACAAAGCCTCATGGTGCTTCCGTGAGGCTTTGTTATTTATGGATTCCACGTCAAGCTCTGGATTGAGGCACTATTGGCACCTGTAATGAAAGATTGAACGGTTTTAGTCTATTTATTTTATTGTTGGTATCTTTGCAACCAAATACGAAACGGACATGCAAGGGACAAAGAATCTGACGGAAGGACCTATCAAGAAGCAACTGTTTAACCTGGCACTTCCCATAATGGGGACCTCGTTTATTCAGATGGCATATAGCATCACTGATATGGCTTGGGTGGGACGTCTGGGCAGCGAAGCGGTGGCGGCAGTCGGAGCTGTCGGTATTCTGACGTGGATGACGAGTTCCATCTCCTATCTGAACAAAGTAGGTTCGGAGGTCAGCGTTGCGCAAAGCATCGGGGCGCAGGAGGCGGAAGAAGCCCGGAACTTTGCTTCCCATAACCTGACAATCGCGCTGATTATCTCGATCTGTTGGGGATTACTGCTGTTTGCCCTCGCGTATCCTGTCATCGGTTTCTTCAAACTGGATGCCACCATTTCGGCACATGCCGTGTCTTACTTGCGGATTATCTCAACGGCTTTTCCTTTCGTACTCCTGTCGGCGGCCTGTACCGGAATCTATAATGCGGCGGGGCTGAGCAAGATACCGTTCTACGTCAGCGGAAGCGGATTGATAATGAATATGATACTCGACCCGCTGTTCATATTTGGCTTCGGGATGGGGACGGACGGAGCTGCCTGCGCGACCTGGCTGTCGGAGGCGACTGTCCTTGCGATTTTCATTTATTACCTGAAAAAGAGATACAAATTATTCGGAGGCTTCTCCTTCTTCGTGCGGTTGAAGAGCCGGTACAGCAAACGGATCTTTCAGTTAGGACTTCCTGTTGCGATGCTGAACAGCCTCTTTGCCGTTATCAACCTTATGATGGCGCGTACGGCGTCGACCTACGGCGGACATATCGGACTGATGACACTGACTGCCGGAGGTCAGATCGAAGCGCTTGCCTGGAACACCTCGCAAGGGTTCAGTACGGCACTGAGTACCTTTGTCGCCCAGAACTATGCCGCCCGCAAGAAGGAGCGCGTCCTCGGGGCTTATCATACGACATTGAAGATGACGGCGATATTAGGAGTCTTTTGTACTCTGTTGTTCGTCTTCTTCGGCAGCGAACTGTTCTCCCTGATTGTCCCGGAAAAGGCGGCTTACGAGGCGGGCGGCATCTTCCTCCGCATCGACGGTTATTCGATGATCTTCATGATGCTTGAGATAACGATGCAGGGCTTGTTCTACGGGACAGGTCGCACGGTTCCGCCGGCCATCATCAGCATCACGTTCAACAGCCTGCGCATCCCGATGGCGATCGGACTGACGGCTATGGGACTGGGAATAGCGGGTGTCTGGTGGGCAATCAGCATTTCCAGCATGCTGAAAGGAATCGTCTTGTTCGCCTGGTTCCGTATTTTACAGAAGAAGATATTGTGATAGTAACGAACTATTCCTTATTTTTGCCGGATAATAACAAATACTTAGTAAAACATTACCATAATGAACAATCCATTAAAGCCGGAAACCCTCTGTGTGCAGGGAGGCTGGCAACCGAAAAAGGGAGAACCGCGCGTCCTGCCCATCTATCAGAGTACGACATTCAAGTATGACACCAGCGAACAGATGGCCAAATTGTTCGACCTGGAAGAAAGCGGGTACTTCTACACCCGCCTGCAAAACCCGACCAACGACGCCGTTGCGTCTAAGATAGCTGCTTTGGAAGGTGGCGTAGGCGCCATGCTGACCTCTTCGGGACAGGCTGCGAACTTCTATGCCGTATTCAACATCTGCGAGGCGGGCGACCACATGGTTTGTTCTTCTACTATCTATGGCGGAACATTCAACCTGTTCGGCGTGACGATAAAGAAATTGGGCATCGATGTGACATTCGTGGACCCGGACGCACCTGAAGAAGAAATATCGGCTGCTTTCCGTCCGAACACGAAGGCGCTGTTCGGCGAGACATTATCCAACCCGGGTATGAGCGTGCTGGATATCGAGAAGTTCGCCCGCATCGCCCACAGTCATGGTGTTCCCCTGATCGTCGACAATACCTTCGCCACACCTATCAACTGTCGCCCGTTCGAATGGGGAGCAGATATCGTGACCCATTCTACGACCAAGTATATGGATGGCCATGCGACAAGTGTCGGCGGTGCAGTGGTAGACAGCGGTAACTTCGACTGGGATGCCCACGCAGACAAATTCCCCGGCCTGACAACTCCGGACGAATCCTATCACGGCCTGACCTACACGAAGGCTTTTGGCAAGATGGCCTACATGACAAAGGCGACGGCACAGTTGATGCGCGACTTAGGTTCCATCCAATCTCCGATGAACTCGTTCCTGCTGAACCTGGGACTTGAAACCCTTCACCTGCGTATGCCTCAGCACTGCAAGAACGCACAGCAGGTAGCCGAATGGTTAGAAGCGAACGAGCAGGTAGCTTGGGTCAACTTCCCCGGTCTGAAGAGTAATAAGTATTATGAACTGGCTCAGAAATATATGCCGAACGGCACTTGCGGTGTCATCGCTTTCGGCCTGAAAGGTTCCCGTGAAGATGCCATCCGCTTTATGGACAGCCTGAAGATGATTTGTATCGTTACGCATGTGGCCGACGCCCGCACCTGTGTCCTCCACCCTGCCAGCCATACGCACCGCCAGTTGTCGGACGAACAGCTGATCGAAGCAGGCGTAGCTCCCGACCTGATCCGCCTCTCCGTCGGTATCGAGAATGCCGACGATATTATCGCTGATATCGAACAGGCGCTGAAATAGTATAATTTACCGGACGCAGATGACGCAGAGTAACGCAGATAATATTTATTTTAATAATAAAAGTCTGCGTTACTCTGCGTCCGGTACTATGTATTGACTTTATTCCGTCCGGCTGATTGTGAGGATCTCCGAGAAAGAGATAGGCCATTCGATTGCATTCATCAGGGTTTCAAATGCAATCCGAAAATTGAGGGGGACATGGGTATAACCGGAATAGAAATCACAGACAGTCAACGCAAGTAGCATCTTCTTATTGTAGTGCATGCCTTTCAAGACAACCAGGCTGGACAAGACCGACGCCGAACGCGCCTGTTCGAAGTCAGAATCGGCTATATTCATTTTCCCTTTCAATGATTGATAGTGGCGGCAAGCCTCTATATCGTCTTCCGCCCCCATAGCCTTCATAACATCCAGTAAAACACAACATATTGCAATTCTTTCCGATTCACCTGAGCTCATACTGCTATTATTGCCGCCCTGCTCCCCTATGTTTGGCATCTATATGTTAAAAAGCGTGGGAACTGTAATCTACTATTCGAAACTGAGGCATCGCCAAACACCCATCGGACAAATAATAAACAACAGCCCACGCTTTATTCTATATACACGAGTATATATAACAAGCGTGAGCGTCCAGTTGTCTATTATCTTTGTCCGAGTTGAAAGTTGGCGATTTTCAGTTCCAAAGATAATATCTTAAACGCTTAAAGCTTCCTACCATAAAACAGCCGAAAAGTCAAAGCTCCGACGATTTTAGGTCTGCCACAAAGATAAGCAAAAACGATGAACTATATAGTTTACAAAGAAACATTAACAGATATGAATCTAAGATTTCCCGCAACCAAAAAGGGCGGCCTTTTACAGCCGCCCTCCCCAATCTTCCGATTGTCAAAAATCCCCCTTAGATATCGTGTAATTATTTCTCTACCGTAAACTTATAAAGGCATTCGCTGAAGTATTTCTCACCCGGACGCAGCACTACACTCGGGAAGTTCGGCTGGTTGGGAGAGTCGGGATAATGCTGTGTTTCCAGGCACAAAGCACCGCGATGCGGATAGACAACACCCAGTTTTCCCTTATCACCGGCTTTCGCCATTGCGTTTCCGGCATAGAACTGGATACCCGGTTCGTTAGTATAGACTTCAAGACCGATGCCGCTTTTTGCCGATACGGCTTTTGCTGCCAGGACATTCATGTCGCAATTATTATTCAAGACCCAGTTATGGTCATATCCTTTACCTCTTACCAACTGTTCGAACGGCTCATCGATATGTGCACCGACAGCAACCGGCTGGCGCAGATCCATCGGAGTACCGGCTACATCTTCCAACACTCCGGTCGGGATCAGTGTCTCGTCTACCGGAACATACGTGTCGGCATTAATCATGATCGAGTGGTCCAGAATCTGAGAACCCGGAACGCCGGAAAGGTTGAAATAGCTGTGATTAGTCAGGTTGACAACGGTCGGTTTGTCTGTCGTAGCCTCGTATTTGATATCGACGGCATTGTCGTTTGTCAACGTATAGGTGACTTTCACGTTCAGATTACCCGGGAAACCGGCTTCACCGTCTTTGGAAAGATAAGTCAGTTCGACAGTCTGGTCGTTCACCTGTTTGGCATCCCAGACAACCGTGTGGTAACCGTTCGGGCCGCCGTGCAGACAATGGCCGTTATTGTTCAGCGGAAGCTGGTAGTCGTTGCCGTCCAATGAGAACTTGCCGTGTGCGATACGGTTGCCATAACGTCCGATCAACCCGCCATAATTATTATTAGGATTGTCGACATACTGCTGGATATTGTCGTAACCTAAGACGACATCCGTCATCTTGCCGTCTTTGTCGGGCACCATCACCGAAACCAGGCGTCCTCCCCAGTTTGTTACACAAGCTTCTGCACCATTCTGGTTTTTCAACACATATAATGCGGTCGGTTTTCCTTGTACTTCTGATACGAAATCAGATTTCATCAGTCCAGAAAGAGTGGCTTCCTCTTTTTTCTCCGTACATGACAACAAAACACACATTGCCATGACAGCCATACATAGTCTCTTCATCTTCGATACTAATAAATTAATGTTTGTTAGATATGCTGGCAAATATACAGTATTATTGTCAAAAACAAACGATGCTGCTGAATAATGTTGTTTAATACAAATCACTTTCGTACATTTGTGATGCTTAATAGAGAAAAATGAAACAATATTTAGATTTACTCGATCGTGTCCTCCGTGAAGGAGTTAAGAAAGAAGACAGGACCGGAACCGGTACATACAGTGTGTTCGGACATCAGATGCGCTTCAATCTGGAAGACGGTTTTCCTCTGCTAACGACCAAGAAACTGCATTTGAAATCCATTATATATGAACTGCTATGGTTCCTCCAGGGCGATACCAACGCAAAATACCTGCAAGACCATGGTGTACGTATCTGGAACGAATGGGCGGATGCAGACGGCAACTTAGGGCATATCTACGGTTTCCAATGGCGTTCATGGCCGGACTATAAAGGCGGCAGCATCGACCAGATCAGCGAGGCGGTGGAAACCATCAAGCACAACCCCGATTCGCGCCGTATCATCATCAGCGCCTGGAATGTCGGGGATCTGGACAATATGAACCTGCCTCCCTGCCATGCATTTTTCCAGTTCTATGTGGCAGACGGGCGTTTGAGCTTGCAGATGTACCAGCGCAGTGCCGACATCTTCTTAGGTGTTCCGTTCAACATCGCGTCGTACGCACTGTTATTACAGATGATGGCGCAGGTGACAGGCCTGAAAGCCGGAGATTTTGTGCATACGCTCGGTGATGCGCATATCTATACGAACCACATCGAGCAGGTGAAGTTGCAGCTGACACGCGACCCGCGTCCGCTCCCCCGTATGGAGATCAACCCGGAAGTAAAAGACATATTCAGCTTCCAATACGAAGACTTTACTCTGACAGGATACGACCCGCACCCGCATATCAAGGGTGAAGTGGCCGTCTAAATAAAAATAAAGACAGCAAGATTATTTAATTCGATAAGTTTATGAGTACTATTTCAATTGTAGCAGCTATTTCCGACAACAATGCTATCGGGAAGAATCTGGGACTGCTCTGGCACATGCCGGCAGACATGAAGCGTTTTAAAGACCTGACAACAGGCCACGCCGTAATAATGGGACGTAAAACTTTCGAGTCTTTACCTAAAGGCGGACTGCCCAACCGCAAAAACGTAGTACTGACGACCATGCCGGAAGCCGGTTTCGTCAATTGCTTCGCTTGCGAGTCGATGCACGACGCTTTGGATATTTGCGAAAAAGAAAAAGACATCTTCATCATCGGCGGTTCCTTAGTTTACAGACAAGGATTAGGCATTGCCGACAAGATGTATCTGACCCGCGTACACGGCGACTTCCCCGATGCAGACGCGTTCTTCCCGGTTGTTAACTGGGATCTGTGGGAAGAGGTGGAACGCCAGGAATTCGAGGCAGACGAGAAAAATCCGTACCCCTACACATTCCTGACTTACGTACGTAAAAAATAGAATTACTCCTATTTAACAGTAGTTTTACAACTTTTTGCTCTTTCTTTGTATCTATACACTAAAGGTTGTTTGTTTAACAAGTAAACTCATATAGATATGAAGATAAGAGCATTTATTGTTTTAGCCCTGATCGCTTGCGGAATATTGTCTACGGTATTCTACGTGCAGGCAAACCGGGCCTCCCTCGATGAGAAGGCGATAACAGAAGCCATCCAAACGAAAAACACGCCGCAGTTAATTCAGTCGCTTATTACGAAGATGAAGAATCAACTGGAGAAAGACAGCGAGACTTTCCCCGAACTGATAAAAGAGGTGGAAACATATACCGCCGTATGTCCTGACTCGGCCTCCGTCGCCATACTCCACTCCATGATTGCGGAGATGTATAACAACTATTACAGACAGAACCGCTGGAACATCAACCAGCGGACGGAGCTGACCGGTTACGTGCCCGACGATATCCGCGAATGGACCGCCAACCTGTTCACGGAAAAGATCAAACAGGAATTGACGCTCTCCCTCGAACCCGCCCGTTTGCTGCAACAGACGCCGGTCGGCCAATACAACCTGATCCTGAAGAAAGGGAAAGACAGCCCCGAACTCCGTCCGACACTGTACGACTTCCTGACTTTCCGCGCCATCGAGATACAGCCGGCGGCAGAATGGTATAACGACCTGATCGCCTTCCGCCGCACCCAGCCGGAAAAGAAACCCCTGCTGCTGGACGAATTGGACTACTGGCAATATAAATACGACAGCAGGCTGACAACCGCGGCAGACTATAAAAACGCATTAGACAGCCTGTTCCAGGTGTACGGAAAAGAACCGTTTGCCATCGAAATAGAGATCGCACAGATGCATCGCCTCCAACGCGAACGCTATCAGGGCAACAAAGCGCACCAGGATTCCATCCAGGCCGCCATCTATGCACTTTGCAAGGAAAGCATCGCCCGGTACGCTAAAAACGACCGCGTCAACGCGTTCAAGAACCAATTAGGGCAAATGGAAATGCCCGTCCTGAACGTCGAATCGCAGAACAACGTCTATCCGGGAAAGAGCCTGACGCTCCGGATCAGATACACCAACACCCCGCAACTGACCGTCCGCATCTACAAAAGCCTCCGTCAGCCGCAGGAAGCCTGGCGGAACTATAATAAAAACAACAAGAACATGTTGGGCGAGTTAGTGAAAGAGCAGACATTCAAAATGAATATGCCCGACACCTACACCGAAGCCGATTCCACACTCTCCATTCCGATGGATAAATTAGGATTATACGAATACGTCATCACGGTTCCGGGCAAGCAACTGACCGTCTCCAACCGTTTCAGCGTGAGCCGCCTGGCCGCCCTTACCCGCAGCCAGACGAACAACTCGGAAGTACTCGTCACCGACCTGGAAAGCGGCAAACCCATCGAAGGCGCAACCGTGATCTACTACAAAACCGATATGATGAAGGGAACGCTTCAACGCCAGGGAGAAGTGAAGACAGACCATTTAGGCATAGCGGTCCTTCCCGCCAAAAAGAAGATCGAACAAATCCGTCCGGTCTTCCGCGACGACACCGCTTCCATCATCACGAGCATCTATCCTTACGGCTCCTTCCGTCCGGAAAAGGAACAGGTGGAACTGTCTCTTTTCACAGATCGCGGCATTTACCGTCCGGGACAGAATGTATTCTTCAAAGGGATCGCTTACGTAAAAGACACGGACGATCCGCATGTTGTGGCGGGACGAACCTATACCGTCACCTTGCGCGATGCCAACTACAAGGAAGTGGCAAGCAAAGAACTCACGACCGACAAATTCGGTTCCTTCAACGGCGAGTTTACCATACCGACGCAGACATTAAGCGGCAACTTTACCCTCGTGTCGGAAAGAGCCCGCACGAATATACGGGTGGAAGAATACAAACGTCCGACCTTCAAGGTGGACTTCCTGCCGATCAAGGAAGAGGTGACGTTCGGAAAACCGGTCAGGATTACGGGTGAAGCGCAGACATTCTCCGGCATCGCCCTTCAGGCAGGCGAAGTCAACTGGACCATCACCCGCCGCCCGTTCTGGGCACGTTTCTATATGCCGAATCCATTCGATTATACAACCGAGCAGGTCGCCAACGGGACGGCAAAGGTCGACAGCAAAGGCAACTTCTCCCTCTCCTTCGTTCCCGAACGACCGGAAACAACCGGCATGCGCCCCGCCTACCAGAGTTATGAAGTAACGGCAACCCTGACCGACAGCAAAGGGGAAACACAGGAAGCGCAATACACCTTCTCCGTAGGCGACACCGGCATTCTGTTAGACATCCAAATGCCCGGAGAGGAAATGGAAAACGACTCCGCCAAAGCGGTGATAACAGCCTATACGGTAAACAGGCAGAAAGCATCCGCCGAAGGCAATTACACGATCTACTCCCTGTCAGACGAGAAAACGGAACCGGACCAGTTCGGCATGGATCAGTATAAGATAGACAAACTGATGACCGTCGGCACCTTTATAACGGGAGACGAACTCTCGCCCGCCCTGTTCCGCAACCTCCCGGCCGGACGCTACCGCCTGGAAGTGAAAGCGACCGACTCCAACGGAAAAGAAGTTTCCGCTAACCAGGACTTTATCCTCTACAGCCGCCGGGACAAACGCCCGCCGGTATTCATGCACACCTGGCTGATCGAGGAGCGCACGACCTGTGAGCCGGGAGAAGACGCCGAGTTTGTGTTCGGTACATCCGACAAGGATGCACACGTCTTATACGAAGTCTACAGCAGCGACCGGAAATGCACGAAACGGGAATATATCCGGATGAGCGATGAGAACCGGACATTCCGCCTCCCGTTTAAGGAAACGGACGGAGACGGGTTTACCGTCACCTTCACCTTTGTCAAGGAAGGAAAGATGTACGTCAAGCAAGTTCCCGTCTACCGCCGCCAGCCAAACCGGAGACTGAATATCCTGGCCGAGACATTCCGCGACCACCTGCTGCCGGGCAGCAAGGAGAACTGGAAATTCCGTATTACGGATGCGGACTCCGTCGCTGTCACAGCCGAAGTGTTAGTCAGTATGTACGACGCATCATTGGATAAGATCATACCTTTCGGCTGGTCATTCGTCCCCAAAAGATATATTAATTTATATGCCCCGCAATTCTCGGAAGGGACAGCCTTTACAAGCAACAACAAGTACGAGACGGGAACAAACAAGAACCTGCGCATACCCGAATACCAGTACGACCGCCTCAACTGGCAGGATGTATTGTCTTTAGGCTCCCGCTACGGAAGTAACCGCGTCTACGCATCCGGAGTCATGATGAAATCGGCGGCCGCCCCGGCTGTGGCCGAAGTCCTCAGCATCACAGACGACAGCGCCGTTCTGGAAGAATCCGCCGTACGGGCCGACCAGGGCGTTGCGGAGATTATTGCAGAAGAGGAACTGCCCGCTCCGATCAAGCTACGCGAGAACTTCGCCGAAACCGCCTTCTTCTATCCGGCACTCGTGACCGGCAAGGAGGGCGACGTTGCGTTCAGCTTCACGATGCCCGAAAGCAATACGACCTGGAAACTGCAACTGTTAGCACAGACGGAAGACCTGAAATACGGCTACCTGTCGCGCGAGATCATCACTAACAAGCCGCTGATGGTGACCCCGAACCTGCCGCGTTTCCTGCGCCAGGGCGACGATGTGACAATCACGGCACAGGTCAGCAACCAGTCCGGCGAAACTCTCAGCGGACGTGCCAGCCTGGAACTGTTCGACCCGGACAACATGGAAATCCGTAGAGACGCACGGCCGTGCGTCTCTACACGACCGTACGTATTCACCCTGGCGACCGACAGCACGACAACCGTCAGCTGGTCTTTCCGCGTCCCCGCAGCGGCGAATGGCGTTATCGGCTGCCGCATCATAGCCGATTCGGACAAGGGAAGCGACGGCGAACAGCACCTTATCCCGGTTCTCTCCAACGAGATATTAGTGACGGAAAGCACCCCGTTCTACCTCTTCGACAAGAACGAAGAAGTGATCCGCCTGAAAGACCGTAGAGACGCACGGCCGTTCCGCACGACACTCGAACTGACGGCCAACCCCATCTGGTATGCCGTACAAGCCCTGCCGACCCTCACGCAGCCGGAAGACGACAACGTCATCTCCTGGTTCGCCTCCTACTACAGCAACACGCTGGCAAGCTACATCGCAACGGCCCATCCGCGCATCCAGCAGGTCATCAGCCAGTGGAAAGCACAGGGCGGAAACGCCTCCACGCTCTATTCCAACCTCGAAAAGAACGCGGAACTGAAAGACATCCTCCTGCAGGAAACGCCTTGGGTATTAGAAGCAAGCAACGAGACGGAGCAGAAACAACGCCTCTCCCTCCTTTTCGACCTGAACCGGGCAGCCGGGCAACGGGAAATCGCCCTACAGCGCCTTCTCGACCTGCAAAGGCCGGACGGCGGGTGGAGCTGGTTCAAAGGCATGTATCCAAGCCAGGAAATCACACTCTATATCCTGAAAGGAATGACCCAGTTAGTGCAGTTGAACGCCATCGGGTATAACCAGCAGGAAAAGGAGATGCAGATGAGAGCGCTGAAGTTCATCGACCAGCAAATCCAGTCCGACTACGAAGCGCTCCAAAAGATCAAGAACTGGCAGAGAAACGAAATTTCTCCCTTGGAAATCGAATACCTGTTTGTCCGCAGCGCCTACCGCGACATCCCGGAACTGGGTTCGGCCCGCGAAGCGATCCGCTACTACACAAACTTAGCGGAAAAGCAGTGGAGCAAACAATCCATCTACGGAAAAGGTGAAATCGCCTGGCTGATGCTGCGCAACGGCAAGAAAGAGGTTGCAAACAACATCCTCGCCTGGTTGCGCAAGACGGCGACCACATCCGCCGACCGGGGCATGTATTGGGCGAACAACCGGAGCGGCGCAAGTTTCTTCACCTCACCGATCGACACGCATTGCCTTTTGATGGCCCTCTTCAACGAAACGTCGCCCAACCAGCAGGAGACCGACCGGATGAAGCAATGGCTCCTCAGCCAGAAACAGACGCAAAACTGGCCCTCCGTCCCGGCAACAGTCAACGCCATCTACGCCTTGCTGCTGACCGGAAGCGACTGGCTGAGCGACAGCAACACCTGCACGGCTGAATGGGGCAAGGAAACCTATAGCACCACAAACGGCGAGTTGGCCACCGGCTACCTGAAAGTCACCCGTTCGGAAGAAAAAGCCGTTGCATCCGGCGGAAACACCATCACCATCCGCAAGGAAGGCACCGCGCCTGCCTGGGGAGCTGTCTACGAACAATACCTCCGGAACATCAACGACGTGAAGAAGCAGAAAGGCGCGCTGAACGTTGAGAAGATGCTGTTTGTCGAGACGAACAACGGTTCCGAACGTCAACTGCGTCCCGTCACGCCCCAGCAGCCGCTCCGTGTCGGCGACAAGGTTATCGTACGCCTGACTGTCCGCACCGACCGCACGATGGACTACGTCTTCCTGAAAGACCTCCGCGCCGGATGTTTCGAACCGGCTGCCCAGCTTTCCGGCTCGACCTATCGGGACGGAGCCTGGTATTACCAGTCGCCGACGGATGTATCGGAAAACTTCTTCTTCGACCGCCTGCCCCAAGGCACATACGTCCTGGAATATGCCGTATATGTGTCACGCCCAGGTGAATACGCAGGCGGTATCAGCACGATCCAATGCCTGTATGCTCCCGAGTTCGTGTCGCATACGGAAGGAGGGTTCTTAAAAGTGGACTTCTAAACCGAAGGGGATGTGTCAAAAGTCCTATTTATAGCGTCTGTGTCCTGGCGGGCTTGACCCGCCATCTCATTCTAATTACTGTAAATCATCTTAGTATGAGGTTGCGGGTCAAGCCCGCAATGACACGCTAAAGCGTTAGAACTTACTTTTGACACACCCCCATTTTTTTAGCATTGATATCGGCAGTAAATACATAATTTTGTTTCAAGTCAAGGCAAAACAATGTTGTGTTCTTAAAAGTTCAGACAAATAGAAATTGCAGGTTGCTGTTGTTGAATTGTTCCATTCAGGGCGGAGATACACACCGTTTGACTTCCTGCACCAATAGAAAGAGCCTTCTTCTTGTTTTTCGCCGCATAGATAAATAGAGGCACGCTTGCTCCACATAACCCAATGGATGTTGCCAACAAACCGGCATCTATAGGATCGGATAACTTTGTGTCCATAGCGCCGTGGAGCACACCCCAAAAAAGCAAAGTCCCCACTCCTAATCCAAGGCTGACTCCTCCTGCTATTTTTAGTGTTTTCGCCCTTCGTTTATATACAGAGAAATCGTCTCCGTTTTTCTGTAATCTACTCATTCCGGAAATAGACAAATTCTCACTCATCGTAATGCTATTTTCATTTACCGGATTTATACCTTTTGCTTGATGCGGGAATGAAAAGATAAAAATAGCACATAATAAAAAATTAAGATATGGATATTTCATAGATGTATTACTTGATTATTCTATCCCTTTTTGATTGACGATCATACCAATATAAAGATCTGAACTTCTGAAGCCGATCGCAAAAGAGCGTTCTTCTCCATTATTTGAACTGACTTTAATTAAAAGCGATGCTCCTTTGTCTTTTTTTATTAGTGTGTACCATTTCATGTTTATGGTATCTCCTTCTACTCGATTGCCATTTTCGTCTCCTACTGCCATTTGCCAATGGTCACGGTTCGCTTTTACTTCTACTTCCTGTTGCCGAGAGTCTAAATTAATGACTTCTTTTTCAAACTTAAATGAGCCAACAGTCGTATAATCAACCTTGTGACAAGCAGGACTGAGCAGTAGAGGCAACACAATTAAAAAAATATGGAGCTTTTTCATCTGGAATTGTTTTATAGGTTGATAAACACCATTCGTTTGAATCGTAAAGCTATGAATTTGCAGGCTTCCATCCAAACGAGTAGCTATGAATTTGTCATTATCAGCATCATTTTCTTTTGATCTTTAAACTATGAATATGATTGTCTAAGATAAAATTCTGAGACAACCGTTCATCCTTTCTTTCGCACAAACCATTATGACAGTCTTGAATATCGAAAGAAGATTCTTAAAGTGCTGTCATTAAAAACTCACGTATGTGAATCTGTTGGATGCCTTTTTCATTCGTCCCGGCGTTAAACTCATCCATGCTAACAACATATTTAGGATAATGGTCCGTGATATTCATTAAATTACCGAATTCGCGTTCTCTTGTTTTCTCATCCATAAGTTGATAAGCAACTTGAATATAGATACGATTTCCGTTTTTCGACCCTATGAAATCAATTTCGTAGTTTCCTTGTTGGCCAACTTTAACATCATAGCCACATCGAAGTAAATGGAGATACACGGCATTTTCCAATAGTTTTTGTATCTCTTTGCCTAAATTGTATCCGCGGATTACATTTCGTAGACCTAAATCTTCGAAATAATATTTTTCTCCTATTTCAAAGATTTTTAGTCCGTTTATATCCATTCGATTTACCTTATGGATAAAAAAAGCATTGAGTAAGGGGGTTATATAATTGATCACAGTTTGGGTTGAAACGGTAGAACGTTGGGATTTCAGATATTTTGCAATATTGGATGCAGAAAACATATTCCCGAGATTGTCTGCTAAATATTCCACTAAGTCATTTAAGAATGATACATTTCGGATATTCTCCCGCGCTACAACATCTTTCAGTAGAATCGTGGAATATACATTGCGTAAATATTCAAAAGCATGAACCTCTTCCGTTCCGATTACTTTTAAGTAGGGCATTCCACCTATTGTCAGATATTTATAGAGACTCTGGTTGCTATCTTCCAATGTGAAAAAACGAAGGAATTCTGCATAGCCTAAGCTATGGATCGGGAATTCAATGTATCGGCCGCTTAAATGTGTGGCAAGCTCCCCTGATAACATAGACGCATTGCTTCCCGTACAGGTAATATCGCAAACTCCCTCTGCCAATAAACTTCTTAAAGCATATTCAAAGCGTTGTATTTCTTGTACTTCATCAATGAATAGGAAGTTTTTACAGTTTTGTTGTAAATTGGTATGTACATATTGGTATAAGTCGTCATCTGTCCGGATAAATTCGTGAGGCTTTAGCTCCCTGTTAATATATATGAGATGAGCATTTGGAATCGTTTTTTCGATGTAATCCATTAGCTGATACATGATATAGCTTTTCCCGATTCTGCGCTGGCCTACCAGGATTTTTATAATGTCTTTTCCTATAAAAGGCTTGATACGCTCAGTGTAAATCGGGCGATCTATATATTCTCGGGTAAAACGAATTTTGTCAATCATAATGGATGCTTTTTGCAAATATAGTAATTTTGTCAATCATAATGGATGAATTTGCTTGCGATTTTAGTGCTGTTCGCTTTTACTTCTAAAGTATATTTTGATTTGATAAGTAAGAGGCGCTTTTCGGCATCCGCGGATTATCTCTTCAAAAGAATTAATATCGGGAATGAAATCCTTTTTCTGCAAATTGGAAAATTGACAATAACCCCCATTTCGGACGTTTTTCTATTTCATCTGAAATCTTGATCGATTTTGGATTGACTCTTTTCATAGTTTAAGCTCCCCTTTCTGACAATAGGAAAAACGAGGTGCGCAGCCCGTTCCAAAAAGCGTGCAATTTGATTGCCGAAAACCGGAAATACCGACAAAGTGGAAAACCTTAACTCCCGGAGAATCGAATATTTGCGGACGAAGGCGGACGGCGTTCCAAATATCCCAAGGAATTTATGAGGGCTTGTCACCGTGAAGTGCGCAGAAAATTGCCTTGAAGTAACGCTTCATCGCTCTGAAGGTTGACTTCGCACTATATGAAGTCAGACTTCAGAGCAACAAAGTTCCGGATCAGAGCAATAAAGTCCCTCTTCATGACGATAAAGTGCCTGATCATAGGAAAAAGCCCCTTTTTGACAACTGCAAAGCTGATTAACATTTGTTTTGTTTCGAATGTCTTTCGAACCGAAAAAATGCGTTTTATACAATAAGCCTCCCACATCGCAGGCCCTCTTTCTTGTAATTGCAAATACGCAACGGCCCGTTGCGCATTCGAGCGCATTGTTGCCCCAACCGATTTGTTTTTGACTTTCTGATAACAGTTTACCAATATTCCAATACATGGTAAGCATTTCTTCATTGGCTGCGTAAATACTCTCATCTTTTATTTCTTAATCGCAGATTTTTTGTCTAAATTTGCATCTTAAACAATAGCTAAATAAAGAGAAGATGAAACAGATTATTTTTATTTTCATGACAATCCTGCTGGCTACAGGAATGGCGTCAGCGCAAGGCAAAGCTGTAATTTCAGCAGATGAGACCTCTTTCGATTTCGGTACAATCAAAGAGGCTAACGGAAATGTATCGCATACTTTTAAGATCAAGAATACAGGCGAAGCCCCGCTCGTCCTGACACGCGTCATTGCTTCCTGCGGTTGCACGACACCCGAATGGACCAAAGAGCCGATCGCCCCGGGAAAGACAGGTGACATCAAAATCACGTATAACCCGAAAGACCGCCCCGGTCCTTTCGTGAAGACTATATCCGTTTACAGCAATGGTAAAACCGGTAGTTTTATCCTGACAATCCGGGGAGAGGTAGAATAATAACACAGGAAAAGCGAATCACTTAGAATGTTGAATAGAAACAAACTGATCTCTATCCTTGCCGGCATACTGTTTGCAACAAGCAGTATGCTGGCACAAAATAACGCCCAAATCAGCGCTGACGAACTCATCTACAACTTCGGAACGATTGGAGAGTCCGACGGATTGGTCAGCCACGTCTTTACAGTCAAAAACACAGGTGACGGCCCGCTCGTCATCACACGGATCACAGCCTCATGCGGTTGCACGCAACCGGAATGGTCCAAAGAGCCTATCGCCCCGGGAAAGACCGGAGAGGTGAAAGTGACCTACAACCCCAAAGGACGTCCCGGCCCTTTCTACAAGACAATCGCGATCTACAGCAACGGAAAGAAAGGCAGTTTCTCGTTAGGCATCAAAGGTAACGTGACGCCCAAAGAGGCACTCCCGATACTGATTTATCCGTACAGCATCGGCGACCTGAAACTGCAAACAAAGAATATCCTCTACAGCACGATTCGTCCCGAAGAGACTTTAGGGGAAAAAATCAGCGTAATCAATGAAGGAAAGACATCCCTGACCATCCATTTAGGGAAAACTGCCCATTACCTGAACGTCGTAGCCAACCCGACAAAGTTAGCTCCCGGCGAAACAGGCGAAATATCCATCCTGATGAATGCGAAAGAGGCTAAACGGAAGGGGCGCGTAGCAGACGAAATCCCCGTAACGATCGAGAGCATCGGACAGAAGAAAGGGACGGAAGGCGAGATACACGTGGCCGCCAATATCATAGACGACTTCAGCAAACTGACCGCATCCGACAAGGCGAAAGCTCCGATAGCCCAGCTATCCGGCACGCTGCTCGACTTCGGCAAACTGCCCGATAAAAGTAGCTTCATCCCATTGGTCGGCGGAAGGGTCAGCGGCACGATCGACGTGACCAACTCGGGCAAATCGCCGCTCATCATCTACAGCGCGACCTGCGATGATGAACGCGTAGCCATCTCCGGAGGTAAAAGAGAAATCAAACCGGGCACGACAGCCACCTTCAAAGTGACCGTACGCCCTAAAGAGATAAAGACAAAGCTGGAAGCCCTTATCAACCTCGTATGCAACGACCCGAACGGTCCGGTACGGTTAGTGAAGGTGACAGCGGAGAAATAATATGCCAATTATTCAATATGCCAATATGCCAATGCAGAGAAAGACTTCTTAATTGGCACATTGGCATATTGGCAAACTAAATAATTATTTATTATGGAACATCCCGAAAACGACGATCTATACAAAGGATTAAAGGTAAACAAGGGAGTAGCTGACGTACCGACAGTCAATCCTTATCTGAAAAGAAGAGTTCAACGCAAAGAATATACGCCTTCCGAGTTTGTGGAAGGAATCCTGAAAGGAGACATAACGATCCTCAGCCAGGCTGTGACACTGGTGGAAAGCGCCAAATATGAACACCAGCAGGTTGCACAGGAAATTATTGAGAAATGCCTGCCGCATGCCGGCAAGTCCGTCCGTATCGGTATCACCGGAGTGCCGGGAGCCGGCAAAAGTACGTCTATCGATGCATTCGGCATGCACCTGATTAACGAAGGACGCAAGCTGGCAGTCCTGGCGATCGACCCGAGCAGCGAGCGTTCGAAAGGCAGCATCCTTGGCGACAAGACCCGTATGGAGGCGTTGTCGCGCGAGAAGAATGCCTTTATACGCCCTTCACCATCGGCCGGTTCGTTGGGAGGCGTGGCACGTAAGACACGCGAGACGATTGTCCTTTGCGAAGCCGCCGGATTCGACACGGTATTTGTCGAAACGGTCGGTGTCGGACAGAGTGAGACGGCTGTCCATTCGATGGTCGATTTCTTCCTGCTGATCCAGCTTGCCGGTACCGGTGACGAACTGCAAGGCATCAAGCGCGGTATCATGGAAATGGCAGACGGCATCATTATCAACAAGGCGGATGGCGACAATATCGAAAAGGCGAACCTTGCCGCCGCGCAGTTCCGTAACGCCCTGCATCTGTTTCCGGCGCCGGAATCCGGTTGGTTCCCGAAAGTATTGACGTACTCCGGATATTACAACTTGGGAATCAAGGAAATCTGGGATATGGTCGGCGAATACATGGAGTTCACCCAAAAGAACGGTTACTTCAACTATAAGCGTAACGAGCAGGCAAAGTACTGGATGTATGAAAGCATCAACGACACGCTTCGCGAAAAGTTCTATCACAACCCGGCTGTCGAAGGTATGTTAGGCGTGACCGAACAGCAGGTATTGAACAACGAAATCAGTTCGTTCGTCGCGGCTAAGCGGATGATGGATTTGTTCTTGGATAACTTGTCCGGAAAGAAATAAAGAGTCCTTGTCCCCGCGCTTGACGCGGGGCCGCAAAAGGGCAGGCTTTATTAATCAGTTGTTTATACTGCCGGTTCTAATGCGATCCCGCGTCAAGCGCGGGAACGGGACAGTTTTGACGCATCTCACTTTTATCTAAATTATCATGAAAAAGAAAAAACTTATACTGCTATTACTAAGTTGTGCCGCGTTTGCGCCGGTAAGCGCCGCCTATCAGGGCCGCGTGTATGTAGATGCCAACCGGAACGGAGTCTACGACAAAGGAGAGAAAGTATTGAAAGACGTCCGGGTTTCCGACGGGCTGAACGTTGTGAGGACAAATGCCGAAGGTCTTTATACGCTTCCCGGACACGAACGGGAACGTTTCATCTTCATCACGACGCCTTCAGGATATAAGACGGATAACCGGTATTACCGGCGGATCAGCGGGGAAGAACAAACCTACGACTTCGGGCTGCAACCCTGGAAAGGACGCATCCGGCCGGACGGTAGCCACAAGTTTATCCACATCTCCGACACCGAAATATTCAACACCGACGATCAGGAAAGCTGGGCGAACAACATCCGGGATTACGCCGCCAACCAGGAAATCGCCTTTATCATCCATACCGGCGATATCTGCTACGAGAACGGATTGAAGAACCATATCCATCTGATGAATACATCGAACATGGACTGCCCGATGTTTTACTGCCTCGGCAACCACGACCTGGTAAAAGGGAAGTACGGGGAAGAGGTCTTTGAAAGTGTCTACGGGCCGGTCTACTATTCCTTCGACTTCGGCAACGTCCACTATATCGTCACGCCCATGGCGGGAGGCGACCATCAGCCGGGTTACACGAAAGAAGACGTCTATCGCTGGCTGAAGAATGACCTGGCAGAAATCCCGGCAGGCAAACCGGTCATTGCGTTCAATCACGACCTGCTGACCTCCGGGGATGAATTCGTATTCGGCATCAGCGACAGCGAGCAGATCAACCTGAACGAACACAATCTGAAAGCCTGGCTCTACGGACACTGGCACAATCACTTTGTCCGCAAGCAAGGAGATGTCCTGACTATTTCGACGGCGACACTCGACAAAGGCGGCATCGACCACTCGACCTCCGCCTTCCGCGTGATAGACGTGGACCGGAAAGGAGATGTCCGGACAGCGCTTCGCTATACATATATAGATAAGTCTATCGAAATAGCGTCTATCTCCAATGATGCGTGTGCAATCACTGCGGACGGAAAACTCCCGGTCTCGGTCAACGCCTACAACGCGGTTGCGCCTGCCACGCGTGTCACCTACAATTGCACGGCAGACGGGAAAACAGTCATCCCGGAAACGCAGCTTTCCCAAAACACGGACTGGAACTGGTCGGGCACGGCCAAACTGCCGGCAGCCTGCAAAGGCAAGCGTGTTTTCATCACCGCCAAAGCAGTGTTCAACAACGGAGAAACAGCCGTCAGCCGCTCTTCCTTCCTGTACGGGCCGGCGGAGACAGCTAATACGCCGCAGCTTGCCTGGATACGCAATGTCAATGCAAACTTATACTTTGCCTCTCCGGTCATTGCCGGCGGAAAAGTATATGTCGCTTCCCTCGACGAAGACTTAAAAGGGGAAGGCGCAGTCTCCGCCCTGGATGCAAACTCCGGCGAACTGCTATGGAAATGCCCGGTGCGCAACTCCATCAAGAACGCGATTGCCGTAGACGGCGGAACGGTCTTCGCGCAAGATGCGGAAGGCTATTTATATGCAATCGACGCACAAACCGGAATACGGAAATGGGACAGGAAAATGAATGTAGCCGGACTACCCGTGCTTGTCGACGGACTGACAGCCGCCAACGGCATCGTCTATGCAGGCAGCGGAAAAGGATTCGGGGCATACAACGGAAAGACGGGCGAACCGCTCTGGCTGAACAAAGGCTGGGCACAAGGCGAGGCGACCACTTCAAGGCCATTGTTAGCTGACGGAGTAATCGTTTCGGGCGCCAACTGGCGAGGCTTCTACGGCAACGATGCGAAAACGGGCGAGCTACTCTGGAAACTCGATAAGGACGGAATCACTGACCGGGGCGCCACGCCTGCGCTGGTCGACGGCTTGCTCTACGTCGCCGCCCGCAAGTCTCTCTTTATCATCGACAGCCGTTCGGGTAGAGTCGTCGTCCGCAAAGAGCTGCCGTTCAACGTACAGGTAAACTCGACTCCGTTAGTCACCGACGACTTGATTATTGTCGGCACGCAGACCGATGGCATGGTTGCACTCGACCGCCAGACTTTCGAGGTCAAATGGACAGCCCGGACATCGCCTGCCTTAGTTTACACCGCACCCTATTCGCGCCATCCGGCAGCAACAATCGAAACAAGCCCTGTCCTAATCGGCAAGACCGTCTACTTCGGAGCTTCCGACGGAATCATCTACGGAGTGGATAAAGAGAGCGGACGGACAATTTGGAAACATAAAACGGGAGCACCTTTATTCTCCACGCTAACAACTGACGGCAGGATGATCTTCGCCGCCGACTTCGGAGGGAATGTTTATGCTTTCAACATAAACTAAAAGGAGTCAAAAGGGATCACCTTGTCCCCGCGCTTGACGCGGGGCCGCAAAAGAACAGGCCTTATCAATTAGGTTTATACGGCCGGCTTTAATGCGATCCCGCGTCAAGCGCGGGAACGAGGGTTTTACACATCCCCTTTATTAGATAGAGGAAACACGTAATGTGTCCAACAAATCGCGGTTTATCGGTTTGTCGTTCTTGATTGCTTTGGAGAAGGGAACGTAAACGATCTCATCGTTCTGGATGCCCATCATCACATTGCGCTGGTCATCCAGCAGAGCGTCGATAGCAGCAACGCCCATGCGGGTTGCTAAGATACGATCCTGAGCCGTCGGCGAACCACCGCGCTGCAAGTGTCCTAAGATGGAAACACGAACATCGAACTGCGGATATTCCTTCTTCACACGTTCAGCCACGCCCATAGCGCCGCCGGTCACTTCACTTTCCGCTACCAGCACGATACTACTGTTCTTCGATTTGCGGAAACCTGTTTCAATCATTTCTGCCAACTGGTCTTTCTCCATCGATATTTCCGGAATAATGGCAGCTTCCGCACCCGAAGCAATCGCTCCGTTCAGGGCAAGGAAACCGGCATCGCGTCCCATCACTTCGATAAAGAACAGACGGTCGTGAGAAGTCGCCGTGTCACGAATCTTGTCCACACACTCCATAATCGTATTCAGAGCCGTGTCATAACCGATCGTAACATCAGTCCCAAACAAGTCATTATCGATCGTTCCGGGCAAGCCGACGATCGGGTAGTTAAATTCCTGCGCAAAGATACGGGCACCGGTCAAAGAGCCGTCGCCACCAATCGAAACCAGGGCATCGATTCCGTGCTCCATCAATCTGTCATAAGCCAGCTTACGGCCTTCCGGAGTCTTGAATTCCTCGCAACGGGCAGTCTTCAGGATCGTACCGCCGCGCTGGATAATATTACTTACGTTCTGAGTCTTGAAATCTACAATTTCGTCGGTTATCAAACCCTTGTATCCACGATAGATACCTTTGACGGACATTCCGTTATAAATAGCGGAACGTGTCACTGCCCGAATAGCAGCGTTCATTCCGGGAGCATCACCTCCGGACGTTAAAATGCCAATACACTTAACTGCAGACATAGCGTCTTATATTTTAATTGTTCGCGGCAAAAGTAATAATTATTTGCCAAAATGCTGTCTTTTTTCCAAAACTTCATGCAATCTTAATCCGAAAAGTCAACGTCCGGAATTCAGTTCCCGGATGCGGACCGCCACTTCCTCCATCAACCACTTCGGTGTAGATGTGGCCCCGCACACGCCGACACTTCGCACGCCTTCCGGCAACGGCTCGGTAATCTCTTTTGCCTCTGAGATAAAGACCGTATTCGGATTAGCTTTCCGGCATTCCTCCAACAACATCTTCCCGTTGGAGCTCTTCTTTCCGGCAACGAAATAAACCCAGTCATGCCGGGACGCAAAGACTTTGATGTTCGGCAACCGGTTCGCCACCTGCCGACAGATCGTATCGAAATATTCGAACTGCACGCCGTCCGCCATGCGTTGTTGGATGGCCGTCACCACCTCGCGGAAACCGTCGAGCGACTTAGTCGTCTGGGAGAACAAGCAGATATTCCGGTTAAAATCCAGCCGGTCCAGGTCCTGCACCTTCTCGATGACGATAGCCGTGCCTTCCGTCTGCCCGACCAGGCCGTTCACCTCGGCATGTCCTTTCTTTCCGTAGATCACAACCTGCGTATGGCTGTCGCGCGTCGCTTCGTAGCATTTATGAATCTTGCGTTGCAGGCGGAGCACAACGGGACAGGTCGCATCCACAATCGTGATGTTGTTCCGCCGGGCGATCTCATACGTCGAAGGCGGTTCGCCGTGCGCACGGAGCAGCACCTTTTCCCCTTCGAGGCGGCTGAACTCGTCGTGTCCGATCGTCCGCAGGCCCGAAGCCTCGAGCCGTTCCACTTCGAGGCTGTTGTGCACGATGTCCCCGAGGCAATACAACGTATTCGTATTCTTCAGTTCGCGTTCGGCACTTTCGATAGCCGTCACCACACCGAAGCAAAAGCCGGAACCGTTATCTATCTCGACTTCTATCATAATCAATCCGCCGTTATGACTTTCTTATACTGTTCCAACAGCCAGGCTTTCTGCTCGGCAATCGTCATCTGCGAGTTATCCAACTCCAGCGCGTCGTCGGCTTTACGGAGCGGACTTTCCGCGCGCGTCATATCGATATGGTCACGTGTCTTTACATTTTCAAGCACTTCCTCGAAAGAAGCCGCCTCACCTTTGGCCTTCAGTTCGTCCAGACGGCGCTGGGCACGCACTTCGGGGCTGGCTGTCACGTATATCTTCAGTTCCGCATCCGGGAAGACAACCGTTCCGATATCCCGTCCGTCCATCACGATTCCTTTCGCACGGCCCATCTCCTGTTGCTTGGCAACCATCGCACGGCGCACAAAACCCAACGCGGCGATCGGGCTTACCCGGTTGGCTACTTCCATTCCCCGGATTTCCTTTTCCACCTTTACACCGTTCAGATACGTGTCGGGCCGTCCGGTTTCCGGATTCAGGCGGAAGGAAATATCGATGTCGTTCATCGCGGCCTGCAACTTCGGCTCGTCGATCCCGCCGTCCGTAAAGAATCCATGTTGCAGGCTGTACAACGTCACGGCGCGATACATCGCCCCGGTATCGATATAGGTATAACCCAGCTCCTTCGCCAGGTCTTTCGCCATCGTGCTCTTCCCGGTAGAAGAGACACCGTCTATCGCTATAATTATCTTTTTCATCGTTCGATATTATATTAATGTAAGAGGATACAAATATACAACAGTTTGCGGCTCCCTTCTGCATAATTTATCCGATTCATCCTCGTCCGTTAACATTTTCCAGCCATTCCATTAGTTGTCCGCTTGGTGGCGAACGATCGTTCGCTTGCCGCCGGACGATCGTTCACCGCCAAGCGGACGATCGTTCACCGGGCGGCGGACAACTTACGAGACGTTAGTAAAAGGATAAAAGGTGCCCATGAAAAGGACAGTCCTTAGAAATCGCTGATCGTAGTAGAGATACTCAGCATCATGGAAAGAGCCGACGGATGATATTTGGCAACCGAAACGCCCACGTCGAACATCTTGATCTTCACACCGGCGCCACCGGAGAAACCGGCAAGGGCATTCCCGCCCTGCAGCTTCATGTCCAAAGCCGTCTTGGGATTATATCCGACGCCGAGCCAGAAGTTCTCGGAAGGGACATAATCGACGCCGATCACCATGTGTTTGATGAAAGACTTGAAGAAATTGTCTTCCTTGTATGTATTGTCGGTGTCGTCCACATAATCGAGCTTCCACTTAGTCAGGTATTGGGCGGTCAGCGACAGGCGGATCGGAGCGTGTGCCATCCGCTTTGTGATTCCCATCTGGATATCCCAGGGCATCTTCTGCCTTTCGTCTTCATACGCCTTCAGTTGTGCCCCGATATTCTTGAAGGCAAAGCCGAAAGAGAACTCCTTTTCCGAATTATAATAGCTCAACCCGGCATCGACAGCCAGCCCCATCGAGGTGTAATCTCCTATGCCGGAATAGAGAAACTTGAGTGCGACCCCGCCGCGCCAGCGTTCGGAAAGGTCGTATGAGAAGAAACCGTTCACGCTGATATCCTTAGCCGTAAAATCGCCCGTCGGAAGTCCTTCCACCGACATGCCCCGGATATTTCCCTGGCTGAAGAACGAAGCTCCCACGCCCCAGGCCGCTTTTTCCTTCAATGCGCGGGTGAAAAGGGCGCTGCCGACATTGATATCCGATATATAATTCAAGTAGTTCAAGTTGACCATCTTATCCATTTCCGCCCCCAATAAGGCCGGGTTATGAAAGATCAGCGAAGGGTCCCGCTCGATCAGCGACATCGTATTGCCGCCCATCGCGTTCGCCCTTGCCGAAGACGGATAACGCAGGAACGTGTATCCGGCATCGCCGGTCTGGGCAACGGCAGCCTGTAACAGAAAGGAAAAGAAGAATATAAACAGAAAATGTCTCATATTTATCTGGTAAAATGCGTACAAAGATAATAAATGCGGGCATATAACATCCCAATTACAGAAACGGGAAAAACCGGAAAAAGGTATATGGAAGCTATTATTTTTATTTCCAGTCAAAAAAAAAGTAAAAATGCATCAGTATTTAATACGAATCGTTCGGATTTAGAAAATAATCCGTATATTTGTCGCAAAAGAAAAACACATCTTTAAACATTAAGAGATATGGAAGTTAAGAAATCACCAAAAGCGGACCTGGAAAAAGGTAAGACGTTAGGTGTCCTGATGGGCATGATCGTCGGACTTGCAGTACTGTTCGTTGGCTTCGAATGGAGCGACCGCGAGGTCACAATCGTCCAGAGTGGGGGCGTTGCTGATATCATCGCGGAAGAAGAAGTGGAAATCACGAGACCGGAGGATACTCCTCCCCCTCCTCCGCCACCCCCAGCACCTGCTATTGCAGAGGAATTGAACGTTGTAGAAGATGACGTTAAGTTGGATGATGTAGACATCATTTCTTCTGAAGACGACGCTTCTTCAGCACAGGTTGAAGCCTATACGCCTCCTGCAGTAGTAGAGGAAGAAGAAGAATCTTCACAGCAGATCTTTACGGTCGTAGAAACAATGCCTGAATTCCCGGGCGGCCAGATGGCTTTGTTACAGTACCTGTCAAAATCAATCAAATATCCGGTTATTGCACAGGAAAACGGAATCCAGGGTCGTGTATCCTGCTCGTTCGTGGTTAACAAAGACGGTTCCATCGTAGACGCTGAAGTTATTCGTGGTGTTGACCCATCGTTGGACAAAGAAGCTCTCCGTGTGATCAACAGCATGCCGAAGTGGTCACCTGGTAAGCAGAGAGGTAAACCCGTACGTGTTAAATATACAGTGCCTGTTACATTCAGACTGCAATAATAACATGTAAATAGTATAAAAGGCTGCGATTGAAAGCAGCCTTTTTTATTTAAACAAATGATTTATGTACGCTTTTAATGAGATCTTACAAAAGATAGAGCAGGAAATCGCCCAGCTTCAATTCCCCCATCCTCCCAAAAGCTTATACGACCCGATCGAATACATCCTTTCATTGGGAGGGAAAAGAATCCGTCCGGCATTGGTATTGATGGCTTGTAACCTGTATAAAGAAGATGTAGAGGATGCGGTCAAACCCGCACTCGGACTCGAAGTATTCCACAACTTCACGCTTCTGCATGACGACCTGATGGACGAAGCCGACATGCGAAGAAACAAACCGACCGTACACAAAGTATGGAATGCAAACACGGCTATCCTCTCCGGTGATGCCATGCTGATCGCAGCCTACCAACTGATCGGTGAAACGAAATCCGAATCATTAAAAGAAATACTGAACCTGTTTACCGTTACCGCACTTGAAATCTGCGGCGGACAACAGTACGACATGGAGTTCGAATCGAGAACAGACGTGACGGAAGAAGAATATATTGAAATGATCCGGCTGAAGACGGCTGTACTGATCGCCTGCGCCTTGAAAATGGGAGCGATTGCAGGAAATGCTTCGAAAGCTGAAGCAGAGGCATTGTATCAATACGGTATCAACATCGGGCTGGCATTCCAACTGCAAGACGACCTGCTGGACGTATATGGAGACACAGCCACTTTCGGCAAAAACATCGGCGGGGACATCTTGTGTAACAAAAAGACATTTATGCTGATCAACGCGCTTCGCCGTGCTTCGGACGCACAAAAAGCAGAGTTGGAAAACTGGATCAGTAAAAAGACATTCGATCCGGCAGAGAAGATCGCGGCTGTAACAGATATTTACAGCCAATTGCATCTGAAGGAGTTATCCGAAGACAAAATACACATTTATTACGAACAGGCAATGAAATGCCTGGCATCGCTAAGTGTTGCTCCCGAAAGATTGAACATATTAAAAGAAGTCAGTGCCCGTTTAATGAACCGCCAGTCTTGATATGAAGCTGATCGACACACATAATCATCTATATCTGGAAGAGTTCGACCCGCAACAGGATGAACTGGTCGCCATCGCAAAAGAGTCCGGCATCGACGCCTTGCTCCTTCCCAATGTAGACACGACTACGATCGGACGGATGCACGACCTCTGCGACCGCTATCCGGATTTTGCCTATCCGATGATGGGGCTGCATCCGACAAGTGTGGACGAGCACTATGCCGAAAACCTGAAGACAACGGAGTCCTGGCTAAATAAACGCCCGTACTGCGGAATAGGCGAAATCGGCATCGACCTATATTGGGATAAAACCTATCTGAAGCAGCAAAAAGAAGTATTCGAGGAACAACTCCGATGGAGTATCGACCTCGGGTTGCCGGTCGCCATCCACACCCGTGATGCGTTTCCGGAAGTTTTCGACTCCTTATATAAGGTAGGGTGTGAAAAAATGACCGGAGTATTCCATAGTTTTACAGGAAATGAGGACGAGCTTGAAGAAATAAAAAAATTAACAAACTTCAAAATCGGAATCAATGGCGTAATAACTTTCAAAAACTCACGATTATCGGAAATTATCCGGCAGACAGACATCCATAAAATAGTTTTGGAAACAGACGCTCCCTATCTCGCACCTGTCCCTTACCGGGGAAAAAGGAACGAGCCGGTCTATATTTGGAAAACAGCTGAAAGAGTCGCTCAAACCTATGGACTAACACTCGAAGAGACGGTTGAAACGGCAAGAAAAAACGCGTTGAATTTGTTTAAAATCGAGAATAAACCGAGATAGTGAGATATTTTCGTCCGTATTCTAAATTTATCCGCCAGATATTATGAATATATCAGGCAAAAACTATAGATTTGTGCACTGAAACGTTTGGATATGCGATTTTTTTCGTATTTTGCACCCGTTTTAGAAAAAAGCGGTAGCTCGCTTTTGGAGAGATGCTCGAGTGGTTGAAGAGGCACGCCTGGAAAGCGTGTAAACCTCTAAAGGGTTTCGCGGGTTCGAATCCCGCTCTCTCCGCTTTAAGGAACCATGATGATTATTAATAACAAAAAAATAAAAACAAATAAGAGAATTATTAATCTTAAAAATTAAACACACAATGAAAAAGTATTTTGCAAAAACATTCATGAGTTTATGTGCTCTTGGAATCACTTCCGTAGCATTCGCGCAAGAAGCAACCGAAGCCGCTATTGAAGGTGGTATGTACCAAGCTTTAAAGACTAAGTTTATCGAAGGTGGTGCCAACTTTATGAGTTTGGTTGCCATTGCATTGATTTTCGGTTTGGCTTTCTGCTTGGAAAGAATCATCTACCTGAACTTGGCTGAAACTAATTCAAGCAAATTGCTGAAAGGTATTGAAGACGCATTGGATAAAGGAGATGTAGAAGGAGCTAAAGCTATTGCTCGTGATACAAGAGGTCCTATCGCTTCTATCGCATACCAAGGTTTGATGAGAATTGATCAGGGTATTGACGTTGTTGAAAAATCTATCGTTTCTTACGGTGGTGTTCAGGGCGGTCTTTTGGAAAAGAACATGTCTTGGATCACATTGTTTATCGCTATGGCTCCGTCATTAGGATTCTTGGGTACTGTAGTCGGTATGATCATGGCGTTCGATAAAATCGAACAGGTTGGTGATATCAGCCCGACGGTTGTTGCCGGTGGTATGAAAGTGGCTTTGATCACAACAGTAGGTGGTTTGATCGTAGCTTTGATCCTTCAGGTATTCTATAACTATTTGTTGAGCAAATTGGAAGCTATCCTGAACCAGATGGAAGATGCTTCTATCACTTTGCTGGACTTAGTTATCAAATACAACCTTAAATTCAAAAAATAATAGACAACTATGGCAGTTACTAAAATAAGAAAAATGTCCAGCTGGACACTGCTGATCGTGTCATTGATCAGCCTTGTCGTACTGGGTATGTTCTTCGGGGGAGGCGTAGTCAACCCGGGCGAAGAAATGATAGAATATGTACATACAGGTCTGTTGTTAAACTGGACTTCTGCATTATTCTTTATCACGATCATTAGTATGGTGTTATTTGCTATCTGGCAGTTTATCACCTTACTGAAAGTAAATCCTAAATCAGCAGTTACCTCATTAGTTGTAGTAGTTGCATTCGCAGCAATGATGTTCATTACTTATTCCATAGGTGATGCTACTCCGTTGAATGGATTGAATGCAGACTCACAAGAATTCAACACAGCCGGTTGGTTGAAAATCACAGATATGTGGATTATGTCTACAGTTGTTCTGTTGGTTTTGATCATAGCCTGTGTAGTTTGGGGCTCTGTTAAAAGAATGATTAAATAATAGTAATAACGAAATTTGATTAAACAAGAAAGAAATGGGTAAGAAAAGAAAGACACCGGGTATCAATGGTTCTTCTTCAGCCGATATTGCTTTCATGTTGCTGATCTTCTTCCTTATTACTACATCCATGGATACAGATAAAGGTTTGGCAAGACGTTTGCCGCCTCCTGTACCTAAAGATCAAAAGAAGAATGATGTTGATGTAAACAAGAGAAACTTGCTGGTCGTGCTGATCAACAGTAACAACCAGATTCTCTGCGGCGATCAATTCGTCGACATCAAGCAATTGAAAGACAAGGTTAAGGATTTCATTGATAATCCGTTTAACGATGCTAATAAGCCCGAAAAAACAGAAGAGGATGTTCCTTTCTTCGGAAAAGTGATGACCGCTAAAAAACACGTTATTTCTTTGCAGAATGACCGTGGTACTGAATATCAGGCATATATTAGTGTTCAGAATGAACTGGCTAAAGCATACAATGAACTGCGTGATGATATTTCCAGAAAGAAATTCGGAAAAGCATTTGCAGATCTGGAAGAAGAACAACAAAAGGCTGTGCAGCAGATTTATCCGCAAAAGATATCTGAAGCAGAACCCAAAAATTATGGAGATAAAAAGTAATGGGAAAGTTTAGTAAAGCGGGCGGACGTGAAATGCCCGAATTGAATACGTCATCATTACCTGACTTGGTGTTCGCTTTCTTGTTCTTCATCATGATGGTAACATCTATGCGTGAAGTAACATTGATGGTACAATTCCGAGCTCCACAGGCTACTGAACTTCAGAAGCTGGAAAAGAAATCGTTGGTTACGTTCATCTATGTAGGAAAGCCGACAGCGGAATATCAGGCTAAGATGGGTTCTGAAGCTCGTCTGCAGTTGAACGACAAGTTCGCTGAAGTAGCAGAAATTCAGGATTACATCGCACAGGAAAAATCCAGTATGAAAGAAGATGACCAGCCGTTTATGACTGTATCTATCAAGGCCGATCAAGAAACCAAGATGGGTCTGATCACAGACGTTAAGCAAGCGCTTCGTGAAGCATACGCATTGAAGATTAGTTATTCTGCCCGTCAGGCAGCAGACTGATCCGAGGATATACTTACAAAAAAGGCGAGGTGAAAACCCCGCCTTTTTTTATTGTTTTTCTATCCGGATCATAAACCTTTAACGCCATAAACATACTTATGCAGACAATTCTTTACCTGCTCGAAAGAATGTTCCAGATCAATATTTCCATACGTCATAAGCCGCATTTCCAGCCATTCCCCGCCATCCCTGTAAGGCGGTTGATGATAGACATGATGATCTAACGTATAGCCTAAGCGCTCATAAAAGCCGATTCTGCGCCGACTCATCTCGTCGGCAGGCATCTCTACTTCCAATACGACCGGAGTTCCGCAAAAGGCAAGGAATTGCTTCATGGCCTCCGCCCCTATCCCACCGTTACGGGCTGACGGATCGATGGCAAAATGCTCCGCATACGTGTAACCATCGAAAAGCCAACCGGTGATGAAGCCGGCATACCGGCCATCTCTCGACAAGGCATATACAACAAACCGAGGTTCGTCTTTTACCAAACCACGCACAAGCGAGAAGTCACGGCGTTCCTCTTCCGGAAAAGATTCCGTATATGTTTTCTCTATCAAATCCAATACCGGATCGGTAAAATCCTTAACCGGCTTACATATTACTGTTGATTTTAAATCCATAAGACCATAAAATTGATGATTACTATTACAAAAGAGACTTACAAAATAAAATATTATACTAAAAAATATGGATTAATCATTAGAGATTAATTATATTTGTATTAAGATTGTAAGAACAGATAATACAGATATACAAATATAGATAAATTATGGCACACCATCAACTGGATGAACTTGACGAGAAGATATTAAAATTAATCATAGGCAATGCCCGTATGCCTTTCCTTGAAGTGGCAAGGGAGTGTAATGTATCGGGAGCTGCTATACACCAACGCATTCAGAAACTGACAAATCTGGGTGTTATCAAAGGCTCCGAATTCATTGTCGACAATACGAAAGTCGGCTATGAAACATGTGCGTATATGGGCTTATTCCTCAAATCACCCGGACAGTTTCCCGCCGTAACGGAAGCTCTAAAGGAGATTCCCGAAGTAGTAGAATGCCATTATACCACAGGACAGTATGACCTGTTTATTAAGATATATGCCAAAAACAACCAGCACTTACTAAGTATCATCCATAATAAACTGCAGCCGTTGGGACTTGCCCGGACCGAATCGCTCATCTCCTTTAAGGAAGCATTCAAACGGCAGATTCCAATCGACCTGGATGATGAATAAATAAAAAAAACTCCGCGCAGAACTTCTGGACTACGCGGAGTTTTTTATTTATTATGCGGATACAGATTAGAAATCTGCATTCTTCGGTGTACGCGGGAAAGGAATCACATCGCGGATGTTTGTCATACCTGTAACAAACAACAGCAGGCGTTCGAAACCTAAACCGAAACCGGAATGAGGCACAGTACCAAAACGACGTGTATCGAGATACCACCACATATCCTTCATCGGAATACCCATTTCATTGATACGGTTCATCAACTTGTCATAATCAGCTTCACGTTCGGAACCACCGATGATCTCACCGATTTTCGGGAACAATACATCCATCGCACGGACTGTCTTGCCGTCTTCATTCTGCTTCATATAGAAAGCCTTGATCTCTTTCGGATAATCAGTCAGGATAACCGGACGTTTGAAATGCTCTTCAACGAGATAGCGTTCATGCTCGGAAGCCAGATCGACACCCCAATATACCGGGAATTCAAACTGATGGCCCTTGGCAACCGCTTCTTCCAGAATCTTGATTCCTTCCGTATAAGCCAAGCGGACAAAGTCGTCTTTCAACACACCTTGCAGACGTTCGATCAGGCCCTTGTCGAACATATCGTTCAAGAACTTGATATCGTCCATACAGTTATCCAAAGCCCATTGTACGCAGTACTTGATGAACTCTTCAGCCAACTGCATATTGTCCAGGATATCGTTGAAAGCCACTTCCGGTTCGATCATCCAAAACTCGGCCAAGTGACGCGGCGTATTGGAGTTTTCAGCACGGAAAGTCGGGCCGAACGTATAAATCTGTCCTAAAGCCGTAGCAGCCAACTCGCCTTCCAACTGGCCGGAAACAGTCAGGCTTGCCTGTTTGCCGAAGAAGTCGTTATCATAAATGATAGATCCGTTTTCATCCTTCTTCAGATCGTACAGGTTCATCGTCGTTACCTGGAACATCTGTCCTGCGCCCTCACAGTCGGAAGCTGTGATCAGCGGTGTGTGGAAATAGAAGAAACCTCTGTCATGGAAAAATTTATGAATGGCATAAGCCATGTTATGACGGATACGGAATACTGCCCCGAACGTATTCGTACGCGGACGGAGGTGAGCGATCTCACGCAGGAATTCCATCGAATGACCTTTCTTCTGCAAAGGATATGTATTCGGGTCCGCACTACCGTAAATTTCGATCTCGGTAGCCTGGATCTCCACACTCTGGCCTTTCCCCTGCGACTGCACCAGCGTACCGTTTACGCTGATACTGGCACCTGTCGTAATCGGCTTCAGATATTCTTCGCCCAGCTTATCCACGTCTACAACGATCTGAACATTATTTATTGTAGAACCGTCGTTCAGGGCTATAAAACTAACCTGTTTACTACCACGCCGGGTACGCACCCAGCCTTTCACATTAACGGTCGTACCGAAAGCATCGCTTTTCAGCACATCTACAATCTTTGTTCTTTTAATTGCTTCCATGTTTATATTTTTATTCTTAGGTAATCAAAACAAGTTAGCCGGCTTTTCCAACCGGCTAAACTCTTATATTTATTCAAAAGCACCCATGCGGAGCGCGTTCACCTCACGTTCGTTCAGATAACGCCACTTTCCACGTCCCAGGTTCTTTTTGGTCAGGCCGGCAAAATAGACACGGTCCAGTTTAATCACATGATAGCCGAGTGATTCGAAAATACGGCGTACGATACGGTTACGTCCGGAGTGGATTTCGATACCGACCTGGCTCTTATCCTCTTCGCTTGCGTAACTGATTGCGTCGGCATGGATTTCTCCGTCTTCCAGTTCCAATCCGTTAGCGATCTTTTCCATATCTTCGATAGACACGTTCTTATCCAACCATACGTGGTAGATCTTTTTCTTCTTGAATGACGGATGAGTCAGCTTGGAAGCCAGATCGCCATCGTTAGTCAACAGCAGTACACCTGTCGTATTGCGGTCCAGACGGCCTACCGGATAAATACGTTCCTGGCAAGCGTTCTTTACCAAATCCATAACAGTCAGACGTTCCTGCGGGTCGTCGGATGTCGTCACGCAATTCTTCGGCTTATTCAGCACGATATACACCTTGCTTTCGATCTGAACCGGCTGTTCGTTGAACAACACCTTATCCTGGCGTGTGATCTTCGTACCCAATTCAGTTACCACCACGTCGTTAACCTTAACGGCACCAGCCTGGATAAATTCATCTGCCTCGCGACGTGAACAAACACCAGCGTTAGACAAGAACTTATTCAAACGGATCGGTTCGTTCGGATCAGCCAACACTTCCTTATACTTCAACTGCTTCTGGAAGTTGTACTTCGCATTCGGATTATAATCACCCGTACGGCGATTATTGTTCGGACGTCTGTTATTATTATAACCGCCACGTCCGCCACCGCCATTATTGCCATAAGGACGGTTGTTACCGTATGAAGGTCTGCCGCCGCGATTATCACGGTTGTCGTAAGGCGAACTTACGCGGGTATCCCCTACACGCGGTCTTCTTTTCTTTACGCCGTCACCCGAAACACCTTCACCGGCCGGAGTAGCAGAGTATGCTTTGCCCCTGTCTTCATAGTTGCTGGGACGAGTCGGACGATTGTACGGACGATCACCATAGGACGGACGATCACCGCCATAAGAGCGGTCATTGCCGTAAGAAGGACGATCATTTCCGTAAGACGGACGATTGTTTCCATAAGAAGGTCTGTTGTTGTAACCTCCTTCACGATTGTTACCATAGCCACGGTTTCCACCATTGTCGCGGTTATACGGTTTATTGTAACCGCCACCTTCGCGGTTATCATACGTACGCGGGCGACTCGGTCTGTCCCCATAAGAAGAGCGGTTGTCCCCATAAGAGTTATAACCGCCACGGTCATCCCGAGTTGGACGGTTATACGGTCTCCGTTCATAGTTGTTTCCTTCAGGTCTGTTATAACCTTGATTGTAAGGTCTTCTTTCAGAATCCTGGTCTGTGTTTTCCCGTCTGATACTTGGTATCACCTTTCTTGGACGCGGTTGAGATTCATCTCTTTCTTCTGTGCTCATTTGTTGTAAATTAAATGATAATTAACTACTTGGTAACCTCACGGCTACCCATTGTTTCTCACTAAATACCTGTATAATTATGCGGCGTTATCGCCTTTAATTCTGCTTTAACGGCATCGCTAACCTGCAACTGATCGATAAAATCACTGATCGATCCGGCAGTAATGCCTTCGTTTGTACGGGTTAAGGCTTTCAATGCTTCGTAAGGTTTCGGATATCCTTCACGACGAAGAATAGTCTGAATGCCTTCGGCCACCACAGCCCAGCAGTTATCCAAATCCCGGTACAACGCTTTCTCGTTCAATAACAACTTACCCAGTCCTTTTGTTAAGCTTTTGAATGCTATTTCAATATGGGCCATGGGTACACCGACATTACGAAGCACCGTAGAGTCTGTCAAGTCGCGCTGCAAACGCGAAATCGGCAACTTCATCGCCAGATGTGTCAAGATAGCATTTGCCATACCCAAGTTGCCTTCTGCGTTTTCGAAGTCGATCGGGTTTACCTTATGCGGCATGGCGGAAGATCCCACCTCGCCGGCTTTGATCTTCTGTTTGAAATATTCCATCGAAACATACTGCCAGAAGTCGCGGCACAGGTCGATCAGGATCGTATCGATCCGTTTCATTCCGTCGAAAATAGCAGCCAGGTTGTCGTAGTTGGAAATCTGCGTGGTCCATTCCTCACGGCTCAGCCCTAACACTTCATTCACAAACTTATTTCCAAATGCCTTCCAGTCATATCCCGGGTAAGCCACATGATGCGCATTGAAGTTACCGGTTGCCCCGCCGAACTTGGCAGAAACAGGTGTCGCTTTCAACAGCTTCACCTGCTGTTCCAAACGGTAAACGAACACCATCACTTCCTTCCCCAACCGAGTCGGAGAAGCCGGTTGCCCGTGTGTCTTGGCCAACATGGAAACCTCCGCCCAGTCTTCGGCATATTTCTTCAACATGTCGATCACTTCCTGCAAGCCGGGGTAGTACACCTCGTTCAGTGCATCCTTGATAGACAAGGGGACAGAAGTATTGTTAATATCCTGTGAGGTCAATCCGAAATGGATAAATTCCTTATACTCCTGCAAAGACAACTGATCAAACTTTTCCTTAATAAAATATTCAACTGCCTTTACATCATGGTTTGTTACGCTCTCGATCTCCTTAATGCGGGTTGCGTCCTCAACTGAAAACTCACGGTAAATTTTCCGCAAAGCCTCTTTGTTCTCCGCAGTAGCCAAAGCTTGAAGCTGCGGGAGAAACTCGGACAGAGTAATAAAATACTCTATCTCCACCTGCACTCTATACTTGATGAGTGCATATTCTGAAAAGTAAGCCGCCAGGTTCTCGGCTTTATTTCTGTATCGCCCGTCTACAGGCGAAATTGCTGTCAGTGTCGAAAATATCATATACATTATTAATATGGAGCTGCAAAGTTACTATAAATCTTAATACATATAGGTAGAGAAGTAGTTTTTTTCTACTTTTTCTCTAAAATATTTGGAGGTAATAAAAAAAGCCGTATCTTTGCAGCGCTTTAGAGAGATAGAGCGTACAACTTTACTTAATGAAGAATGAAAGGGCGTTTAGCTCAGCTGGTTCAGAGCATCTGCCTTACAAGCAGAGGGTCGGCGGTTCGAATCCGTCAACGCCCACCTTTCATAACGAATTGATTTCACTTTGGGCGTTTAGCTCAGCTGGTTCAGAGCATCTGCCTTACAAGCAGAGGGTCGGCGGTTCGAATCCGTCAACGCCCACTCACTACCAAATTGATTTCACATTCGGGCGTTTAGCTCAGCTGGTTCAGAGCATCTGCCTTACAAGCAGAGGGTCGGCGGTTCGAATCCGTCAACGCCCACCATTTAATAGAGAGCAATCATGATTTGCATGATTGCTTTTTTTATTTTCCCAACCAACACAAAAGAACACCTTACTCTCCCGCTATTTAAAAGAAAAGGCTAAACACAACCAAAAAAGGCCGGAACAGAGTTCCAGCCTTTTTTGGTTGTATAAACATGAATGCAAATTGAAAAATCCGGATCCATCACAGCATGTCATTTTGCGTTCCCTTCCAACTTTCAACTCTTAACTTTCAACTATCCGGGGGGGCTTATTGTATAAAACGCATTTTTCAAGCTCGAAAGGCATCCGAAACTCAATAAATGTTAATCCGCTTTTTTGACCTCAAAAAGGGACTTTTTCCTCTTTTTCGAGCGTTTCCAGCAATTACGACCGTCCTCTTTGCCATTACGACCGT